>NZ_JAKRFL010000003.1:0-305559 GCF_022348105.1 Halomonas sp. MMH1-48
CGTTGTCGTTGCTTGTTTATGCAGCTTGATGTCCATGAACCTGTTCCCGGATGAATTGCTGAAGAAGCTCCCTGGCGGCTAGCAAAGGATAACTCCTATAGGCGATTTGATCATCCGGAACATTACAAGTAGAGATATAAAAAGGCAGGCCGTGAGGGCCTGCCTTTTCTGTATTGAGCATCATGAATAGCGGCTATTCATCCATTGCGCTATTGGCATCGGTAGGCGGTGCCTTGTAGTGCCCGGGGATCTTCAGCTTCTCACCGTTGGGCAGGTCACGCACCTGTGTCGGCACATAAACACGTTTAATGACACTTTTGGCTTTGCCATCTCCCATGGGATCTCCTCCTGTCAGATTGTCGACAGTCTGCCACCTCACATTAGCGCTTGATGTTAGAAGAATCAAGCCGACCCAAGCTGCCCAGTAACGAAAGCCAGGGAACATTGATCAAAGGGCAGGCGCTGGCGAGGTTTTGAGGTATCCTGGGAGCTATCACGACCTGCTTTTGCATCGGGTGAGCGGGTGATAATACAAACTGCCTAAGCGGAGTGAAGAAAAAGGATGGTAGATCACTTGGAACAGCAATTTCAAGCACTTGGGGAACAGGATGCGGTCACCCCCGACTACCCCGACCAGGATCACGTGCTTATCATCGAAGACGATCAGCGCTTGGCGGAGCTCACCCGCGACTACCTGGAGGCAAACGGCTTTCAAGTCACGTTAGAAGCGGATGGCGCCAAAGGAGTCGACCGTATTTTGACGCTGCAGCCTGATCTCGTCATTTTGGATCTAATGTTGCCGGGGGAAGATGGTTTAGCGATTTGTCGCCGTGTTCGGCCCAATTTTGTCGGCCCCATCATGATGCTAACCGCCCGAACGGACGATCTCGATCAGGTATTAGGACTCGAAATGGGCGCGGACGACTACGTGCCTAAACCGGTGCAGCCGCGCGTGCTGCTAGCACGCATGCGCGCGTTGCTGCGGCGTGCCGATGGTCCTGCTCCAGATGGCGAAATGCGTCTTAAGTTCGAAAATTTGGAGATCGACAACGCCACCCGTGAAGCTTGGCTCTCTGGTGATCGCATCGACTTGACCAGCGCCGAATTCGATTTGCTATGGCTGTTGGCGCGGAATGCGGGTCGTGTGCTGACCCGTGAAGAGATCTTCAGCGATCTTCGCGGTATCAAGTACGACGGTCAGGACCGCTCCATCGACGTGCGGGTGTCGCGGATTCGTCCCAAAATTGGCGACGATCCCAATCAGCCGCACCGCATCAAAACCGTGCGCAGCAAAGGCTACCTGTTCGTAAAGGACAGTTAAGAGAGGTTGTGGCATGCGGCGAGTGCTGAGTCACGGCACGTTTTTGCGTTTCTACCTGCTGCTGGGGTTAGCGCTTTGCGTGGTGTTTTTCATCGCGCTGGGCGGGCGCTCTTTTATCGAGCAGGTGCGCCGTGAGGATTACCGTGAGCAGCTCGCTGCGCTGCCCATGTCGCTGATGACTCAGCGGTTAGCGGACGTGCCCATGGAGAGGCGGGAAGCGCTGCTGGGGGAGTTTTCGGAACAGTTGGGAATGCAGCTCGCGCTGCGTAGCCTCAGCGACGCGTCCCTTGGCTATTTTGAGCGGGCGCGCATCGAGCGTGGCACGGTGCTGGTGTCAGAGCCGCCGTGGCAGCTACGTCAGCGCCTACCGACGACTGGCAGTGGAGAGCAGTGGCTGCTGGAAGCCACCTTTGGTGCCTGGAGCGAGCGCCAATGGCAGGGCAGTATGGTGCTGTTAGGTGATTGGCTAGCCGGTATGCCTGCCGAGGAGCGGCTGACGGCGCTCACGCGTTTGCGGCCGGGCAACTGGCCGCTGAGCCTGCTCAATGCGCTTCCCGACGATCTAACCACCGAACAGCAGTTTCAGCTCACCCTGGGCGGGGTCATCACCCGGCTCGTCTCGGACAAACTCTCCATTACGCTGCTTTATCAACTGCCGAATGAGACAGGTGGCGCGGAGCAGTGGTTGCAGGCAGGCCCCATTTCCCGGGGGGACACCCTGCCGCTGAACCTGCATCTGCCGCTGCTTGTCGCACTGATGGTGGTCCTCAGCCTGATCATTTATCTGATCATGCGCAGTATCGAGTCGCGGATGGCACGTTTGGAATTGGCCGCAACGCGGATCGCCAGCGGTCGTTTGGAGACGCGGGTCAAAGTGGAGAGCGGCGACTTTCTGGGACGCTTGGGGATGGCCTTCAATGGTATGGCGAACCAGGTGCAGAGCCTGCTGCGCGGTCAGCAGGAGATGATTCGCGCGGTATCTCACGAGCTGCGCACGCCGGTAGCGCGTATCCGCTTTGCGGTGCAGATGGTCGAAGACATGACCGACCAACCCGCTATTCAGCGTCAGCTACAGGGTATCGATGCAGATATCGCCGAGCTCGATGAACTGGTGGACGAAATTCTAACGTACGCCCGCTTGGGCGGTGAAACGGTTAACGGCGCCGAACTCGAAATGGCGCTGGTCGAGTGCCGAGCCATGGCCGAAAGGGTGATCGACACGCTGGCCCCGCTGCATGCTCGTCAGCAACTGACCCTGGTGCCAGGGCCGGATATCGAGCTGCTGGCAGAGCCCCGCTACCTTCAGCGGGCGCTGCAGAATCTGGTGGGTAACGCCTGTCGCTACGGCAAATCCCAAGTGGTGATTCGCCTGTGGGATGAGCCGCACTTGGTGCGTATCGATGTCGAGGATGACGGGCCGGGGATTCCTTTCGAGGCGCGGGCCGATGTCTTCAAGCCCTTTGCGCGGCTGGACGATAGCCGCGCTCGTAGCTCCGGTGGTTACGGCCTTGGTCTGTCGATCGTACAAAAAATCATGGCGGGTCACGGTGGCAGCGTTACCGTGGACAGCAGTCCCACGCTGGGCGGCGCGCGCTTTACGCTGCTGATTCCTCGTCGCGAATCGCCGGTTTAATGCCAGAGAGTACCGCAAAGGACGTCTCCTTGGCGGTGCGTAAAAAGTCCTGCATCCACGGCGCCTCGGCGCTCTCTTCCCGAATGGCCGCATGAAGTGTGCTCCAAATGCCTTGATCGCCGAGCTTTACGGCGCTGACATAGTCGCGCTCCAAATACTCGGTGAGCGCCCAGTTGGGCAGTGCACACACGCCGCGTCCGCTGGCCACAAGCTGCATCATCATGATCGTCAGCTCCGCCGTGCGGATCTCTTTGGGGCGCACGTTGGCTGGCGCCAGAAACTGCGTGAAGACATCTAGACGCGACTGTTCCACCGGGTAGGTAATGAGCGTTTCATCGGCCAGTGCCTCAGGCTCGATATAGGCTTGTCCCGCGAAGCGGTGCTGACGGGCAACGGCAAGCAGGCCCTCATAGCGAAACAGTGGTACATAACGCACACCTTCCAACGGCTGCGGATCGGCGGTAATCACCAGGTCGAGCTGTTCACGCGCCAGCGCTGGTAGGGGGTCGAAATGGTGCCCGCTGGGAATGTCGATCTCTACTTCCGGCCAGTGATCACGAAAGTAATCCACCGTCGGCATTAACCACTGAAAACAGCTATGGCACTCGATGGCCATGTGTAAACGCCCCTGTTCGGTGCCAGCTAGACGGGCCAAATCCCGTTCGGCTTTACGCACTTCGGGCAAAATCTCATCGGCCAGCGCTAGCAGCCGTAGCCCGGCGCGAGTGAACTCCACCGGCCGGGTTTTGCGGACGAACAGCGGTCCGTCCACGCGGCTTTCCAAATCTTTTAATTGATGTGATAGGGCCGACTGCGTCAAGTGCACCCGCTCAGCAGCTTCGACGAGCGAGCCGGTCTCGCGTAGGGCCAGTAGTGTGCGCAGGTGGCGTAGTTCAATCATTGTGACTAATTTTCATGGTTGGTATTAGAATCTTTAGTTTGATTCATGTTTGTGCGGTGCTCAAACTGTGTGAAATCATTCACGTTGGAAGGATTCATCATGACAGTGTCGCATATTCTCGGCTATCCCCGTATCGGAGCACAGCGCGAGCTGAAAAAAGTCACTGAAGCCTACTGGAAGGGCGAGGTCCGTCGCGATGAGCTGGAAGCCGCAGGTCAAGCACTGCGTCTTGCCCACTGGCAAACCCAGCAGGCGGCCGGCTTGGACATGGTCAGCGTGGGTGACTTCGCCTTTTACGATCAAGTGCTAAACGTCTCCGTGTTGCTAGGGGCGGTGCCTGGCCGCTTTCAGGCTGAGGATGAAGTGAACGCAGGCTGTATCGACCTGGATACCGCCTTTCGTATGGCCCGTGGCCGCGCACCGAGCGGTACGCCAGCGGCCGCTTGTGAAATGACCAAATATTTCGATACCAACTACCACTACCTAGTGCCGGAACTGCATCGTGACCAGACGTTTACCTTAGCCTCCTCGCGGCTGTTTGACGAGGTGGATGAAGCGTTGAAAGCGGGCTTTACGCCCAAAGTGACGCTAATCGGCCCACTGACTTGGCTATGGTTGGGTAAAGCCAAGGGGAGCGAGTTCGACCGCCTCGACCTGCTCGATAGCGTTTTGGACGTTTACAGCGAGGCACTGTCCCGCCTAGCGACGCAAGGCGTCGAGTGGGTGCAACTCGATGAGCCTGCGCTGGTACAGGATTTGCCGCTCTCCTGGCAGCAGGCTTACGAGCGTGCCTACTTTCGCTTACAGTCGACACCGCTGAAGCTGTTGGTCGCCACGTACTTCGGTTCGCTGGGCGATAACCTTCCGCTCGCGACGCGGTTGCCGGTGGAGGGGCTACACATCGATGCCGTGCGAGCTCCTGAGCAGGTGGCGGATGTGATCGATCGGTTGAGCCCCCAGCAGGTACTGTCGGTGGGGTTGGTCGATGGACGGAACATCTGGCGCGCTGACTTGGCCACGCTGCGCGAGCGGTTGCTACCACTGAAAGTGCGGCTAGGTAAGCGGTTGTGGCTCGCGCCTAGCTGCTCGCTGCTTCACGTGCCGGTCGACCTGCGTCAAGAGACCGAGCTGGACGCCGAGCTTTTGAACTGGCTGGCGTTTGCCCGCCAAAAGCTGGATGAGGTGGTGACGCTAGCGCGGCTGATCGATAACCGCGCCACGCCGGAGGATGAGCAGCGGTTGAGCGATGCCACCCGTGCGCTGGATGCACGGCGCGAGTCGCCGCGTACCCGCCAGCCCGCCGTGGGCGAGCGTTTGGCCGCCGTGACGTCCGCAGATAGCCAGCGTCAGTCACCCTACGTCGAGCGCACACAGGCCCAGCGACGGCTGCTGGCACTGCCTCTGTTTCCCACCACCACGATTGGCTCCTTCCCGCAGACGGATGCCATCCGTGCTGCACGTCGGGCGTTCAAAGCGGGTGAGCTCAGTCAGACGGACTATGAAGCGAAGATGCGCGAAGAGATCGCCCATGCGGTAGCGCGCCAGGAAGCGCTCGGCTTGGACGTGTTGGTGCACGGTGAAGCCGAGCGTAACGACATGGTGGAGTACTTTGGCGAGCAGCTCGACGGTTTTGCGTTTACCCGCTTTGGCTGGGTGCAAAGCTACGGCACCCGTTGTGTGAAGCCGCCGATCATCGTGGGCGACGTATCGCGGCCTACGCCGATGACCGTGCGCTGGAGCGAGTATGCCCAGTCGCTGACCCAAACGCCGATGAAGGGCATGTTGACTGGGCCGGTGACGATCTTGCAATGGTCGTTCGTGCGCGACGATCAGCCCCGTGCGACCACCTGCCGCCAAATTGCTCTGGCCCTGCGGGATGAAGTTTGCGATCTGGAAGCAGCGGGCATCTCTATTATTCAAATCGACGAACCGGCGCTGCGCGAGGGGCTGCCGCTTCGCCAGAGCGAGTGGCAAACGTATCTGAATTGGGCCGTCGAGAGCTTTCAACTGAGTGCTGCCGGGGTAGCCGACAGTACCCAGATCCATACTCACATGTGCTACTCGGAATTCAACGATATCATCGGCGCCATTGCCGCGCTGGATGCCGACGTAATCACCATCGAGACATCGCGTTCGGACATGCAACTGCTGGATGCGTTTCAGGACTTTGCCTATCCCAATGAAATCGGGCCAGGTGTCTACGATATACACTCGCCGAATATTCCCGATATAGCGTGGATGGTGTCACTCATGGAGAGAGCGTTGAAGAAAATCCCAGCCGAACGGCTATGGATCAACCCGGACTGCGGATTGAAAACCCGCCGCTGGGCCGAAGTCGAGCCTGCATTGGCCAATATGGTCGAGGCTGCCTTGCAGCTACGCCAGCGCTACGCCTAGATCCAACACCTCTCACCTTCGCCCCGCTGCGTACCACAGCGGGGCGTTGTCGTCAGCTCTTCGACGCGTAGGCGTATAGCAACGTTTCCTGAGCGCTAATCGCGTCGCCGCTACCAGGGTCCTGTAGCTGGTAGCTGCCGTCACTCTGTAACAGCCAGCTCTGGCAGTTATCCACGAGGTACGTTTCCAGGTCTTTGCGTACCCGGGTGGCCAGTTTCTTATCCAGCAGCGGAAAGCAGGTTTCGACCCGGTGGAACATGTTGCGCGACATGAAATCCGCGCTGGAGCACCAGATTTCCGGTTTGCCGTCGTTGTGGAAGTGAAATACTCGGGTATGTTCGAGAAAACGACCAATGATTGAGCGGACGCGTATGTTGTCCGACACGCCCGGAATACCCGGTTTCAAGCAGCACATGCCACGAATGATCAAATCGCACTCCACGCCCGCTTGCGATGCGCGGTACAGCGCCTTGATCAACTTGGGCTCAGTCAACGAGTTGCATTTGATGATGATATGGCCACGTTTACCCTTACGCGCCACCTGAGCCTCGCGGTCGATCATCTCGACGAGGCGTTCGTGTAGCGTAAAGGGTGCGTGTAACAGCGTATCGATCTTACGCGCCCGGCCCATACCGGAAAGCTGCTGAAAGACTTTATGCACGTCGGCACACAGTGTCTGGTTGGCGGTCAGCAGGCTGTAATCGGTGTAGAGCTTGGCCGTCTTGGAGTGGTAATTGCCGGTGCCCAGGTGCGCGTAGTGGCGCAGCTCGCCTTTTTCGCGGCGCACGATATGCAGCATCTTGGCGTGGGTTTTGTACGCCATGATGCCGTAAATCACGATCGCACCCGCTTCCTGCAGGCGTGACGCTAGCTGCAGGTTATCCGCCTCGTCGAAGCGCGCCCGCAGCTCGATCACCACAGTGACTTCTTTGCCCTGGCTGGCGGCATCCACCAGGGCACTGACGATGGGCGATTCGGAGCCGGTGCGGTAAAGCGTTTGTTTGATGGCCAATACGTCGGGGTCACGGGCTGCTTCACGCAGCAGGTCTTCGATAGGCGAGAAGGATTGGAAGGGATGGTGCAGCAAGATATCGTTTTTAGCGATGGCGCTGAACAAGCTGCCGCCTTTCAGCACCTTGGGTACGCTGGGGGTGAACGGGCGGTAGAGCAGTTCGGGACGGTCGACATCGCCCAGCACGGCCATCATTCGGGTCAAGTTTACGGGTCCCTGGACGCGATAAAGATCGCCGCTTTCTAGGTCGAATTGGCGCAGGAGGAAGTCGATCAAATCGTCAGGGCAGTTGTCGGCGACTTCCAAACGCACACCGCTGCCGTAGCGCCTGGCCAACAGCTCACCGCGCAGGGCTGAGGCTAGATCGGACACTTCTTCGGGGTCGACCGTCATGTCCGCGTTACGGGTCAGGCGGAACTGATAGCAGCCCCGCACGCGCATACCGGGAAAGAGCTCCTCGGCGTGTGCATGAATCATCGATGACAAGAAGACGTACTCGGAGAATCCTTCGGCGCACAGCTCTTTGGGCAGTGCCATCAGTCGCGGTAATGAGCGTGGGGCGGGTAGAATCGCCATGCCCCCTGAGCGGCCAAAGGCATCTTTGCCTTCCAGTTCGACGATGAAATTGAGGCTCTTGTTGACCAGCCTCGGAAAGGGGTGGGAGGGGTCGAGGCCAATGGGGCTGATGACCGGCATGATTTCGTTATCGAAAAAGTCACGTACCCAGGCCTTTTGTTTGTCATTCCACTGATCGCGACGGCGAAAACGCAGCCCCTGAGCCTCCAGCGCGGGCAGCAGCGTGTCGTTGAGAATCTCGTACTGACGGGCAATCTGCTGGTGAGCGACCTCGGAGATCTCGGCCAATACGGCTTTTGGTAAGCGGCCATCGGCGGCGGTGGTGTCGTCGCCCAGGGCCATCTGGTGCTTGAGCCCGGCGACGCGAATTTCGAAGAACTCATCCATGTTGGAGGAGAAGATGAGCAGGAACATCAGCCGGTTGAGTAGCGGGTGGGCGTCGTCCAACGCCTGCTCCAAGACACGGATATTGAACTGTAGGTGTGACAGCTCGCGATTGAAGTAGAGCTGCGGGTCGTCCAAATCGGCTTCGACATGCGACTCTTTGGCCTGTACACCCGTGGGGGTGCGGTTGATGCGCAGCGGCACGATATCGACGTCGCTGCTCGATGTCTCACTGGGCGGTAACGTCGACGATAGTGTCGACGTGGAATCTGTTGCGTTGTCGTCCATGGTTGCCCCCGCAGTCGTGGTACTGGCCCATCATAGCGTTATAACGTTCATTAAAGCAGTATGCGGGGGAAAGATGACAAACGAGTGTCACTCGGTTGTCATCTAAAGGGCATAAACGTCGCTCAGCGCTGCAGTAGACGTGCGGCCTCCAATGCAAAGTAGGTCAAAATACCGTCGGCCCCCGCCCGCTTGAAGCACATCAGCGACTCCAGAATCACCGGCTCGGCCTCCAGCCAGCCGTTGTCGAAGGCGGCTCGGTGCATGGCGTATTCGCCACTCACTTGGTAAGCAAAGGTGGGCACCTGCAGCTCGCTTTTGACCCGACGCACCACGTCTAGGTAGGGCATACCCGGCTTGACCATCACCATATCGGCACCTTCGGCGATGTCCATGGCCACTTCGTGCAACGCTTCGTCACCGTTGGCGGGATCCATCTGGTAGGTGCGTTTGTCCGCCTTGCCAAGGTTGGTTGCCGAGCCGACCGCATCGCGGAAGGGGCCGTAGTAGTTTGAGGCGTACTTGGCGCTGTAGGCCATAATGCGCACGTTGTGCAGGTGTTCTTGCTCTAGCACTTGGCGAATGGCACCAATGCGACCATCCATCATATCGGAGGGTGCGACTACGTCAGCGCCTGCTTCGGCATGGGAGAGCGCTTGTTTGAGCAGCGTATCGACGGTGCGGTCGTTTTGAACGTAGCCGTGCTCATCGAGAATGCCATCCTGACCGTGGCTGGTGTAGGGGTCCAGGGCTACATCGGTAATGATGCCCAGCTTCGGTAGCGCCTGCTTGAGTGCGCGCACGCTGCGCTGAACTAGCCCGTTGGCGTTGTAGGCTTCTTCGGCCAGTTCGCTTTTTTGCTCGGCGCCAATGACGGGGAATAGCGCCAGCGCGGGAATACCCAGCGCATACGCCTCTCGGGCCTGCTCGATGAGTAGATCGATCGAGAGCCGCTCGACGCCAGGCATGGAAGCCACCGCTTCACGCTGATTTTCGCCTTCCAGAACGAAGACCGGTAGGATCAAGTCATTGGGCGTCAGCGTCGACTCTTGCATCAAGCGGCGCGAAAAATCGTCCCGGCGCATGCGGCGCATCCGGGTGGCGGGGAAGTGGCGTGGGGTTGAGGTAGTCAACGGCTCTCTCCAAGCAGTAGCTATGTGGGTGCCTTGTCTAAGGCTTGCTGTGAGTATATCAGCCATGCTATGCAGCGAAAGCCGCCTTGTGGCGGCGATGGAGACTGTCTAAAGTGAGCCCTTCAGCCGCACGAATGGCTCACGCAAGGAGATAAACATGACAAAGCAGGTAGCGGTCGTATTGGCGGGGTGTGGCGTCTTCGATGGCTCGGAAATCTATGAGACGACGCTGACGCTGTTGCGTTTGGATCAATTGGGTATCGGCTATCGCTGTTTTGCCCCGGACGTAGCGCAACATCATGTGATCAACCATTTGGACCAGTCGCCAGTGGAGGGGGAGAGCCGCAACGTGCTGCAGGAATCGGCCCGTTTGGCGCGTGGTGATATCAGCCCGATTAACGAGCTGGAGGCCGACGATTTCGATGCGGTCATCGTGCCGGGTGGTTTTGGGGTCGCCAAAAATCTCTCTGACTTTGCCACGCAGGGCGACAGCATGCAGGTCTTGGAGAGCGTGAAAGAAGCGCTTGCCGGCTTCAAAGAAGACGCCAAGCCCATCGGCTTGATGTGTATTGCTCCGGTAATGGTGCCGCGCCTGTTGGGCGATGGGATTGCCGTGACCGTTGGCCATGATCCGGGCGTGTCAGGGGCGATCAGCGCTATGGGTGGTCTGCACCGTAGCTGCGGCGTGGAAGATATCGTCGTGGATCACGAGCACCGGGTGGTCACGACCCCGGCCTACATGCTCGCCACGCGTATTAGCGAAGCCGCGACGGGGATTTTCAAGCTGGTGGATCGTATCGATGAAATGATGGGGTGAGGGGCACACTAGCGCATGCGCGGGGCCACTCGTAGGGAAAAAGCCTCTGTCATCGTGGGATGGCAGAGGCTTTTTAGTGGAACGTCGCAAGGGCGATGACGCCTACTCGTCGGTGTCGGCCTCTGCGCGTCGTTTGCGTACCAAGCGGCCAAACAGCAGGCCGACTTCGTAAAGCAGATACATGGGAATGGCCAGCAGGCTTTGTGAGATGACATCCGGCGGCGTCAGCAGCATGCCGATCACGAAGCAACCCAGCACGATATAGGGGCGCTTTTTGGAGAGGCTCTCGACGGTGGTAGCGCCGGACAAAATCAGTAGAAACGTGGCAATGGGAATTTCGAAGGCGACCCCAAAGGCAAAGAACAGTTTCAAGACGAAATTGAGATACTGGTTGATGTCGGTCATCACCGCGACGTTTTCCGGGCCGGTTTGCGTGAAGAACTCGAACAGCAGCGGAAACACCACGTAGTAGGCAAAGGCTGCACCGGCATAAAACAGCGCCACGCTGGAGACCAAAATGGGAATGGCCAGCATTTTCTCGTTGTCGTACAGCCCCGGCGCCACGAACGCCCAGGCTTGATGCAAGACGAACGGAATGGCGATGAAGACGGCCACCACCAGGGTCAGCTTGAACGGCGCCAAGAACGGCGACGCCACCTCGGTGGCGATCATCTGCGAGCCTTCCGGCAGCAGCGACATCAACGGATCCGCCACGAAGCTGTAGATGTCATTGGCAAACGCGTACAGCCCGAGAAACACCACCAGGATTACCACGACGGCTTTCATCAAACGCGAACGCAGCTCGATCAGATGCTCAATGAGAGGCGCTTGGCTTTGGTCGTTGTGCGGCTCCTGAGAATCGCCAGACATGCTCATTGGGGGTTGCTATCCTTATGATGATCGGCTGTTTTAGTGGTAGGGGTATCTTCTTCGCGCACCGTTTTGAGCGCGTCGTCCAGCCGGGCGCTAGCGTTAGCCACGCGCTGCTCGGTTGCCTGTTGGCGCTTGGTCGTTTGACCGCTAGGCTCGGGAGACTCGGCAATGCTCTCCACGTCCTGCTTGGCTTTCTTCAAGCTATCATCGAGCTTTTTCTGCTGCTCGTTCAGCTTTTGGCGCAGCTCTTCTGCCTCCAACTGGGCGCTGATCTCACGCTGCATGCCGGATACCGTACGCTTGATCTTGCCGATCCATAGCCCCGTCGTGCGTGCTGCTTTGGGCAGCCGCTCAGGGCCGAGCACCAGCAGCGCCACGATGCCAATGAGCATGAGTTCAAGGAAACCGATATCCAGCATGGCTTATTTGCGCTCTTCGTCGCGGTCGGCAGCGGCGCGTTTCTCTTCGGCCTGCACGTCGTAGGTGTTGCCGGTGTCTTCGTGGCTCACCTTGGCTTGAGGCTGATCGGCATCCTTCTTGTCGCCCTCTTTCTCCTCTTCGTGCATGGCTTTCTTGAAGCCTTTGACGGCACCGCCTAGGTCGGTGCCCACGTTACGTAGTTTTTTGGTGCCGAAAATCAGGATGATGATGCCCAGAACAATCAGCAACTGCCAAATACTGATACCACCTAACATATGCATTTCCTCATGGGAGCAGGGTTAACGTTGTGATCGGGATGCTTTCTCGTCGTGACCTGAGACCCCGAACCGTCGAGCGAGCTCATCGAGTACTCGCTGGTGGTCGAGATCCAGATGCGACAGCATGACAAGGCTATGAAACCACAGGTCGGCCGTTTCGGCGATCAACGCTTCACGGGCCTCGTCGCTGCCGTGCTCGGCGTCCTTGGCGGCCAGCAGCGTTTCGGTCGCTTCTTCACCGACTTTTTCGAGTATCTTGTTCAAACCCTTATGATGCAAGGAGGCAACATAAGAATCTTCTGGATTGGCGTGGCGACGCTGCTTTAAAACCTCAGCAAGGGCGTCGAGTACGGGAGCGTGGTTAGCGTCGGTCATGGTGTTCTCTTTATCGATCGGCGGCGTCGTTTCGTCAAGTGATGTCAGCGTATCAATGCCATAACAGAAGGAGTAAGCCCGCTCCGGCGGCGGCTAGGATCGGCCAGTCCTGGGTAGCGGCCCAACTGCTGAGCGGCTGCCAGGCCAGGGCAATGGCGACCAAGGCCAATCCAATGCGTAAACGGTGCTGACGTTTGCTTTGCTGGCTCATTTGGCGGCGCATCTGACTAATCGCCGTGACCTGCTGATGGCGCTGGCGGTGTTCGTGCTCCATACGGCTCAGCGCTTGATGGGCCAGCACCGGCAGCTCGGGCAGTTGATGCGACAGCTCTGGCGCTTGGCGCTTGAGCGATTGCCACAGGCCACCAATGCCTGCCCGCTCTTTCATCCACTTTTCTAGATAGGGCTTGGCGGTGCTCCAGAGATCCAGCTCCGGGTAGAGCTGGCGGCCCAGACCTTCGATATTGAGCAACGTTTTTTGTAGCAGCACCAGCTGCGGCTGCACTTCCATATTGAAGCGTCGGGCGGTCTGGAACAGTCCGAGCAGCACCTGTCCAAACGAGATGTCCTTGAGCGGCTTTTCCAAAATGGGCTCGCATACCGTACGAATGGCGGCGGCAAACTCGTTGGCGCGGGTGTTTTCACCGACCCACCCCGACTCGATGTGCAGCGCGGCGACTTCGTAGTAATCCTGATGAAAAAATGCGAGCAGGTTACGCGCCAAGTAGTCCTGATCTTCCCGAGTGAGGCTGCCGACGATACCGCAGTCGATGGCGATATATTGCGGATCCTCTGGGTCGTCGCAGTTCACGAAGATGTTGCCGGGGTGCATGTCGGCATGGAAAAAGTTATCGCGAAATACCTGGGTGAAGAAGATTTCCACCCCGCGCTCGGCGAGCTTTTTCAGGTTCGTACCCCGTGCGATGAGCGTCTCCAGATCGGCGACCGGGACGCCGCGAATACGCTCCTGCACCATGACGTGGCGACGGGTGTAGGGCCAATAGATCGTCGGTACGAATAGCAGCGGTGAGTCTTTGAAATTACGCTTGAGCTGGGAGGTGTTGGCAGCTTCTTTATAGAGATCCAGCTCGTCGAACAGCGTGGCCTCGTAATCGCGGATCACTTCGACCGGCCGTAAGCGTCGGGCGTCGGGCACTTTGGCCAGCAGCTTGGCCACTTGGTACATCAAGCCCATGTCTTGGCGCATGATGCGGTCGATGCCAGGGCGAATGATTTTGACCACCACATCCTCGCCACTGTGCAACGTGGCGGCGTGGACTTGGGCAATCGAGGCCGAGGCCAGTGGAACGCGTTCGAAGGCGGCAAAGGCCTCCGGAAGCGTCATGTCGAGCTCTTTCTCCACCCTTGCAGCGGCCAGCTCGCCAGGGAAGGGCGGCACTTGGTCCTGCAAACGCTTTAGCTCGTCGGCGATGTCTTCCGGCAGCAAGTCCCGGCGGGTAGAGAGCATCTGACCGAACTTGATGAAAATCGGTCCCAGCGCCTCCAGTGCCAAACGCAAACGCTCGCCACGGCTGCGCTGCCCAACGGGTACCAACTGCAGCGGGGACAGTTTGAGCAGTAGGCGTATCCATAGCGGCAAGCGCTCGGCGGGAATCAAGGTATCCAATCGGTGCCGCGTGACGACCCAGACGATTTTAAACAGCCGCAGGCTCATCCGCGCTGCTCCTTAGGCGTTGAAGGCTTAGGCGTTGAGGGCGCTGCTGGTTGGGTCAGCCGCTTATGCAAGCGTGCCAACCGTGCTTCCAGTCGGTCGGTGGCGATCTCTAGTTCGGTCAGATGGTCGCGCAGCACGTCGCGCTGTTGGCGGCCGGGCAGTAGGCGAGCCTCCTCAAAGACATACTCCGAGACATCCTGCAGCAGCTCGTCTTTGGCACGCAGTCCCCAGCGTGCGGCGCGGCGAATCCCTTCTGCCAGCGAGTGGGCGGGCATATCGCCCAGCCAGTGGGCCAGCTCGCCCTCCCAGTCGATATCCAGATCGAACAGCAGATCGCGGGTTGCCTCCAGCAGATGGAGACGGCCGCGCACGGCGAGCTTGCCATCGAACATCAGCCGTTCGATGGACGCGCCGCTCAGCCATTCGGAGAGCGTTTCGGGGGTCAGTTCCACTACGGCATCGACATCGGTTTCCTCCACCTCATCGCCGTGCTGTAGGTCGATGCCTGACACGTGATAGCAGATCAATAGCGCGAGGTGGGGCTTCTCCAGTCGAATCAGCAAGCGGCTGCCCGCTAGCGTCGCCAAACGGTTAGGCGCCGCAGGGTCTCGGGAGAGCAGAGCATTGATCGTGCGTTCACATCCGGCCAACAGCAGGGTCGGGGTGACTAGCATACTGACCTCATGTTCCAAGGGGTCATAGTTTGATGCCACGGTGGAGGGCAACGATACCACCGGTCAGGTTGGTGTACTCCACCCGCTCCAGGCCAGCGCTCTCCATCATGCCCTTGAGCGTCTCTTGATCCGGGTGCATGCGAATCGACTCGGCCAAATAGCGGTAGCTCTCGCCATCTCCCGCGACCAGTTCGCCCATTTTGGGGAGCAAGCGGAAGGAGTATTCGTCGTAGGCTTTGGAGAGCAGCGGGTTATTGGGTTTGGAGAATTCCAGCACTAGCAAGCGCCCGCCTGGCTTGAGTACCCGCGCCATGGAGCGCAGCGCCGCATCTTTATCGGTGACGTTACGCAGGCCAAAGGCGATGGTGATGCAGTCGAACGTGTTGTCGGGGAAGGGCAGGCACTCGGCATTGGCCTGCACGTACTCGACGTTACCCCCCACACCGTTATCCATCAGTTTATCGCGACCGACGTTGAGCATGGAGGCGTTGATGTCGGCCAGCACCACTTTGCCACGTGGGCCGACGAGACGGGAAAACTTGAGGGTAAGATCGCCGGTGCCGCCCGCAATGTCGAGCACCTGATGCCCTGGGCGGACGCCTGCACGCTCGATGGTCAGCCGCTTCCACACGCGGTGGATGCCCATGGACATCAGGTCGTTCATCACGTCGTAACGAGCGGCCACCGAGTGAAAGACGTCAGCCACGCGGGAGGCTTTTTCGTCGACCGGCACCTCTTGGTAGCCAAAATGGGTAGTGCGCTTTTCCGTGGGGCTCATGGGGCTCTGGCTCCCGAGTTCGAGGCGTTAGTTGTCGACCGTTAGGTCATCGCAAGTCATGGTTGGCAACATTGTAGCCTTCTCGACCCCGATTTGTCTGCGCTGCACCTGGGGCACCGCGTCACAGCTGTTTGAATTGAATGCCTGCAGGCTCACGGGAAGCGCCTGCCGCTTCCAAGCGTTCGAGATAATTTTGCCAATAAGCGTCTTGGTGGGTGGCCAGGTCGAAGAGGTAGTTCCAGCTATACAAGCCGCTATCGTGGCCGTCGTCGAAGTGCAGCTTGAGGGCGTAATTACCGGCTTGGGTGATATTTTGTAAGCCAACGTCTTTTTTACCTACCTGCAGAACGGCCGTGTCGCCGCCGTGACCCCGCACTTCGGCAGAAGGAGAGTAGACCCGTAACAGTTCGACGGGGAGCCGGTACGTCTCGCCACTGGCGTAGCCAAGCTCCAGCTCACGTGCCTGCTTATGATAGTGAACCCGAGTGGGTGTGGGGGCGTTCATGGATGCAGCACCTCGTAACGATCAATCGCAAAGGTCGCCTACCCGTCAAGCGGGAAGGCGACCGGGGTTCTACCGATAGTGGCGCTTAGAGAATGTAGCGCGACAGATCCTCATCGACCGCCAGTTCGCCGAGCTGAGCGTTGACGTAATCGCTATCGATCACCAGCGGGCTATCCATGTCGCCTCCCTTGAACGATGCCTCTTCGAGCAGCCGCTCCATCACCGTGTGCAAACGGCGAGCGCCGATGTTTTCGGTACCTTCGTTCACTTGCCAGGAGATCTCGGCAATACGCTCGATGCCGTCGGGCGTGAATTCGACGTCGAGCCCTTCGGTGGCCAGCAGCGCTTGATACTGTTTGGTCAGCGAGGCGGAAGGCTCGGTGAGAATTCGCTTGAAGTCGCCCGGTGTGAGCGCATCCAGCTCGACGCGGATGGGTAGGCGACCCTGCAGTTCCGGAATCAGGTCCGACGGGCGCGACAGGTGGAAAGCCCCAGAAGCGATGAACAGGATGTGGTCGGTTTTGACCATGCCGTACTTGGTCGATACCGTCGAGCCTTCGATCAGTGGCAGCAGGTCGCGCTGCACGCCTTCACGAGATACTTCGCCACCGCTGGATTGACCGCTGCCCTTGGCGACCTTGTCGATCTCGTCCAGGAAGACGATGCCGTGCTGTTCGACGGCTTCCACCGCGCGGGCTTTGATCTCTTCTTCGTTGACCAGTTTGCCGGCCTCTTCATCACGTAGCAGCACCAGCGCCTCTTTGACGGTCACGCGGCGCTGCTCGCGCTTCTGCTGCCCCATGTTGGAGAACAGGCTCTGCAGCTGGCTGGTCATCTCTTCCATGCCCGGTGGGGTCATGATGTCGATACCCTGGCCTTGCGACGAGATTTCGATATCGATCTCTTTATCATCCAATTGGCCTTCACGCAGCTTTTTGCGGAAACTCTGGCGCGTACTGCTCTCTTCGCGCGACTTGTCTTCCTGGCCACGGGGCGGCGGTAGCAGCGCGTCGAGCACACGGTCTTCGGCGGCGTCTTCAGCGCGATGGCCCACTTCCTCTTTGGCGTGCTCACGAACCATTTTGATGGCGGCTTCCATCAGGTCGCGGATGATCGACTCGACGTCGCGGCCTACGTAGCCCACTTCGGTGAACTTGGTGGCTTCTACTTTGATGAACGGCGCACGGGCCAGCTTCGCCAGACGGCGAGCGATTTCGGTCTTGCCGACGCCGGTGGGACCAATCATCAAAATGTTTTTCGGCGTGACTTCCGGGCGCAACTCGTCATCGAGCTGCATGCGACGCCAGCGATTACGTAAGGCTATGGCCACGGCGCGCTTGGCATCCTGCTGGCCGATGATGTACTGGTCGAGCGCATGAACGATTTCGCGGGGTGTCATCTGAGTCATAAAGGGGCCTCAACGGTCGTTGATATTCAGCTCTTCGAGCGTCACGTGGTGATTGGTGAATACGCAGATGTCACCCGCGATGGCGAGGGATTTTTCGGTAATCTCACGTGCCGAAAGCTCGGTGTTTTCGAGCAGCGCACGGGCGCTGGCCTGGGCGTAGTTGCCGCCGGAGCCAATGGCGATGATGCCACGCTCGGGCTCGACCACGTCCCCGTTCCCAGTAATGATCAGCGAAGCGCTGTGGTCGGCGACCGCCAGCAGCGCTTCCAAACGTCGCAGGGCGCGGTCGGTGCGCCAATCTTTGGCGAGCTCGACGGCGGCTTTGGTCAAGTGGCCCTGGTACTTCTCGAGCTGCGCTTCGAAACGCTCGAACAGGGTAAACGCATCGGCGGTACCGCCGGCGAAACCGGCCAGCACCTTGCCGCGATATAGGCGGCGTACTTTGCTGGCATTGCCCTTCATGACGGTGTTGCCGAGGGAAACTTGACCGTCGCCTGCCAGGGCAACTTGATTACCGCGGCGAACGGAAACAATCGTGGTCATGGAGATAACTCCTTGGGGGAGGCGCGCTCCCGATGACTGATCGGCCGCACTGGCGGCCGCATAAAAAGCGATTCCCAACAAAATGCGGGCGGCCGATAAAAAATCAACCGCCCGCAGGCGAAAGCCACCCAATAAAGCGTGGAGAGAGGCGAATAGCGCCTTGGGAATTAGTTCTGTAGCTGAATCAGCAGCGGCTCGATGCCTTGGGTGCTCATCAGGTCTTGGGCGCGGTTGAGCTCGCGAGTGTCGTCGTAAGGGCCGACCTGAACCCGGTGCCAGGTATCGCCGTTGGCTTGCACCTCGCTGATTTGCGCCAGCAAGCTCAGGTTGCGTAGGCGGCTGCGCAATTGTTCGGCATCACTGAGCTCTCGAAACGAGGCCGCCTGCAGCATGTAGCGGTTCGTTGCGCTGGCCGGTGATTGTTGGACGGCTGAGGCCTGGTCACTTGGACGCGTGTTGGCTGCAATGACCTGGGCAATGGGGTCGTCCGCCGCGCTTCCTGGGGTGCTTGCGGTACTTTCTGATGGGTCAGTAGTGGCCGTATCGCTCCCGGTGTCCTCGTCACTGGCTGCCACGGTGGGCGGTGTGACGTTGGAGGGAATGGCCCCGCCCGGCGCGATGACTTCGGTCTCGGGCAGCAGCGTGTAGAATTCGAAGGTGGGCATTGCCTGCTCGGCGGGCGTTTCCGTTTGCCGCGCGGCGCTGCGCTCATCGCTTCCTGCCGGTTTAGGCAGTACCGTGGCTTGAGGGGCTTCGCGCTGCTCTTGCCAAGGGGCCGTGCCGTGCTGATGCTGCGCCAGGAAGAAACCAGCGGCCACCCCGGCAATCCCCCATAGCCAGCCGGGTAGTCGTAGCCCGCCGCCGGAGCGGCGGGCCGACTTGCGCTGCGTAGTGGCTCCGCGGCGAGCGGGTTTGTTACGCGGGCTGGCCATGACTTACATCTCCTCTGGGGCGCTGACGCCCATCAGATCGAGACCGTTGCGCAGCACCTGGCGCACTGCCAAGCCCAGCGCCAAGCGGGTGTTGCGCAGGGTGTCGTCGTCGACCATCACTTTGACCGCGTTGTAGCAGGTGTGGAAGTCACCGGCCAAATCCAAAAGGTACTGGGCGACTTGCTGGGGCTCGCGGTTTTTGGCGGCGTGCTCTACCACCTCGGGATAGCGGGCCAAGCGGTTTAGCACCGCCTTTTCTTGATCGCTGTCGAGCAGTGCCAAATGGGCCGTGGCGATACCGTGATCGAAGGGGTGGCCAGCCTCTTCGGCTTTGCGCAGCATGCTGCACACCCGCGCGTGGGCGTACTGAATGTAGTAAACCGGGTTGTCGTTCGACTGCGAGCGGGCGAGGTCGATGTCAAAGGTCAGCTGAGAATCGGCGCGGCGCGCCGCCAGGAAGAAGCGCGTGGCATCGCGGCCGACTTCGTCGATCAGGTCGCGCACGGTGACGTAGCTGCCCGCCCGCTTCGAGAGCTTCACCTCGACCCCTGAGCGGGTGACCATCACCATTTGATGCAGCACGTAGTCGGGCCAACCCTTGGGGATGCCGACTTCGAGTGCCTGTAGGCCCGCCCGCACCCGCGTCACGGTGGAGTGGTGATCGGCACCCTGCTCGTTGATGACGGTAGTGAAGCCGCGCTGCCACTTGTCGAGATGGTACGCCACGTCGGGAAGGAAGTAGGTGTAGCCCCCTTCGCGCTTGCGCATCACGCGGTCTTTGTCGTCACCGAAGTCGGTGGTGCGCAGCCACATGGCGCCGTCTTCTTCGTAGGTGTGGCCATTGGCAACCAGCTTCTCGACGGTGGCCTCGACCTTGCCGTCGTCGTACAGCGAGGACTCCAGGAAGTAGACGTCGAATTCGACGCCAAAGGCTTTGAGGTCGAGATCCTGCTCGCGACGCAGCCACGCTACGGCGAAGGCCTGGATGGCCTCCAGATCGTCGGCGTCGGCTTTGGCGGTCACTTCCCGGTCGTCGGCGGTGACGGTCTTGCCGGCCATGTAGTCGTTGGCGACGTCGATGATGTATTCGCCGCGATAGCCATCTCCTGGCCAGCTGGCATCGTCGGGGCCAAGCTGTTTGGCGCGGGCCTGAACGGAGAGCGCCAGGTTTTTGATCTGCGCGCCCGCGTCGTTGTAGTAAAACTCGCGGGTGACGTCATAGCCGGTGGCTTCCAGCAGGCGGCAGAGACAGTCGCCAATCGCTGCGCCACGTCCATGGCCCACGTGGAGCGGGCCGGTGGGGTTGGCGGAAACGAACTCCACCTGCACTTTTTCGCCCTTGCCGATCAGGCTGCGGCCGAAGGCGTCGCCGCTGTCCAGCACCTGCGCAACGATCTGTGCAGCGGCGTCGGCGGCGGCAAAGAAGTTGATGAACCCGGGGCCGGCAATCTCGGTTTTTTGAATGGCGTCGCTGGCGGGTAGGGCGGCGACGAGGGTGTCCGCCAGGTCGCGGGGCTTCATGCCGGAGGGCTTGGCCAGCATCAGTGCGAGGTTGGTGGCGTAGTCGCCATGGGCCTTGTCTTTGGTCGGGTCCACTTTGATGGTGGGCGTTAAATCGTTGGGCAGCACGCCTTGGTGCTTGAGCGCGTCGACCGCGCCTTCGAGCAGAGAAATAATCGTATCTTTCATGTAAACATCCGGATGTCGTCGGTGGCGGCGTGTGCAGTCGCTAAGAGAATGCAGCGATAAAGCGGTCATTATCGGCAATTGGCGCGCAGTTTCAAAGCCGTATTCCCTTAGGCCAGGGTTTGTGGGTCGATGTCGATCGACCAGCGCACTTTGCGCGCCTCGCGGTGGGCGTCGAGCCACTGTACCAGCCAGTTGGCAGCGGCATGACGGTGGCTGCGTTTGTCTGCTACCAGCATGACATGCAGGTGATAGCGGTTTTGGCGGCGCTCCATGGGGGCGGGTACCGGGCCCAGGCAGCGGACCGGTACTCTGGCGTCGTTTAGCCACTGGCGCAGCGCTTGTGCCGCTTGCTGAGCCAGCGCAAGTGCTGCCTGCTCTTGGGGACTCTCGATGCGTAGAAGCGCCATGAAGCTAAACGGCGGCAGTTTGGCGATACGTCGCTCCTCCAGCAGGTTGCGTGCCAGCGCGCCATAGCCGTGCTCGGCTAACTGGCCCAAGTACGGATCGTCGGGATGTAGGGTTTGCACCAGCACTCGTCCAGGGTGGGCCGCGCGGCCAGCACGACCCGCCACTTGCTCCAGTAGCTGGGCACTGTGCTCCAGGGCGCGGAAGTCAGCCGCATAGAGGCCTCCATCGGCGTTGACGACGACCACTAGCGTGACGTGGGGCAGATGATGGCCTTTTGCGAGCATTTGGGTGCCCACCAGCAGGCAGGGCTCGCCGCGCTGAATCTCTTTGAGCACCTGCTCGAAGCTCTCTTTTTTACGCGTGCTGTCGCGGTCGATGCGATGGACGGGCGTGTCAGGGAATAGCCCTTGAAGGGTCTCTTCGGTGCGCTCTGTACCGCTACCCAAGGCGCGTAAGTCGCCACTGCCGCACTCCGGGCAGGCATCGGGCAGCGCTCGGCGGCTGTCGCAGTGGTGGCAGGCCAGTAGCGGCGGCTGGCGGTGCAGTGTCATACGCGCATCGCACTGGCCGCATTCGGCCATCCAGCCGCAGCTATGACAAGCCAGGCTCGGCGCGAAGCCACGCCGGTTGATGAACACCAGCGCCTGTTTGCCCGCCGCAAGCGTGCTTTTGATCGCTTTGATGGCGCTGGGCAGCAGCCCGCCCTGACGGCGCTGATGACGCAGGTCGATCAGCTCTAACTTAGCGGGCGGGTGACGGCTGGGCCGCTGGGTCAGCCGCAGGTGGCGGTAAGCGCCCGTAAGCGCCTGCTGGAGGCTTTCAAACGAGGGCGTCGCGCTGCCCAGCAGCAGCGGAATGCCGTGGTAGTGCGCTCTAGCAACGGCAAGATCCCGTGCGTGATAGCGCAGCCCGTCATGCTGTTTATACGAGCCATCATGCTCTTCGTCGACGATGATTGCCCCAGGGTTCGCCAGCGGGGTGAAAATGGCCGAGCGGGTGCCGATGATCACCAGTGCGCGGCCGTTGGCAGCGGCCTCCCAGACATCCAGACGCTCGGGGTCGGTAAGGCCGGAGTGAAGTGCCACCACCGGCACGCGAAAGCGGTTTTTGAAACGTGCAAGCGTTTGCGGCGTGAGGCCAATTTCGGGCACGAGCACTAGCGACTGTTTGCCTTTGGCGGCGAGCGCTTCGATGAGCTGTAGGTAAATCTCGGTTTTGCCACTACCGGTCACGCCTTCCAATAAACAGGGGTGGTAGCCGTCGAGTTTTTCATGCAGTACGGCAAGCGCAGCGGCCTGTTCACGGTTGAGCGGCAGCGACGGGGAGGCGAGCAAGCTTCCGCCGGTGGGTTGCGCGGCAGTCAGAGTGATCTCTTGAGGCTCGGTAAAGCCCTTCTTTTGCAGCGCTAATAGCTGGTCCCGAGTGAAACCGTGGGCGCTCACGGCGCGGCCTGGAAGGCCGTGGGGGTGCTGGCGAAGAAGCGCATAAAGCGCTGCCTGTTTAGGCGCGCGTCCCAGGGCCGTGTCATCGTTGGGAAGCGGAAGCCACAGGGTTTGGGTGCGACCCGCCATAGGGTGACCCTGGCGCAGCCTAGCGGGCATGGCGTGCTGCAGGGTATCGCCGAGGCTGTGCTGGTAGTAACGCGCCGCGAAGTGGCAGAGCCACTGCCAGTCGCTGGGCAGGGGGGCGTCATCCAACGCTTCGCTGATGGCCCGTAGCTGCGCGCGGGGAAGTTCGCTGCCGGTAGCAAGCGACACCACCACGCCCACCACCTCTCGGCGGCCAAACGGCACTCGCACTCGTAGCCCTGGCTGCCAGCCGCAGGCGGGCGCACGCGGTGCGGGAAGATAATCGAACAGGCGGCGCAGCGGCGAGGGTAGCGCCACTTTTAAGACCTGAAAAGCGCCTTGAGGCTGCCCCCATGTAGAGGGCTTTGAAGAAACAGAGTCGGACAATTGGCCTCCGGCGATTAGTTTGCTAGAATGCGCGGCCGCTCTGAATCTATCGGATGGAGCGGTTAACCGGTTAGCAGTTTTTTCAAACCCGTATGCGGTGCCTGGCAACGGATCAGGTGGCGGCATATAGCTCATGAGGCTCAAGATGAAACAAGGTATCCACCCGAATTACAACACGGTCACCGCCAACTGTTCTTGCGGTGCAAGCTTCCAGGTCGGTTCTACCTCTGGTCAGGACTTCGCACTGGACGTGTGCTCTAACTGCCACCCGTTCTACACCGGCAAGCAGAAGCAAGCGACCACCGGTGGCCGTGTAGAGCGCTTCAACAAGCGTTTTGGCGCTGCTATCAAGCGCGGCTAATCCTAACGGATTCAGTCTATCGCAGGCACTTCGCGTGCCCTGTGCAAAAGCCCACGCTATGACGTGGGCTTTTTGCCCCTAGAGAACTAGGCTTTCATGGCAACGGCGAGTTCTTCGTTTACCCCCCCGTCGCCAAACCTTCAAAACGATTGATCTTCTTCTCCCCCGCGCTGTCTGCCCCTTTTCACGCTCTTCCCTCTGTCTCTCTTTTCCACAGGGTGCTCTTGCTGCCCGGATGTGGATAACTGGTTTGCGCTGTTTGCTGGAATTAATTTCCAAAATTACTGCGATGCATCAATAAGGAAACCTTTATGGCTAATAGTGAGAAGCATAAGTTGCAGCAAATATCGCTTAAAAGTTCCGAAGTTGTTGGGAATGTAGCTAAAACGATCGTTTCGTAGGTAAGTTTACTACGTGCTTGAGACGCCTAGGTTTTTTCTATATTCTGATACGACTTTTCTACTTTAGGCTGATGAGACCTTGACCATGACGGATGCAAACAAACAGGCAGCTTTGGATTATCACGCTAAACCGATTCCCGGTAAGCTCTCCGTGGAGCTGACCAAGCCCACTGCGACAGCGCGGGACTTGGCCCTGGCGTATAGCCCAGGCGTTGCCGAGCCGGTTCGCGAAATCGCCCGCGAAGCGGAAAATGCGTACCGCTATACCGGCAAGGGCAACTTGGTTGCGGTCATTTCTGACGGTAGCGCGATTCTTGGCTTGGGCAACCTGGGGCCGCTGGCCAGCAAGCCGGTCATGGAGGGCAAAGGCGTCCTGTTCAAGTGCTTTGCGGGCATCAACTCGGTGGATGTCGAAGTGGATGCTGAAAGCCCGCAGGCGTTCATCGACACCGTGGCGCGCATTGCCGATACCTGGGGTGGCATCAACCTGGAAGACATCAAAGCGCCCGAGTGCTTCGAGATCGAAAAAGCCCTGATCGAGCGTTGCAACATTCCTGTCTTTCACGATGACCAGCACGGCACGGCCATTGTCACCGCTGCAGGTATGCTCAACGCGCTGGATATCGCGGGCAAGCGCATCGAAGACGTGAAGATCGTCTGCATGGGGGCGGGAGCGGCGGCGATTGCCTGTATGCGCCTGCTAGTCTCTTGCGGCGCCAAGAAAGAGAATCTGGTCATGCTGGACCGTCGCGGTGTGATTCACACTGATCGCGATGGGATCAACGAGTACAAAGCCGAGTTTGCCCGCGATACCGACATGCGTACGCTGGACGATGCCATCGACGGTGCGGACGTGTTCATCGGCCTCTCTGGCCCGGGCCTGCTCTCGGCGGAGCAGGTGAAAAAGATGGCCGCTGACCCGGTGATCTTCGCTTGTACGAACCCGGACCCGGAAATTCACCCGGACGTAGCCCGCGAAGCGCGCCCGGACGTAATCATGGCCACCGGCCGCTCGGACTTCCCGAATCAGGTGAACAACGTGCTGGGCTTCCCGTTCATCTTCCGCGGTGCGCTGGATGTTCGCGCCACGCGTATCAACGAAGCCATGAAACTGGCCGCCGTTCATGCGCTGAAAGATTTGGCGCGCGAGCCTGTTCCCCAGGAAGTGCTCAATGCCTACGAGCGTACCGAGATGAGCTTTGGCCGCGATTACATCATCCCCACGCCGGTGGATATCCGCCTGCTGGCCCGTGTGTCATCAGCAGTGGCCCAAGCAGCGGTCGACTCCGGCGTGGCCCGCAAGCCGTATCCGGCTCACTACCCGCTGAAAACTATTAATGATGTGTATGGTGGATAATCAACAACGCCACTTAGGTAAGGACAGACCGTAACGGGGGGCTTTCGCCATGGCCGAAAAATGCTCCCTGCCATTTCGGCATTTCGACCATCCATGGCGGTCAGATGGCGAAAGTAGCGCCCAAGGATGGGTTTACAGCGCCCCCGTCTAGGGTTGTGCTGACCGGTATTTTACAACGCCCGCTCATCGCGGGCGTTGCCGTTTTTGGGACAGTGGTTCACGAAGTTGGATAGCGTACCAGCCCCTCTTGCGCCGTCGATGCCACCAAACGCCCATCGCGGCGATAGATATGACCGCGGGCCAAGCCCCGCGCGCCGCCTGTCCAGGGGGAGTCGATGGCGTAGAGCAGCCACTCATCCAGCCGCGTATCTTCATGCAGCCACAGGGCATGATCCAGACTGGCGATGCGCAGTTTCGGATCGGTGTACTTGATGCCGTGAGGAATCAGGCCGGTGGTGAGCAGATTGAAATCCGAGGCATACGAGAGCAGGTGACGATGCAGCGCCGGGTCGTCCGGCAGCGGCCCGCCAGCAAAACGGAACCACAGACATTGGCCCGCCGGTGAAGCGCTATCCGGATTGTCCTTCAAGTGTAAAAATTCGATCGGGTGGCCGGGGAAGCGCGCGTGCTTGGCATCGCCACTCTCGATGAGTGCTTCCGGTGTAGGCACCTGGGGCATGGCTCGCTGATGGTGGAGGCTCTCTTCAGCACTCTGGAAAGAAGCGCTGCAGAAGAAGATCGGTCGACCTTTTTGAATGGCCGTCACACGACGGGTGGTAAAGCTGCCGCCGTCGCGGATGGTATCGACCTGATACACCACCGGGCGGTGGGGGTCGCCGGGCCGCAAAAAATAGCCATGCTGGGAGTGTGGGCGGCGCTCGTCCGGCACCGTGCGCGCCGCTGCGGCGAGCGCTTGGCCCAATACTTGGCCCCCATACAGTTGAGGAAAGCCCAGATCCTGGCTCTGGCCGCGAAATAGCGTCTCCTCTAGGGTTTCAAGCTCTAACAAGTCAACCAGTGACTTCAGCGCATCGTTCATTCTCTGTATCCTTGCTGCTGTCTGTGATCCCACCGATGATTGAAGCGCACCCAGTGCGGCCATCACGCTATTAAAACGATCGTTTTGCTACCTTAGCGGAGTTTGCCTTGATACGCAGCGATGAATTTTACATGCACCGCGCCATGGACCAAGCGCACCTGGCATTTGCCGCCGGGGAAGTACCGGTGGGCGCGGTGGTGGTGGATGCCCATGGGGAGATCATTGGCGCTGGCCATAATGCACCGCTGGCGAGCTGCGACCCTAGCGGCCACGCTGAGGTGCGCGCGCTGCGTGAGGCGGGCCAGCGGTTGGGCAACTACCGCCTGGAGGGCTGCATGCTGTTCGTGACCCTAGAACCCTGCATGATGTGTGCAGGCGCCATGGTGCATGCGCGTATCGCCCGGCTGGTATACGGCGCGCCTGAGCCGCGCACCGGCATGGTGGAGTCGAAGGCCAACCTGCTGGCGCAGCCCTGGTTCAATCATCGTATCGCGGTGACGGGCGGCGTGTTGGCCGCGCCCGCCAAGCGGCTGCTCAAGCAGTTCTTCACCGAGAAGCGCTAGCCGGGCTACGGCTCGATGGGTGGCACGATATCGAACAGCAGCAGCGGCTCTTCGCTAGCAGGGGCCTGCTCTAGCTGAAAGAATTGCTGTCGGCTGCGCTCCACGTACTCGATCATCTCGTAGTAGCGACGGATGTTGCGCACGTAGATCACCGGCTCGCCGCCCCGCGCATAGCCGTGGCGGGTTTGGCTATGCCACTCTCGCTCTTGCAGCAGCGGCAGCGCTGCGCGAACGTCCTGCCAGCGATCGGGATCGCCGCCACGCATCTCGGCAATCTTACGGGCATCGTAAAGGTGGCCAAGCCCCACGTTATACGCCGCCATGGCCATATAGAGTCGATCGTCTCCCGTAATGCTGTCGGGCAGACGATCTTTGATGCTGCGCAGGTAGCGCGCGCCGCCGTCGATGCTTTGTGCAGCATCGGTACGGTCGGCCACGCCCATCTCGCTGGCGGTGGGATTGGTCAGCATCATGAGGCCACGCACTCCGGTGGGGGAGACGGCGGTTGGGTCCCAGTGAGACTCTTGGTAACCCACGGCAGCCAGCAGTTTCCAATCGAACCCCGTGTCCCGGGCAGCCTGTTTGAAGAGCTCGGTGTAGCTCGGTAAGCGTTCATCGAGATGGGCAAGAAACGTCCGTGTGCCGACGTATTCGAGGTAGTCATCGTGACCAAAATAGCGGCTCACGAGCCCGTCGAGCGTGCCGTTTTCCTGCAGCTCTTGCAGGAACTGGTTGGCGGCGTCGAGCAGCCCTAGCCCCCGGCCGCTGGGTACGGCCCACGCCAACGAGAGCGGCTCGCCTAAAAAGAAACCACGCTCGACGTTAGGGAAAAACAATCGGTTCAAACGAAACTGGTGATCGAAAATGATCGCGGCATCCAGGGTGCCGCGCTCGACGCGGGCCAGTAGTTCGGCCACTTCGAGCTCGTGGGACTCCTTCCAGCTCAGGTTGGGGTAGTCGCGCTGCAGCGAGCGTAGCGCTTGGCTGGTGCCCGCTTCACTCAGCGTGCCCAGCTCCAAGCCAACGAGGTCGGCGGGTTCGTCGATACCGTTGAGCCCGCGTCGGTACACCACCAAGGGCTGCATGTGAATGATCGAGCGGGTGTAGTGGATGCCTGGGGAGTCCGCCAGCAAGGGCAGGGCGGCGGCGCCCAGGTCGCCCTGTTCGCGCACGGCGGGTAGCACGCTCTCCGGATGGTGGCTCGCGTTCAGGTTGAGACTGACCCCCAGGTAGTCCGCAAAGCGGTGCATCAGCTCGTACTCGAAACCGGTAGGGCCCTGTCGGCCTTCATAATAGGTGGTGGGGGTGTTGCGAGTGTGGATCGTGATGAACTCTTTGGCTTGGATCTGCGCGAGATGTTCACCGCTCGTCAGGTACGCACTGCGCGGCATCAAAAAGAGTAAAAATGTCGCGATCATCGCGAAATACGCCCGGTAATAGGCAAGAAAGTGTTGGGTAATCGATGTCGGCATGAGGGCTTGTCAACATGGAACAGTCTGCCACGATACCCAGCCTGTTAGACGCTGTCACCTTGTTGATTTCGTGTGAACGCCGCTTTCCAGTATCATAGCGGGATTGCCGCACAGCGGCCCGGTGATTTCCTGCTCGAACTCTTCCTGCTTTAGAGGCTCCCAGATATGCTCGAACTGCGAGGCGCACCCGCCCTTTCCGCCTTCCGCCATGAACGGCTGTTAACGGTGTTGCGTGACCGTGTTCCAGAGGTGGAGGCACTGTCTGCCCACTACGTCCACTTCATCGACCACCACGACGAGCTCGATCAGGCTGCTCAGGAGCGGTTGGCGGAACTGCTGGCGTACGGCAGTCGCGAGCGCCAAGCAACCCCCGATGACGCACAGCGTTTTTTGGTCGTGCCGCGTCTGGGTACCCAGTCACCGTGGTCCTCTAAAGCAACCGACATCGCCCATAACTGCGGGCTCAACCAGATCAGCCGCATCGAGCGCGGCATCGATTACCGCGTAGGCCTGCGCGGCACCCCCAGTGCCGAACAGCTCGAAACGATCAGCGCACTGCTGCATGATCGGATGACCGAAAACGTGCTGGCCGACGCGGCCGATGCCAGCAAGCTGTTCGCTCATCACGCGCCAGCGCCGCTGGGCAGCGTCGACATTTTGGAAGGTGGCCGCGAGGCACTGGTGGTCGCCAACCGTGAGCTGGGACTGGCGTTGGCAGACGATGAGGTCGATTATCTGGTAGCCGCCTTCATCGAGCTTGGCCGCAACCCCAGCGACGTAGAACTGATGATGTTCGCCCAGGCGAACTCGGAGCACTGCCGTCACAAGATCTTCAACGCGGATTGGATCATCGACGGAGAAGCTCAGAGCCATTCGTTGTTCAAGATGATCAAAAACACGTTCGCCACGTCGCCGGACAATGTGCTTTCCGCCTACAGCGATAACGCGGCGGTGATCAAAGGCAGCCATGGCGGGCGCTTTTTCCCCACGCCGCTTACTGGGGCCGAGGGAGAGCGCGCCCGCTACGACGCCCACCAAGAGCCCATCCACATTCTCATGAAGGTGGAGACCCATAACCACCCCACGGCCATTGCCCCCTTCCCCGGTGCGGCCACCGGCTCTGGCGGTGAGATTCGTGATGAAGGCGCGACCGGTATCGGCGGTAAGCCAAAAGCAGGCCTGGCGGGCTTTACCGTCTCCAACCTGCGTATCCCCGAGTTCGTGCAACCCTGGGAGGCCTTCGATTACGGCAAACCCGAGCGTATGCAGTCGGCGCTCACTATCATGCTGGACGGCCCGATTGGCGGTGCGGCCTTCAATAACGAGTTCGGCCGACCCAATTTGACCGGCTACTTCCGTACCTATGAACAGGATGCCCTCAGTGCCGAAGGCATCGAGCGTCGCGGTTACCACAAGCCGATCATGATTGCCGGTGGCTACGGCAACATTCGTGCCCAGCACGTCCAGAAGGGCGAGATTCCAGTGGGCGGCAAGCTGATCGTGATGGGCGGCCCGGCGATGTTGATCGGTTTGGGCGGCGGTGCGGCGTCCAGTATGGCGTCCGGTGAGTCCAGCGCGGATCTGGACTTTGCCTCTGTGCAGCGGGAAAACCCGGAAATCGAGCGTCGTGCCCAAGAGGTCATCGACCGCTGCTGGGCGCTGGGCGAGAAAAACCCCATTCGCTTTATTCATGACGTGGGCGCGGGCGGGCTGTCCAATGCCCTGCCGGAGCTGGTCAAGGACGGTAACCGTGGCGGCCTGTTCGACCTGCGCGCGGTGCCCAACGCCGAGCCGGGTATGAGCCCGCTAGAGATCTGGTGCAACGAAGCCCAGGAGCGCTACGTGCTGGCGGTTGCTCCAGAGGATCTCGATACCTTCGACGCGCTGTGCAAGCGCGAGCGTTGCCCCTACGCGGTGGTGGGCGAAGCCCAGGCGGAGCACCATCTGGAAGTGCGTGACGGCCACTTCGAGACCAAACCCGTCGATCTGCCCATGAGCGTGCTGTTTGGCAAGCCGCCAAAAATGACCCGTTCGTTCGAGCGCCAAACGCCGGAGCTGTCGGGGGTGATGCTGGATAACCTGGACCTGCGCGAAGCGATGGACCGGGTACTACGCCTGCCTACGGTGGCCTCGAAAAGCTTCCTGATCACCATCGGCGACCGTTCCATCACTGGTCAAGTCGCCCGTGATCAGATGGTCGGCCCCTGGCAGGTGCCGGTGGCCGATGTGGCGGTGACCACCGCGAGCTTCGATACCCACGCCGGTGAAGCCATGGCCATGGGCGAGCGCCCGCCGGTGGCGCTGATCAATCCTGCCGCCAGTGCCCGTTTGGCAGTGGCCGAAGCGATAACCAACCTCGCCGCTGCGCCAATTGCCAAACTCTCGGATATCAAGCTTTCCGCCAACTGGATGAGTGCCGCCGATCACCCCGGTGAAAACCAGGCGCTGTACGACGCGGTTCATGCCGTTGGCATGGAGCTGTGCCCCGCGCTCGGGATCGCCGTGCCGGTGGGCAAGGACTCCATGTCCATGCGCACCGCGTGGCAAGAGGGCGACGACGCCGAAGAGAAAAGCATTACCTCGCCGCTGTCACTGGTGGTCACGGGGTTTGCACCGGTGACCGACGCGCTAGCGACGCTGACGCCGCAGATCAACCTGGAGCAGGACGAGTCCGACCTGATTCTGATCGACCTGGGGAACGGCCAGAACCGCCTGGGCGGCTCGGCGCTGGCGCAGGTTTACGGCCAGGTGGGCGACGAGTGCCCCGATGTGGACGACCCGGAAGATCTGAAAGCATTTTTCGAAGTGATCCAGGGCCTGAACCGCGACGGCAAGCTGCTGGCTTATCACGACCGCAGCGACGGTGGCCTTCTGGTGACGCTGCTGGAGATGGCCTTTGCCGCGCACGCCGGGCTCGAGATCAAGCTCGACTGGCTGATCGATGAGCCGGTGGAAGCCTTCAGCGCGCTGTTCTCCGAAGAGCTGGGCGCGGTGATTCAGGTCAATCGCCAGCACACCGAAGAGGTGCTGACCCAGTTCGCCATGGCGGGTATCGAAACCTGCGGGGTGATTGCCCGCCCGCGCTACGACGACCAAGTGCGTGTGACGCTGTTCGAAGAGCCGCTGTTGGAGACTACGCGTCAGCTAACCCAGCGTACCTGGGCCGAAACCAGCTACCGCATGCAGGCGCTGCGGGATAACCCCGAGTGCGCGAAAAACGAGTTCGATAACCTGCTCGACGTGCGCGATCCAGGGCTTAGCGTCGAACCGACCTTCGATATCAACGACGATATCAGCGCGCCCTATATCAACACCACCAAGCCCGCCGTGGCCGTGCTTCGCGAGCAGGGCGTCAACGGTCAGGTCGAGATGGCCTGGGCCTTCCACAAAGCGGGCTTCGACGCGGTGGACGTGCACATGAGCGACATCCTCGAAGGTCGTGTCTCGCTGGAGGAGTTTAAAGGCTTAGTGGCCTGTGGCGGTTTCTCCTACGGCGATGTACTCGGCGCAGGCGGTGGCTGGGCGAAATCGGTGCTGTTCAACGAGCGCGCCCGCGAGCAGTTCGAGGCCTTCTTCACTCGGGACGACAGTTTCTCACTGGGCGTGTGCAACGGCTGCCAGATGCTCTCGCAGCTCAAGACGCTGATTCCTGGGGCTGAAAGCTGGCCCGATTTCGTGCGTAACGAGTCTGAGCAGTTCGAGGCGCGCGTATCGATGGTACGGGTAGAAAAGAGCCCCTCGATTTTGCTGGCGGGCATGGAAGGCTCCAAGCTGCCGATTGCCGTGGCACACGGAGAAGGCCGCGCCGAGTTCCGCGATACGGCGCACCTGCGCAGCATGCAGTCGAGCAGCCAAATTGCCCTGCGCTATATCGATAACTACGGCCAAGTCACTACGCGCTACCCGGCCAACCCCAACGGCTCGCCGTCGGGTATCACGGGCCTGACCACCCCAGATGGCCGTGTGACCATCATGATGCCGCACCCCGAGCGAGTGACTCGTGCGGTCACCAACTCCTGGCGTCCGGCGGAGTGGACCGACGATGGTGCGTGGCTGCGCCTGTTCCGCAACGCGCGGGTATGGCTAGGCTAACGTCATGTGACCAACCCGACAGGTGATGGATGACACATTCTGAAAAGGCGGCCTCCGGGCCGCCTTTCTTGGCTAACGCGGCAGCGCCTTCGCTGCGCCCCTATCAAAAAGAGGCGGTGAAGCGGGTGGTCGCCCACTTTCGCGCTACCAGCGCCCCCGCCGTGGTGGTACTACCCACGGGTAGCGGCAAGTCACTGGTCATCGCCGAGCTGGCAAGGCTCGCCCATGGGCGGGTACTGGTGTTGGCTCATGTGCGCGAGCTCGTGGAGCAGAACCACGGGAAATATCAGGCCTACGGACTGAAAGCGGATATCTTCAGTGCCGGGTTAAAGCGCAAAGAGGCAAACCGCCAAGTGGTGTTTGGCTCGGTGCAGTCGGTGGTGCGCAACCTGGGGCAGTTCAACGACGCCAGCTTCACGCTACTGGTGATCGACGAGTGCCACCGTGTGTCGCTGGAGGAGGACTCCAGCTATCGGCAGGTGATTGAACATCTTCAGAGCCAAAACCCACAGCTGAAGATTTTAGGGCTAACCGCGACGCCGTTTCGCCTAGGCCAAGGATTTATCTACCATCGACATCACCATGGCATGGTGCGCGGTTCGGAAGAGAGCTTTTTTGCCGACTGTGTGTTCGAGCAGCCGCTGCGCCTGATGGTCAAGCAGGGCTTTTTGGCCGCGCCCAAGCGGCTGGATATGGCCATTGAGGGGTACGACTTCTCGGCGCTTGCGCCCTCGTCCAGCGGGCTGTTTCGGGAAGAAGAGCTCAACCGTGTGGTGGCGAGCAGCCGCGCCACGCCGGGCATCATTGCCCAGGTGGTGGCGTACGCCGCTGACCGTCAGGGGGTGATGATTTTCGCCGCTACGGTCGCCCATGCCGAAGAGATCATGGGCTATCTGCCCGCCGATCAGACCGCGCTGATTACCGGTGCCACGGCCTCGACCGAGCGCACCGCGCTGATCGAGGCCTTCAAGGCGCGGCAATTGAAGTATTTGGTCAACGTGGCGGTACTGACCACCGGCTTCGATGCTCCCCACGTCGATCTGATTGCGATATTGCGGCCCACCGAGTCGGTCAGCCTGTATCAGCAGATCGTGGGTCGCGGGTTGCGCCTCTCGCCGGGCAAAGAGGAGTGCCTGATTCTCGACTATGCGGGCAACCCGTGGGATCTCTACGCCCCGGAAGTAGGCGAACCCAAGCCGGATAGCGATAGCGAACCGGTGCAGGTGCCCTGCCCGGAGTGTGGTCACGCGAACCTGTTTTGGGGAAAGCGCGACGGCGAGCTGGTGATCGAGCACTTTGGTCGCCGCTGTCAGGGGCTGGTGGAGGATGACGCAGGGCGGCGCTGCCAGTGTACGTTCCGCTTTCGCTTCAAGGTATGCGATGAGTGCGGCGCCGAGAACGATATTGCCGCCCGCCGCTGTCATGGCTGTGAGAAGCTGCTGGTGGACGCCGACGACAAGCTTAAGGATGCGCTGAAGTTAAAAGATGCCAAAGTGCTGCGCGTCAGCGGCATGCAGTTGGAAGCGACCACCAATGGCCGTGGCCTGCCGCGCCTGAAAGCCACCTATCACGATGAAGATGGCGACAGCCTGAGTGAATGGTTTGCCTTGGAAACCCCGGCCCAGCGCCGTGCGTTTTATGCCGTTTTTTTACGTGCCCACCTACGGGCGCCGGGCGGCCAATGGCAACCGACGACGCCTGATGAGGTCGTCAACGAGCAGCGCCGATTGCGCCACCCGGATTTCGTGGTGGGGCGAAAGGTGGGTCGTCACTTTCAAATCCGCGACAAGCTGTTCGACTATCAAGGGCGCTATCGTAAAGCCGCCGATGCGGGCTAGATGCCGTGCTAACAGCGCGCTGTTACACTGTCTTTTTTCAACTCATCAATCAAGGATTCGACCCGCGTGAGCGAGACGCCCAGCGCAGCGCCAGAGCAAGACCAAGACGTGGCGGAATCTACTGCCGAGCCGGTGGTGGAGGCGCTTGGGCGCCTGTTTGATGAGCCCATTACGCAGTTGCCGGAGGATCTCTATATTCCTCCTGAGGCGCTGCGGGTCTTTCTGGAAGCCTTCGAAGGGCCGCTGGACCTGCTGCTCTATTTAATCCGGCGCCAGAACCTGGATATTCTGACCATCAACGTGGCGACCATCACCCATCAGTACATCGAGTACGTGGAGTTGATGAAAGCCATGGAGATCGAGCTGGCGGGAGAGTACCTGCTGATGGCAGCCATGCTGGCGGAGATCAAATCGCGGACGCTGCTACCGCGCCCGCCTAAAGCGGAGGGCGAGGAAGAGGAGGACCCCCGCGCCGAATTGATTCGCCGCTTACAGGAGTACGAGCGTCTAAAAGAGGCCGCCGAAGCACTGGATACCCTGCCACGCGTCGGCCGAGACTGGTTCAGCGTGCAGGCGGGGTTGCCGCCGCTGGAAACGCGGGTGATTCATCCCGATGTCGAGTTGGACGAGCTGCTAGAGGCGCTGTCCGATATTCTCAAACGCGCCGAGCTGGCTCAGGCCCACCAGATCAGCCGGGAAGTGCTCTCCACCCGCGAGCGAATGCTGAAAATTATGGAGCAGCTCAGCCAGGATGGAGAGAGCGGTCGTTATACGCCTTTCGAGGCGCTATTTACTTTAGATGAGGGGCGGGCCGGGGTGGTCGTCACCTTCATGGCGCTTCTGGAGCTCGCCAAAGAGGCCATGATCGAGATCGTTCAAAACGCACCGCTGTCGCCCATTCACGTGCGCGCCCGCCAAGCGGCGCTGGCCGATGAGGAAGAGGGTGCTTTCGAGCGTTTGGAAGAGGAGCAGGGCGATGCCGCCTCGACATTCGAAGAGTCTGCGTTTGAACCTGACGAGGAGTCGCGGTGAGAGACACCACGTTAGATGACATCATTGAAGCGGCGCTGCTAGCGGCGGGGGAGCCGCTGCCGGTCGAGCGCCTGGAAACGCTCTTTTTAGAAGAGGAGTGCCCCAGCCGAAAAGCGCTGAGGGAAGCGCTGTCGCGGCTGGCGCTGCGCCACGAGAATGGCGCGCTGGAACTGGTCGAGACTGCCTCGGGCTTTCAGCTACGTATTCGTCCACGCTTGGCTCACTGGGTCTCGCGGCTGTGGGACGAGCGGCCCCAGCGCTATTCGCGAGCGTTGCTGGAAACCCTTGCGCTGATCGCTTACCGCCAGCCGGTGACTCGGGGCGATATCGAAGACGTGCGGGGCGTGAGCGTCAGCAGCTCGATCATTCGTACATTGATGGAGCGCGGCTGGATACGTGTGGTAGGCCACCGGGACGTGCCGGGTCGCCCCGCAGTCTATGCCACCACGCGCAGTTTTCTGGATGACTTCGGTTTGAAAACCCTGGATGCGCTACCGCCCATGCATACGCTGGTCAACGGCGACGATCACGAAGAGCGCGCCGTCGAAGAGGCGTCGGGTGAACAAAACCCGCCCCCACCACTGGACGAAACGACGGAAAGCGTGCAGGATGCGCCACCCCAGCAAGATGAGAACACGTCGGCAGCGAGTGCCGATCACCACGCCGAGACGGCGTTAACCCAGCCGCTTAGTTTTGCCGATTTAGAGGCACGGCTAGCGGCACGTGCAAAGCGTCAACACGAAGACGCTAGCACGCAGACCAACGATGTGAGGTCAGACGACCATGAGTCAGAGTAACAACACCACGCCCCCCACCAGCGAAAAGCTGCAGAAAGTCCTCGCCCGTGCGGGCCTTGGCTCCCGTCGTGAAATGGAAACCGCCATTGCCGACGGCCGAGTGAAGGTGAATAGCCAGGTCGCCAAACTGGGTGACCGAGTGGAGGCCCGGGACAAGGTCAGTTTCGATGATCGCCCTGTGACGCTGCGCCCGGAAGAGGACGTGCCGCGCCGGGTGATCATGTACAACAAACCGGAAGGTGAGCTGTGCACTCGTAAAGACCCGGAAGGCCGCCGCACGGTCTTCGAGCGCCTACCGCGCCTGAAAGGCGAGCGCTGGATTGCGATTGGCCGCTTGGACATCAACACCAGCGGCTTGTTGCTGTTCACCACCGACGGTGAGTTGGCCAACCGCTTGATGCACCCGTCTACTCAGGTGGAGCGTGAGTACGCCGTGCGGGTCATGGGCGACGTCAAGCGTGAGCATATCGTCGCCATGGTCGACGGCGTCATGCTGGAAGATGGCCCGGCGCGCTTCACCGACGTGCAGGAGTTCGGTGGGGAAGGCATCAATACTTGGTTCCACGTGGTGATCTTGGAAGGGCGTAACCGCGAGGTGCGCCGTTTGTGGGAGTCCCAGGGGCTCACCGTTAGCCGCTTGAAGCGCGTTCGCTACGGCAACATCTTCCTCGATAAGCGGGCGAAAGCCGGTGAGTGGGTCGAACTCTCTCAAGACGAGGTGGACGACTTGGCGACGCTTGCCAACCTGGAAACCCGTAAAGTGCCTGAGCTGACGCCAGATGAGAAGAATCGCTGGAGCCGCGACAAGCACAAGCGCCGTCCGGTGCAGGCGATGCGTAAGCCAAAGCCCAAACGCGGCTAAGTAAGTGAGCTCTGCGGTGTTGGCGCTGACAACGCCGCAGGGAGCGGAATATAGACGAAAGATAAAAAAGGGCTTGCTATTCAAAAGCCATATCCGTACTATATGCATCCGTTCGGACGGGTCGTTAGCTCAGTTGGTAGAGCAGTTGACTTTTAATCAATTGGTCGTAGGTTCGAATCCTACACGACCCACCATACGAACCAAACAATTGCATCAAACCGTCTTCGATTTAATGCGTTGTTTTTAATACCAGTCGATGCGTCCTTCATGGATACTGGCGATAGTCCTGACGCAGCAAATTTGGGTCGTTAGCTCAGTTGGTAGAGCAGTTGACTTTTAATCAATTGGTCGTAGGTTCGAATCCTACACGACCCACCAAATTCCGACGCCCTTGGTAGCTTGCTGCCAGGGGCGTTTTGCTATGTGCATCGTGGTGTGTGGCGAAGTGACGTTGTGCTTGCAGCAACGAAGGGTTGTCCACCACAATGTCTTAACAACGAATGTCATAACAACGACGTTATTGTCCTGACTCTCAGCAGTCAGGTTGGCAGCGTGCCACCGCGAGAGACGCAGCGGCCGCTGCCCTGAGTGCGGCGCATGCGGAGTGCATACGCCGTGACTGGTGTTTAACAGGGGGATTCCCTGTTCGTCACAGTGGTAGACACGATGACTATGATGACCTCTCAAGCGGCGCTAGACGCGCCGCTGCCAAGCCCGTACTGCCCTACCCGAATTCCAGCGGAAGACGAAGCGCGAGTCGCTGAGATCAAGCAGTTACTCAAGGCGAACAACGCCGTGCTCGTGGCGCATTACTATACCGACGACGCCATTCAGCAGTTGGCCGAAGAGACCGGTGGCTGCGTAGCTGATTCCCTTGAAATGGCCCGCTTTGGCGCTCGTCACGATGCCACCACGCTGGTGGTCGCCGGGGTGCGCTTCATGGGCGAAACGGCCAAGATCCTCTCCCCCGAAAAACGGGTGCTGATGCCGACGCTGGAAGCGACATGTTCCCTGGATGTCGGTTGCCCCATCGAAGATTTCAGCGCGTTTTGCGATGCTCATCCTGACCGCACGGTGGTGGTGTATGCCAACACCTCGGCGGCGGTGAAGGCGCGTGCCGATTGGGTCGTGACCTCGTCGATTGCCGTCGACGTCATCGAGCATTTGCAGGCAAAGGGCGAAAAGATTCTCTGGGCGCCGGACAAGCACCTGGGAAGCTACATTCAGAAGAAAACCGGTGCCGACATGCTGATGTGGGGCGGTGCCTGCATCGTGCACGAGGAGTTCAAGGCGAAAGGTATCGAGGATCTGAAGCGCCTCTACCCTGACGCCGCCGTGCTCGTGCATCCGGAATCGCCGGAGGCCGTCGTCAAGCTGGCCGATGTGGCGGGGTCCACCTCGCAACTGATCAAGGCGGCGAAAACCCTGCCCAACGAGCAACTGATCGTGGCGACCGATCGCGGCATTTTCTTCAAAATGCAGCAGGCGGTGCCTGGTAAAACGCTCTTTGAAGCGCCTACTGCTGGAAACGGTGCAACCTGCCGCAGCTGTGCCCACTGTCCGTGGATGGCGATGAACGCGCTGGATAATTTGGCGGGCGCACTGCGTGAAGGCAGCGGCGAAATTTTCGTCGACGACGCGCTACGTCAGCAGGCGCTAAAGCCCCTCGAGCGTATGCTGAATTTCAACGCTTAAGCCACCGCACGACCTCTCTATCGTCAGCCAAACGCCCGAACGCTATGCTCGGGCGTTTGGCATGTCTTGATAGGTATTAAAACTTCTCCAGCGCCTCCCGATACTCAAGAAACGCTTCTCGGCGCTGCTCGATGCGCGCGAGCGCTTGGGCGTCGTTCTCCTGCTGGGCAGCGTCTTTGGCAATACCCAGCTGGCGGATGGCGCGGTCTATGCGACCGGTGAGCTGGAGGTGTTCGGCGCGCGCCAAGTGCCCCCAACCGTTAAAGCCGCTGCGCCCAGCAGCCTCCGCAAGCAGGTTGAAGCCCTGCGGATTCTCCGGGTGCTGCGTAGTAATCTCCCGGAGCAAATCGTAGGCGGCGTTAGGATCACGCTGTAACTGCGCTTCCGCCAGGGTGAGTTGAGCAGGCAGATAGTGGGGCATCAGCCGCAGCAGCCGTTGGCTGCGCTCGATGGCGTCGTCGTAGCGCTGTGCTTCCAGGGCTACCTGCGCCGCCGTGGCGGGCAGCATGCCGTAATCAGGCAGTTCGTTGGCTAGCTGGTCGAGGGTTTGCAGCGCGCGGTCGGTTTGGCCGTTTTGCGCTGCGATCAGCGCGTCGATGTAGCGTAGTGCAGGCGCCTCGGCACCTTCTTGTGCCAGCCGCGAGGCCGCCTGCTGGGGGGTATTGCGATAAATGCTCAGCAGCGCTCGTGCTCGCATCATGTCGTACAGCGTATCGCTGGTGTAACGACTGGCGACGCTAAGTTGAGAGGCCCGCGCTTGGGCGTCGCTCAGGCGGCTGTCCGAGACCGGGTGAGTCAGCAAGAACTCAGGCGGTGTACCACCTTGAAGGCGTGACAGCCGCTGCATGGTATCGAACATGCGCACCATGGCCTCTGGATCATAACCGGCGTCGGCCATGGCCTGCAGGCCAATACGGTCGGCCTCCTGCTCGAAGCGCCTTGAGTAGGCGAGCTGGTCTTGAATCAGCGCCGCTTGAGATCCCATGGCGGTGGCAATGCCCGCGTCGCCGCCGCCGCTGGCGGCAATCAGCATCCCAGCGAGCATGGCCGCCATGGCGGGCAGTTGGGTTTGCTCCGCGCGGGCGCTACCGCGCGCGTAGTGTCGTTGGGAAAGGTGGCCAAGCTCATGGGCAATCACCGAAACGAACGCCCCTTCATCCTCGGCGAAGGCAAACAGGCCAGAGTTGATGCCGACGACTCCGCCGGGAACGGCAAAGGCATTGAGCGATCGGTTATCGACCATCACCGTGGTGGTTTGCAGGCTGCCCAACTGACTGTAGGGGGCCAAGCGTGCGACTAGGCTATCCAGGTAGTCGCTGACGATGGGATCCTGCCATTGCGGTGCCTGAGCGCGAAACTGGCGTAGCCACGCGCGACCTAGACGAAACTCTTCGTTGCTCGCGGAGGCCGATGCGCCCCCTAGCGTGGGCAGCCGATAGTCATCATACCCGTGGCTGGGCAAGCTCGCGCACAGGGTGCCAAGCGACAGGGCTAGCGCACAGGCCCAGCGGGCGTTGGTGGGTCTAAAAAGCAGCATGACGTCCCCATTCGTTCAGGTAGTGGGCGCGGCGAACAGCGGTGTGACATTGATTCGGGCCAGGAAGTGCCGTTAAATCATCGTCACGATGGGCATCGCAAAAAAACAGTTTATGCAACAATGCGACGCTTATGTAGCCATCGAACGATCGAGCACCATAAAAGCTGCCTTTGGGGAGAAGTATGTCTGAGCAAATAGCGTCTGGGTTGGCCGAAGGGGTTCAGCCTGACCAATTATTGGACGCCACTGGATTGCACTGCCCGCTACCGCTGCTGAAAGCCAAGCAGGCACTGGCTGGCTTGGCTCCCGGTCAGCTGCTGGAAGTAAGTGCCACCGACGCCGGGTCTTGGCGCGATATGGCGGCCTTTACCGAGCTAAGCGAGCATGTCATGGAAGCGCGGACGCAGCGCGGCGATGTGTATGTGTTTTGGATTCGTAAAGCAGGGAACGCTCGCTCATGACCATGCGCAGCATTCTGAAAAGCTGGGTCGAGCGCTATTTTTCAGACGAAGAGGCGTTGATTCTGCTGCTCGTTTTGGTGGGCGGTTTTGCCGCGATCATCTGGTTCGGGCGTATGCTCGCGCCTTTTTTCACCGCTCTGGTGTTGGCGTTTCTGCTGCAAGGCGTGGTCAGCGCCCTGACGAGGCGGCGAGTGCCGCACTTGCTGGCCGTCATTTTGGTGTTTGTGGCGTTCGTTAGCGTCCTGCTGGCGCTTGCCTTCATTTTGATGCCGCTGATTTGGAATCAGCTGGTGGGACTCGTCCAAGAGACACCGCGGATGTTTGCTAGTGGTCAAGGGTGGCTGGATCAGTTGCAGGAGCGCTTTCCCAATATCGTAACGCCCGATCAGATACAGAGCTGGATCGGCGTGGCCGGGCGGGAGATCAGTCAGCTTGGCCAGCGTGCCCTAACGCTTTCATTGACGTCGCTGGGCAACATCATGTCACTGATCATTTATTTGGTGTTAGTCCCCATTTTGGTCTTTTTCATGTTGAAAGATCGTGAGGCGCTGGTGGGTTTTACGCTCTCGCTGCTGCCGCAAAAGCGGACGCTGTTGACCCGCATTTGGCACGAAATGGATCGTCAGATCGCTAATTATATTCGTGGAAAATCCATCGAAATCGTCATCGTCGGTACGGTGGCGTACATCACCTTCGCCTTTTTCGGGCTGCCCTATACGGCGCTGCTGGCGGTGCTGGTCGGTTTTTCCGTCCTGGTGCCTTACATTGGTGCGGCGGTGGCCACGCTCCCCGTGGCAGCGGTGGCCGGGTTCCATTTTGGCATTAGCGAGCAGTTCGTGTACGTACTGGTGGCTTATGGGATATTGCAGGCGCTGGATGGTAACGTGCTGGCCCCTGTACTGTTCTCGGAGACCAACAACATTCACCCGGTCTCGATTATCGTCGCCGTACTGTTCTTTGGCGGTATTTGGGGGTTTTGGGGGGTGTTCTTCGCTATCCCGCTGGCCACGCTGCTCAAGGCGTTGGTATACGCCTGGCCACGGGGGCTCGAAAGCCGACAGGCAGTGCAGCCACCTCAGTTGGAGCAGGAGTCGCCCTAAGCGCGGTGCCCCCCGAGGGGCACCGCGTTGAGCGCCGTGATTACTGGTTGTGAAGCGCCTGCGCTGCGTTCAGCACGTCCTCTGCATGGCCGGGCACTTTGACGCCTCGCCACTCCTGGGCCAGTTTGCCGTCCTGGTCGATCAAGAAGGTGCTGCGCTCGATGCCCAAGTGCTCTTTGCCGTACATCTTCTTGAGTTTGATGACATCGAATAGCCGACAAACGGTTTCGTCTTTATCTGATATCAGCTCGAAATTGAAATCCTGTTTGGCTTTGAAATTCTCCTGGGCACGCAGTCCGTCGCGTGACACGCCAATGATCAAGGTGTTGGCCGCATCGAAGGCGGCTTTGCGGTCGCGAAAGTCGCCGCCTTCGGTGGTGCAGCCTGGCGTGCTGGCTTTCGGATAAAAATACACCACCACTTGCTTACCGCGCAGTTCGGATAGCGTAATGGTGGTGTCGCCGGTGGCGGGGGCGGAAAAGTCGGGGACGGGCTGGCCAAGTTCAATGGTCATAAAGGCTCCTTTCAAGGGTCACTTTCATAGAGAATTACACGCAAGCGCCGCGCAACTGTCAAAGCGTTCGATAAACTCACAGCGCTTTACGCTGTACAGGCTCGAATCGCCTGAGTACCATTTGCTGTTTGTGGGCGGGGGTGACGGCGCTCCTTCAAGGCATCAACGCTGCGTCTTGTCGCAATGTACGTCATTGCATCCCACGTGGCAGCTTGATTTCAACTTTTTGCAGGTGAGGAAAATACGGATGATCACAGGCAGCATTGTCGCCCTGGCGACGCCGATGAAGGTCAATGGCGACATCGACTGGGAGGCGCTTCGTCGTCTGGTGAACTTCCACCTCGACAATGGTACCGATGCCATCGTCGCTGCGGGCACCACGGGTGAGCCCACCACCATGTCATTTGCCGAACACTTCGATGTGATCCGCAGCGTAGTGGAAGAGGTGAACGGTCGCATTCCGGTGATTGCCGGTACCGGGGCGAACGCGACCTCGGAAGCCGTCGAATTGGCGCGTTACGCCAGTGAAGTGGGTGCGGATTACTGCCTGTCGGTCTGCCCTTACTACAACAAGCCTACCCAGGAAGGCTTGTATCAGCACTTCAAGGCGGTGGCAGAAGGCAGCAAGCTGCCGGTGATTTTGTATAACGTACCGGGCCGCACCTGTTCCGACCTTTATAACGAGACCGTGGTGCGCTTGGCCGAGGTGAACAACATTATCGGCCTGAAAGACGCGACCGGGAACCTTGAGCGTGCTGAGGATCTAATCTCACGCCTGAAAGGCAGCGACTTCATGCTCTACTCCGGTGACGACGCCACGGCCTGTGATTTCATGCTGATGGGCGGCCACGGTGACATCTCCGTCACCGCGAACGTGGCCCCAAAAGCGATGCACGATCTTTGCGTGGCCGCTGTGGCCGGTGACGCTGACAAGGCGCACCAAATCAATACGCGCCTGATGCCGCTACATACCAATCTGGGCATCGAATCCAACCCCATTCCCGTCAAGTGGGCGTTGCACCGCATGGGCTATATGGACGCCGGTATTCGCCTGCCGCTGACCTGGCTGTCGGAGAAGTACCACGGCACGGTCAGCGAAGCGCTACAGCTGGCGGGCGTCGTAGAGGAGTAGTCCGGCGCTCGAAACCCTTTTGCTACCCGGTGAAGGCAGTGCCTGCCGGGTAACCGATCTGTTGACTGTTAAGGTGGCTTGATGAGCTCTGTGCTTGAACAACGTGCGCTTAAATGGATACCGCTGGCACTCGCAGCCGCTGTCACACTGGCAGGTTGCGCGCGCGATGGTTACTACCACGACCGCAACTTGGACTACACCGAAGCGGCTCCTGCGCCGCCTCTCGTGCTGCCTGACACCCGCGACACCCAGCGTTACCGCGACGCAATGCCGGTCCCCCAGGTGGCCATGCAGGGCACGCGGCTCGATGAGCCGGCCGAGATTCAGCCGCCGCAGTCACTGGCTATTGGCAGCGGATTGGAGCCCGACTACGTCGAGCGTCGCCAAGTCGGCGATCAAAGCTGGCTGGTCGTGGCGGCAGACCCTGGCAGCGTGTGGCCACAGCTGGAAGCCTTCGTGCGCAGCCGCCAGCTTCCCGTTCAAGACAGCAGTGCCAATCAAGGCGTCATCGTAACCCCACAAGCGACGCTAAGGCTGCAAAGCGCTCTGCGTGCCGGTAGCAGCGAAGTACGCTGCGACCAGAACGGCCAAAGCGTCGAGAGCTGTCTTGCTGCCCTAGAACAGTATTTGGGCGCGCGCAGTGCCACTGCCAGCTCCTCTTCGTGGACTGCCCAGCGTTTGGCCAATGAGCAAACGCTTCAGCTACGTCAGCAAGGCGAGGAGTGGGAAGTCGTCATTCCGCAGCCCATCGACCGTGTATGGGCCGAGCTGAACCACTATTTGTCGCTCGATTTCACCCAAGAGGGTCAGCGCGACCTGCTCGCGACCTCCGCTGATGACTACGAGTTCTTGGTGGAGTACATGACCGAAACCGAGCGTGGACGTAACCCGTTGCAGATCGTCTTTAGCCCAGACGTACGCCGGATGTCCCAGCAGATTCGTTTGGCGCTCGAGCCCAACGGCGACCAAACCGTACTGCGTGCCATCAACGCCAGCGAGCGTAATTTTAGTGCTGATGATCAGCGCGAGTTGCTTGAGCGTGTCTCCGGCTACTTACGTTAACCTTTTGATTCTCACTTTCTCACGGAGCCTCCATGGAAAAGCGCCAAGAACTCTATGCCGGCAAGGCAAAATCCGTCTACACCACTGACGATCCTGACCTTCTGGTACTGCACTTTCGTGATGACACCAGCGCTTTCGATGGTAAGAAGAAAGAGGCGCTCGCCCGCAAGGGGATGGTGAACAACATCTTCAACGCCTTCATCATGGAGCGCTTGGAAGAGGGGGGTATCCCCACGCATTTCGAGAAACAGCTTTCCGATAACGAGAGCTTGGTCAAGAGAATGCAGATGATTCCGGTCGAGTGCGTGGTGCGCAACATTGCAGCGGGCGGTTTGGTGAAGCGTTTGGGAGTGGAAGAGGGGATCGCCCTTAATCCGCCGACTTTCGAGTTGTTCTTGAAGAACGACGAGAAGGGCGATCCGATGATCAACGAGTCGCTGGCGGAAACGTTTGGCTGGGCAACGCCCGAGCAGCTTGCCAAAATGAAGGCATTGACATTCAAAGTGAACCACATTCTCAAGCAGCTATTTGCCGAAGGCGACATGCTGCTGGTGGATTACAAATTGGAGTTCGGCGTATTCAACGGCGAGGTGGTACTGGGCGATGAGTTCTCACCGGACGGTTGCCGCCTGTGGGATGCCAACACCCGCGAGAAGCTGGATAAAGACCGCTTCCGTCAGGGCTTAGGTGGTGTGATCGAGGCCTACGAAGAGGTGGGTCGTCGTCTAGGCATTACCTTTCCCGCCTAGGACCGTTTCGTCTGTTAGCGGATCGATTGCCACCACCTTGAAGGTGGTGGCGTCGTTTCCAGAGGCGGCATTAGTCGCCTGAAATTTGACGTCCACATCCCGCAGCCGTACGCCGTATATGCGCTCGCTCTGGAGGTCTTTCTGGTAGGCAGGGCGGGGGTCTTGGCCCAATACTTGCTCGATCAGCGCATGGAGTGACGCCCCATCGGCACGAGCGGCAAGGCTTGCTTGGGCGGCCTGGCTAAAGTGCACGGGCAGCAGTGTCGGTGCATGGGGAGCAAACCCGCCCCGTGCTTCAGGCTTGGCTTCGGCCCACGGCAGATAGGGCTTGATATCGACCACGGGCGTACCGCTAATCAAGTCACACCCGGCGAGGTGCAGGCTCACGCCTTGCCGAGTGTCGATGTGCGACAGCTCGATCAATGACAGCCCAAGTCGATTGGGACGGTGAGTGCTGCGGCTAGCAAAGACGCCGACTTTGCGGTTGCCGCCCAGCCTGGGTGGGCGCACCAAGGGCGTCCAGCGGGTCGGGCTGTGATGAAAGATAAACGTCACCCACAGGTGGCTAAACGCTTCCAAGCCTCGTACGGTGAGAGGATCATCGAACGGTGCAGTCAGTAGCAAACGCGCGTTGGCCGCTGGCGCGAGCCCAGGCTGGCGGGGGACGCCGAACTTATCCGGATAGTCGCTGACGATATGGCCAATGGGCGTCAGTGTAAACGACGCGCTGTCCGAGCGATCATGCATAGCACTGCCTTGTGGTTGACCGACACCGACGGGGTCGACGAGGTGGTACTTTCGTAACGTGGCAACGAGTATAAAATAGCTCGCTGGTGACCGACAGTCCGCTATCGTTACCAGCCGCTAAATCGCATTGAGGCGAAGCATGTTGAAAACGAACGAACGCGCACCCTCTGCTGCGCCGACGGCCCGTGTGACCTACCGCGCGGCGCTAGCCAAAGATGCCGCTGACCAGGCGGAAGTCTTCTATCATGCGGTCATGCAAGGGGCGACCACTCACTACGGGTTGGATGAGCGCCGCGCCTGGGCCAACGCGCTACCTCGCGAGGCGAGCGCTTGGGCGGCGCGCCAAGCGCTCTATACCACGCTGGTGGCGGCTTGCGATGGCCGTTGTGTTGGTTTCCTGGAACTCAACATTAGCGCAGGTCGTATCGAAACACTCTACGTCTGGCCATCGCTGGCGGGGCGAGGAATCGGTACCACGCTACTGATCCACGCCGAGCGCATTCTGCTTGAGAACGGCGTGTCTAGCATAGAGATCGAGGCGAGCCTGGTCCTCTATGAGCGCCTGCTGCGCCGAGGCTTCGACAATCTCGGCGAGCAGTGGGTCGAACGCAGTGGTGAAATGCTGCGTCGTTACCGATTAGTGAAGCGGCTCAGCGCAGTAGAAACGTAGCGCGCTAAACGTTGAAGGTTTGGGTGATCCGCATCGACAGGTCGATGGAGGTGACGTCTTTCGTCAGCGCGCCGCTGGAGATGCAGTCGACCCCTGTGTCGGCAATCGCCCTTAGCGTGGCGTCCTTTACGTTGCCAGAGGCCTCTAGGGTGGCCCGCCCGCCGTTGATTTCGACGGCCACGTGGAGGTCTTCGATGGCGAAGTTGTCCAGCATGACGATATCCGCCCCGGCCGCTAGCGCTTGGTCGAGCTCCTCAAAGGTTTCGACTTCTACCTCTACGGGCAGGTCGCTGGCCACTTTGCGGGCTTGCGCTACGGCTGCCTGAATGCCACCGCAGGCGGCAATGTGGTTCTCCTTGATCAAGAAAGCGTCCCATAGGCCGATGCGGTGATTGTGGCCGCCTCCACAGGTGACCGCGTATTTTTGAGCCAGTCGCAGGCCGGGAAGGGTTTTCCGAGTATCCAACAAGCGTACGCCGGTGCCTTCGAGCAAGTCGACGTAGCGTCGCGTCGCACTCGCGGTCGCCGACAGCGTTTGCAGCACGTTGAGCGCGGCGCGTTCGCCAGTGAGCAAGCTACGCGCTGGACCTTCTAATTCGAGAAAGCACTCGTCGGCCGCCAAACGGTCACCGTCGGCGGCTTGCCAACGCAGCGTGACGCGGGCATCCAATCGGCGAAAAATCTCGTCGACCCAGGCAACGCCGCAGAGCACGGCGGGCTCCCGGGTCACCACCTTGGCGGTGGCCCATTGGTTCTCAGGAATCAGCTGAGCCGTGATATCGCCCGCTCCTACGTCCTCTGCTAGCAGGCGGGCGGCACAAGCGCGAATCTCTTCAGCAAGAGCAGTTTGATAATCCATAGCGGTGAGGTCTCTGGGCGTCGTCTTCGATGACGGGCATTATAGTGAAAGGGAACGCCAACGTAGAGGAGTGCGTGCGCGCATGAACCAAGAAAACCGGCCGGGGGAGTGGGCCAAGGCGCGGCAGCTGCCATCGCCTAACCAGGACGCACGCCCTCAAAACGAGGTCTCGCTGCTGCTTTTGCACGCCATTAGCCTTCCGCCTGGGCAGTTTTCAGGCGATGCCATCGAGGCGCTGTTCACCAATCGGCTCCATCCAGGCGAGCACCCTTTTTTTGCCGAGATCGCCCATTTGCGGGTGTCGGCACATCTTTTGATTCGCCGCGACGGCGCGTGCGTCCAGTTCGTCGATACCGACCGTCGCGCCTGGCACGCAGGACGCTCGTTGTGGTGGGACCCAGCGCTGAGCGAATGGCGATCCAGGCTCAATGATTTCTCGGTGGGCATCGAGCTCGAAGGCGATGACGTCACCCCGTTTACCCGGGCGCAGTATGCAGCGCTGGTGGAAGCGGTGGGGTGGCTGATGGCCCGCTACCCCAATATGACGCCGCAGCGTATCACCAGCCACGCCAAGGTGGCGCCGCTGCGTAAGACCGACCCAGGGCCCGCTTTCGACTGGGCGTATTTTCGCCAACAGCTGACACTTGCTACCTTTTAATTAGAGTAAGCCCGTTGGTTAAAAAGCCATGTTAAGTGATTCTTGAGGCAGGTAATAAAACGGTAGTTTAACTACATTTTGGGGGTGTTAGTCGTAGCAACAAAGGTCTTATAAAGCGCTTATGTTGCAGTGCAATAGTTTGTTTTGGATAGCCTTTTACGTTTCACTGGAATTGGCAGCGTGGCGACTTTGCGGTATCTTCGCATATACAAAAGGCTAACTTTCACTCTATACGTGTAGCTTTACTACATCAAGGCGAGCGTAGCTCGTTGAATGTAGAACGAAAACCCCCGTACGATGCAAACGCGTCGTGCCATTGCATGGCCTGTGGTGGCCCAACACCGCAGCCGCCCCAGGCCCGAAGGGTTGGCGGGGCTCATTGTCATTTATCGTCATTCGGAGAGACCTCTATGAGTCTGGAGACAAGAGAAGATCTCGATCCGGTCGAAACCACGGAGTGGCTGGAATCCCTGGAATCGGTACTGGATCGTGAGGGCGAAGATCGTGCCCGCTACCTGATGACCCGCCTGGCGGATCGCCTGCGCCGGGACGGGATGAAGGTGCCCTTCTCGGTGACAACCCCCCACCGTAATACGATTCCGGTTCACCGCGAAGCGCCCATGCCTGGCGATCTGTTCATGGAGCGCCGTATTCGCTCTTTGATCCGTTACAACGCCATTGCACAGGTCATTCGTAACAACCGGGCCAACCCGGGCTTGGGTGGTCACATTGCAAGTTTCATGTCGTCTGCCACGCTATATGATGTGGGGTTCAACCACTTCTTCCGTGCCCCTAAAGGCGATTTCGAAGGCGACCTGATTTACATTCAGGGTCACGTAGCGCCGGGTATCTACGCGCGTTCGTTTCTGGAAGGTCGCCTGACCGAAGAGCAAATGGACAAGTTCCGTCGCGAAGTCGACGGCGACGGCCTCTCTTCTTACCCGCACCCGTGGCTAATGCCGGATTACTGGCAGTTCCCCACGGTGTCCATGGGTCTAGGCCCGATTCAGGCCATCTATCAAGCCCACGTGATGAAGTATCTGCATCACCGTGAGCTAAAAGACATGCACGACCGCAAGATCTGGTGCTTCATGGGCGACGGCGAGTGTGACGAGCCGGAATCCCTGGGCGCGATCTCGTTGGCGGGCCGTGAGAACCTCGATAATCTGATCTTCGTCATCAACTGTAACCTGCAGCGCTTGGACGGCCCGGTACGCGGTAACTCCCGCGTCATGGACGAGTTCGAAGGTGTCTTCCGCGGTGCCGGTTGGAACGTGATCAAGGTCGTTTGGGGTCGTCACTGGGATCCGCTGTTCGAGAAGGATAAGAAAGGCATCCTTCAAAAACGCATGGACGAGGCGGTCGACGGCGAGTACCAGAACTACAAGGCGAACGGCGGTGCTTATACCCGTGAGCACTTCTTCGGTAAGTACCCGGAAACCGAAGAAATGGTCAAAGACCTCTCCGACGAAGATATCTGGAAGCTCAACCGTGGCGGTCACGACCCGTTCAAGGTCTACGCGGCCTATCACGAAGCGGTCAATACCTCCAATGGCAAGCCCACCGTCATCCTGGCGCACACCATCAAAGGGTACGGCATGGGCAGCGGCGATGGCGAAGCGGCCAACGAAGCGCACCAGGTCAAGAGCATGGAGTACGAAGCGCTGAAGAAATTCCGCGACCGTTTCGGTATTCCGCTCACCGACGAGCAGCTCAAGGACGTGCCGTACTACAAGCCGGAAGAGGACTCTCCCGAACTCAAGTACATGCACTTGCAGCGCGAGCGTCTTAACGGCTATCTGCCGAGTCGCCGCAGCACGTTCGAGCCGCTGGACATTCCGACCCTGGAAGACAAGACCTTTGCCTCGCAAATGGGCGGCTCCAAAGGGCGCGAAGTGTCTACCACCATGGCGTTCGTGCGTATTCTGAACGGTCTGGTGAAAGACAAGAAACTGGGCAAACAGGTCGTGCCGATCATTCCGGACGAAGCGCGTACCTTCGGTATGGAAGGTATGTTCCGCCAGCTCGGTATCTACACCTCTGAAGGTCAGAAGTACGAGCCGGTCGATAAGGGCCAGATCATGTACTACCGCGAGGACCAGAAAGGTCAGGTTCTCGAAGAGGGGATTTCCGAAGCAGGCGCGATGTCAGCGTGGATTGCCGCTGCGACCTCCTACAGCAACAACAACGTCACGCTGCTGCCGTTCTACATCTACTACTCGATGTTCGGCTTCCAGCGTATTGGCGACTTGGCCTGGGCCGCAGGCGACTTGCAGGCGCGTGGCTTCATGGTCGGCGGTACCGCTGGGCGTACCACGCTCAACGGTGAAGGCCTGCAGCACCAGGATGGCCACAGCCTGATTCAGGCGTCCACCATCCCTAACTGCCGCAGCTACGACCCGACCTACGGTCATGAGGTGGCGGTCATCGTTCAGGATGGTTTGAAGCGCATGTTCACCGATCAGGAGAACTGCTTCTACTACCTGACCGTGATGAACGAGAACTACGAGCACCCCGAACTCGAGGACGTACCGGCCGACGATATCGTCAAGGGCATGTACCTGCTCAAAGAGACGAAGGGTGACAAAGGTCGCGTTCAGCTGATGGGCTCGGGCACCATTCTGCGCGAAGTGGAAGCCGCCGCCGAACTGCTGGCCAACGACTGGGGCATCGGTGCCGACATCTGGAGCGTGACCAGCTTCAACGAATTGCGTCGTGAAGCGCTGCTGCTGGAGCGTGAAGCGTTCCTCAACCCGGATGCCGAGGCCAACAAGCCCCACGTTACCAAGTGCCTGGAAGGTCGTGATGGTCCGGTGATTGCGTCTACCGACTACATGAAGCTCTACGCGGATCAAGTACGTGCTTGGGTGCCCAGTGATTACACCGTGTTGGGTACCGACGGCTTTGGTCGTTCCGATACCCGCGAGAAGCTGCGCTACTTCTTCGAAGTAGACCGCTACTTCGTCACCGTTGCTGCGCTGCGTGCGCTGGCCGACCGTGGTGAGCTTGATCGCAAGCAGGTTGGCGAAGCGCTGAAGAAGTATGGCATCGATGCCAACAAGCCAAACCCGCTGACCAGCTAAACCGCTGCCCGGCGGACAGATGTCCGCCGGCTCGATCCGATTTGGAAGGAGCGCGACCTTGAGTAGCGAAATCATCAAAGTTCCCGACATCGGTGGGGATACCGATGTCGAAATCATCGAGATTGCGGTGTCAGAAGGCGACGTCATCGAAGCGGAAGACACCCTGATCACTCTGGAATCCGACAAAGCCAGCATGGACGTACCGGCCCCGAAAGGCGGCAAGGTGATCAAAGTGTTGGTCAAAGAGGGCGATAAAGTCTCGGAAGGCGACGATATCGTCGAGCTGGAAGTGGAAGGTGGCGGTGAGAGCGATGCCGAGCCAGAAGCGGAAGCCGACGAAGCGTCGACGTCAGACGAAGCGCCCGCCAAACAGCAAGAAGACGCCGCTCCGGCGCCGAAAAAGGCCGGCGGTGGCAAGCAGACCGTCGACATCAAGGTGCCTGACCTTGGCGGCTCCGATAACGTCGAAATCATCGAAGTCGCCGTGAGCGAAGGCGATGACGTCAACGCCGAAGACCCGCTGATCACCCTGGAGTCTGACAAGGCCTCCATGGACGTACCTAGCCCGCACAGCGGTAAGATCGTGTCGCTGACGGTGAAAGAGGGCGATACCGTTTCTGAAGGTGACGTGATCGGCCAGATGGAGATCGCGGGCGAAGATGACGATACCGACGACGCGGACGCGCCTGAGCAGGCTGACGAGTCTGCCTCCGCTAACCAATCTGCCGACGCCGAAGACGATGCGGCTGACGACGATAGCGGCTGCGGCGAGCCCGAACGCAAAGAGATTCGCGTGCCGGATCTGTCGGGCTCTTCCGACGTGCCGATCATCGAAATTGGTGTTGCCGCCGGTGACGAGGTCGACGTCGAAGCTCCGCTGATCACCCTGGAGTCCGATAAAGCCTCCATGGACGTGCCGAGCCCCTTCAAAGGCAAAATTCTGGAACTCACCGTCAAAGAGGGTGACACCGTTTCTGAAGGCGACGTGATCGGCTATATGGAAGTCGCGGGTGCCAAGAAAGCGGCACCGAAGAAAGCGGCTCCTGAAAAGGCGGATAGCAAGCCGCAGAGCGCGCCCAGCGCCAAACAGGCCTCTCCGGCGGGCTCCCCCAGTCCCGAAGCGCAAATGGCGTCTCACAAGCCTCGCGACGGCAAACTGGTGCATGCAGGCCCCGCCGTGCGTATGCTGGCCCGTGAGCTAGGCGTCGATCTGGGCCTCGTGAAGCCCAGCGGCCCGAAAGACCGCGTGCTGAAAGAGGACGTGCAGGCCTACGTCAAACAGGCGATGGCCAATCAGGGTAAAGCCCAGGCCGCCGCTCCTGCGGCCAGCGGTGGAGCAGGCATTCCCGCCATGCCGGACGTCGACTTCAGCCAGTTTGGTGAAGTGGAAGAGAAGCCGATGGGTCGCCTGCTCAAGATGGGCGCGACGAACCTGCATCGTAGCTGGCTCAACGTGCCCCACGTGACCCAATTCGACGAAGCCGACATCACCGAGCTCGAGGACTTCCGCAAGGCCATGAAGGCCGAGGCCGAAGCCCAGGGGGCCAAGCTCACGCCGCTGCCCTTCCTGGTCAAGGCGTGTGCCTTTGCACTGCGCAAGTTCCCGCAGTTCAACGTCAGCTTGAAAGGCGACGGCGATACGCTGGTGTGGAAGAAGTACGTCCATATCGGCATCGCGGTGGATACTCCGGACGGCCTGATGGTGCCCGTGCTGCGAGACGCCGATAAGAAATCCTTGATCGAGATTGCCAAGGAGATGGCGGAGCTAGGCAAGAAAGCGCAGAGCAAGAAGCTCAAGCGGGAAGAGATGACCGGTGGCTGCTTCACCATTTCGAGCCTGGGCTCGATTGGCGGCACGGCCTTCACACCGATCGTCAACGCCCCCGAGGTCGCGATCTTGGGTGTGTCGAAAGCGCAGATGAAGCCGGTTTGGGATGGCAACGCCTTCCAACCGCGCTTGATGATGCCGCTATCGCTCTCCTACGATCACCGCGCGATCAACGGGGCAGATGCAGCGCGCTTCACCGCCTTCCTGGCGGACGTGCTCACCGATATCCGTCGCTTACTGCTGTAAGCGGTCGACCGAGCAAGCCACAAGCGGCGCCCTGAGGGGCGCCGCTTGTGTTTATAGCTAGGCCACTTAAACGATAGTTTGATTAAAACAGGGTGACCAAAGTACTAACGCTGGCCACTTTGCTGTTTTTACTCAAAAAAACACAAAATAATCGTGCTCTCAGGCTTTTGGGGAGTTGTGTCGCCTGAACGGCACGGTTATTGTCGATTCATTGATTTCAACGATCACTATCATTCAAGACGATCATTCAAGGAGCAGTGCCATGCGTTTAATCCTGTTGGGTGCCCCCGGCGCGGGGAAGGGGACTCAAGCTCAATTCATCTGTGAGCAGTTCAAGATTCCCCAAATTTCCACCGGGGATATGCTGCGCACCGCCATCAAAGACGGCACCGAGCTGGGCCTGAAGGTCAAAGAGATTATGAACAGCGGGGGACTGGTGTCGGACGACATCATCATCGACCTGGTCAAGGAGCGCATCAGCCAGCCGGACTGTGAGAATGGGTTCTTGTTCGACGGCTTCCCGCGGACCATCCCCCAAGCAGACGCCATGAAAGAGGGCGGCGTCAAACTGGACCACGTGCTGGAAATCGCCGTGCCGGACGAAGAGATCGTCAGTCGCTTGGCGGGTCGCCGCGTGCATCCGGCCTCTGGTCGTGTGTATCACATCGAGCACAATCCGCCCAAAGAAGCGGGTAAAGACGACGTAACCGGCGAAACGCTGATCCAGCGTGAAGACGATCAGGAGTCCACGGTGCGTAATCGCCTGTCGGTCTACCACGACCAAACCGCTCCGCTGGTGGACTACTACCAGCAGTGGGCGAAAGAGGATCCGGCGACTGCACCGCAGTATCACCGCGTCGAAGGCGTAGGCAGTGTGGCAGACATCACTCGTCAGGTGAAAGAAGCGCTCAGCTAAGCGCGCCTCAGCGTTACGTGCCTCGATGGCCCGCAGGTTTCCTGCGGGCCATCGTCGTTTCAGGCGTGCGGCGGTATACTAGAGGCCTATTTTTACGGAGTGCAATACCGCTATGTCGTCGTTATACCTTCTGGCACTGGATGCCTCCTCCAGCGCCTGCTCTGCGGCACTACTCCGCCATACAGGCGGCCAACGTGACTGCCTTGCACGCTTCGAGATGACGCCACGCGCGCACACCAAGCGCTTGATGCCAATGGTGGATGAGCTGCTTGCCGATGCGGGCATTGCCCCACAAGCGTTGAATGCCGTCGCCTTTGGGCGCGGCCCCGGCTCGTTCACCGGCCTGCGCATTGCGGCCGGTGCCGCGCAAGGATTGGCGTTTGGCTTGGACTGCCCATTGCTCGGCGTGTCGACCCTGGAAGCGCTCGCGCTTCAGGCGCATCGGCGTTATCACTTTCGCCATGTGGTCACCGCGCTGGATGCGCGCATGGGCGAAGTGTATGCCGCTACCTGGCACTGCCTGAACGATACCCTAAGCTTACAGAGTGACGAGGTCGTCATCCCGCCCGGTGCGTTTCGCTTGCCGGCCGGTGAAACCGATTGGGTGGGCGTGGGCTCCGGCTTTGGCCTATGGGACGAATTTGCCGTCGGTGTGCAGGCCAGTATGTCGCAACATCTCACCGATATGGAGCCACGCGCGGAGGAGATGGCGTGGCTGGCCGCGCGCGACTTGGACGCAGGTCTGGGCCAGGCGGCCCATGAGGTACAGCCGGTGTATCTGCGAAATGACGTGGCTTGGAAGAAACCGGCATGAGCCAGGCAGTACCGGAGGTTTTGCTACCACCTGGGCTGACGCTGGGTTACATGGAGGGTCGGCTTGCCCTGGCGGGAGACGAGCGCGAGTACGGCAAACCGCTCAGCGTCGACTTCGTCTCGGGCAAGGCCGCGCACCGTCGTCAGTTCGGTGGCGGCCGTGGACAGCTGGTGGCAAAGGCCTGCGGGCTAGCCAAAGGCGTGACGCCGAGCGTGGTCGATGCCACGGCGGGCCTGGGTCGCGACGCCTTCGTACTGGCCAGCCTCGGGGCGCCGGTACTGATGATCGAGCGGGTCGCGGCCATCGCCGCCTTGCTCAGCGACGGCCTAGCGCGTGCGGCGGCCGCAGAGGACACCGCCGCGATTGCCGCGCGCATGTACTTGCGTCATGGCGATGCCGCCGAGCGGTTGGCGAGGCTGGTGGCGGACGCCGAGTTTACGCCCCAAGTCGTCCACCTGGATCCCATGTTCCCCCATCGCGACAAGTCCGCGCTGGTGAAAAAAGAGATGCGCGTGTTTCGCGAGCTGGCCGGAGACGACGACGATGCTCCTCGCTTGTTGGAAGCCGCGCTCGACGTGGCGACCCACCGGGTGGTAGTGAAACGCCCCCGTAAAGCGCCGCCTATTGCAGGGCCCGCGCCGCAGCACACGTTGGAAGGCAAAACGAGCCGCTACGATCTATATGTCCATCGCTCCCTAAGTCGCTGAGCGTTGATGACACAGCGGAGCCAGAGAAGGAGTCTCTATGCAGCACGAGTGGCGAGAAGGGAACCGGGTGGTGTTGCTGCCGGAAGCGTCGCGCTTTTTACCGGCGATGTTCGACGCGGTGAGCCAAGCGCAGCACTACGTGCTGGTGGAACTCTACTTGATGGAGTCGGGGGAGCTTGCCACCCAAGTCATCGACGCGCTGGCGTCCGCCGCTAGGCGCGGCGTGCAGGTGTTTCTACTCCTGGACGGCTACGGTGCGATGGGGCTGGAGCGACGCGACCGTGAACGCTTGCAGAGCGCTGGCGTAGCCTTGCAGCTGTTCAACCCGATTGGCTTTCACTCGTTGGCCCGCAATCTGAGCCGTGATCACCGTAAGATAGTGGTGGTGGACGGTGAGCTTGCCTTTACCGGCGGTTTTGGCGCGGTGGATGAGTTTTTGCAGGCGTGGTACGAAATCGCGCTACGCATCGACGGACCGACCGTTGCAGACTGGGAGGCACTGTTTCGCCGTTTGTGGCGTTCCCGGCTGACCCGCCAGGCGTCGGGGGACCCAGCGCCCCTTCCGCTCCCGCCTCAGCGCAGCGCGACGTCCCATGCCGATGGCGTGCGTGGGCGAGTAATGTCGGCCAGAGGCTATCGCTACCAAGCAATTCGCCACTCGCTGTATGCCCGGGTCAGTCGTGCGCGTCAGCGGCTGTGGCTATGCACGCCCTACTTCGTGCCTACGTTTGCGCTGCGCCGCCGCTTGATCCGCGCCGCTCGACAAGGCGTGGATGTACGTTTGCTGCTGCCCGGCGCCAAGCACGACCACCCCGGCGTGCGCTATGCGGGCCAGCGTTTTTATCAGGCACTGCTGAAAGCGGGCGTGCGCATTTTCGAGTTCCAGCCGACCTTCATACATGCCAAGTTCGTCCTGGCCGACGAGTGGGTTAGCCTAGGCTCTTGTAATTTCGATCACTGGAACCTGCACTGGAACCTAGAGGCCAACCAGGAGATAGACGATCCAGGATTCGCCAGCGACGTGCAGGCGCTTTTCGAACGTAATTTTGCTGCCAGCCAAGAGGTGGATGCTGCCGCCTGGGCCGCGCGCCCCTGGGGGCAGCGGGCCAAGGAGTGGGTGTATGGTGTCGTGGACGGTTTGGTGATGCGCCTGAAATAACGCGGCTACTGGCGCTTTTTGCCCTTCGCTTTGGCGGGCGTCTTTTTGCGCGGTTTGGGTTTGGGCGTTTCTGGTGGTACCCGGTAGTGCAGGTAGAGGTCAAGGACGAGCTCGGGCAGCTGGGCGACGAAGGATTCTTGGCTGGCCTGATCTTTGGCCATCTCGGCCATGTCGGGTTCGTCGTCGAAGAGCCCCGATAGCGACATGAACGGCAGCAGCAGCGTGGCGGCAGCCTCTTCATCCTCCTGGAACCAAGCGCTCTCGTCGCTGAACACGCCTTCCATGAAGCCTGCACACCAGTCGCCAATCGGCGTCTCTTCTGCGGGCAGACCATCCAGCGTTAGTTCGAAGGGCAGTTCCGGTAGGCCCCCTTGCTCCAGGACCGCCATGGCGTTGTCGCGCAGCAGTGTCAGCAGTCGGACGATCTCATCGCGCTCGGTGGCATCGCGGTAGTTGGGTTCGCCTTGAAAAAGCTCCTCCAGCCACTGCTCGGTGGGCTGCTCGCTAGGCGCGACCGCCAGAGCGACCAGAAAGCCATGGGCCGAAATCAGGTCGAGGGCATCTTCGCCCACTTGTTCAGAGTCGAGAAAATCGTCCAGCCTGTCGAGCTGTTCGTCGTCAAGCAGCGGCTGAGGCGGGGCACTGTCGGGCGAGTTAGCGTCGGTCATGGTATGGCGCTCTGCCATGGGGAGCCTCGTTATCAACGTCATGTTTGAAAACCGCTGTCGATCCATCACAATCGATCAACGTCACTAATGGCTAGTTTATCACTAATGAAGACGTCTCCACTCCCCCCTTGGCCGCGCGATGAACTATCGGCGCTTTCTCATCCGGCACTGCTTCGCGCCGTCCAAGAGCGGGTCGAGCAAGCTTTGGCACGCTGTCGAGAGGTACATCCCGCGCTGCCCGCGCCCAAGGTGTGGTTTGATCTAAAGGGCGCATCGGCGGGGCAGGCACACCTTGGGCGGGGCGGATTGCGCTTCAATCCGGTGCTGCTGGCCGATAATCGCGAGGCGTTTTTCGACGAGGTGATTCCTCATGAGATGGCCCACTGGCTGGTCTTTCATCTGGCCCAGGGGACTCGCTTTAAACCGCATGGCCGCGAGTGGCAGACGGTCATGCGGGATCTGTTTGGGCTCGCGCCTCGGGTCACCCACCGTTTCGATATTCAGCGCTCGCAACCGCGCCCTTTTCACTATGAGTGTGGCTGTCGGGTGCATCGCTTTACGTCGAGACGTCATGCCTTAGTCGCAAAGGGGCGTCGCTACCGCTGCCGTCATTGCGATCAGACCTTGGTCTATCGTGCTTTCGTTAGTTCGTAATTGTTATTTTAAGCTACTGTTTTTTAAATAAAAATTGTTAATACCAATGTCTAAAGGGAAGCCGATCGGGACAGGTTTATGCTAGGTAAATATTACGCGCGTCGGTGCAGCCAATAACAAAACCGACCACACTTACCAGAGAGTGCAACTTCACGGACAGAGGCAATTTCATGAGCGAGCATAACAACGTCTATCCAGTGCGCGATAGCATCGCTGCCAAGGCATGGGCCGATAAAGATAAATATGCGGCAATGTATCAGCAGTCCATGGACGACCCGGAAGGTTTCTGGGGCGAGCAGGCCAAACGCCTTGACTGGATCAAACCGCCCAGCAAGATCAAGAACACCTCGTTTGCCCGCGATAACGTCGATATTCGCTGGTTCGAAGATGGCGAGCTGAATGTCGCGGCGAATTGTCTGGATCGTCACTTGGAGAAGCGCGGTGACCAAACGGCGATCATTTGGGAAGGCGATAATCCCAATGAATCCAAGCACATTAGCTACCGTGAGCTCTACGAGCGAACGAACCAGCTAGCCAACGGCCTGAAATCTCTGGGTATAAAGAAAGGCGATACTGTCACGCTCTACATGCCGATGATACCCGAAGCGGCCATGGCCATGCTGGCTTGTGCCCGTATCGGCGCGGTGCACTCGGTGGTGTTTGGCGGCTTCTCCCCCGACGCGGTGGCCCAGCGGGTCATCGGTGCGGACTCCAAGCTGGTCATCACTGCCGATGAGTCAGTGCGTGGTGGCAAGCATGTACCGCTCAAAGAGAACGTCGACTCCGCGCTCAAGCGTGACGGCACCGACGTATGCAAGAACGTCCTGGTGGTGAAGCGCACCGGCGGCGATATCGATTGGCAGGAAGGTCGCGATATCTGGTTCGACGAGCTGGTCGATAAGCAGTCAACCGAGTGCCCGGCCGAGGCGATGAACGCCGAAGATCCGCTGTTCATTCTCTACACCTCCGGTTCCACCGGCGCGCCAAAAGGCTTGAAGCACACCACCGGCGGTTACCTGACTTACGCGGCCATGACGCATCAGTACGTCTTCGACTACCAGGAGGGCGAGATCTACTGGTGTACGGCGGACGTGGGTTGGGTGACCGGCCATAGCTATATCGTTTACGGTCCGCTGGCAAACGGCGCCACGACGCTGATGTTCGAGGGCGTACCGAGCTATCCGACCCACGGCCGCATGGGCGAGATCGTCGACAAGCATCAGGTCAATATCCTTTATACGGCGCCCACCGCCGTGCGTGCGCTAATGGCTCACGGTGACGGCGTGATGGACTCTAGCAAACGCGATTCACTGCGACTGTTGGGCTCGGTAGGTGAGCCGATCAACCCCGAAGCCTGGGAGTGGTTCTACCGCGTCATCGGCAATGAGAAGTGTCCGATTGTCGATACCTGGTGGCAGACCGAAACCGGCGGCATCATGATTGCACCGCTGCCGGGGGCCACCGACCTGAAACCAGGCTCGGCGACCACGCCTTTCTTTGGCGTCAAACCTGCCCTGGTCGATAACGAAGGCCACCAACTCGAAGGAGCCACCGAGGGCAACCTGGTGATTCTGGACTCCTGGCCGGGGCAAGCGCGCTCTATCTGGGGCGATCATGAGCGCTTCGTTCAGACCTATTTCTCTACCTACGACGGCATGTACTTCACGGGCGACGGCTGCCGTCGTGATGAGGATGGCTACTACTGGATCACCGGCCGGGTGGACGACGTGCTGAACGTCTCCGGCCACCGCATGGGCACCGCCGAGATCGAGTCGTCGCTGGTGGCGCACTCTGCCGTGGCCGAAGCGGCGGTAGTGGGCTTCCCCCACAATATCAAAGGCCAGGGCATCTACATCTACGTGACCCTGAACGACGGTATCGATCCCACGGACGAGCTGAAGAAAGAGTTGACCCAGTGGGTACGCAAAGATATCGGGCCGATTGCATCACCCGACGTGATTCAATGGGCTCCGGGGCTACCGAAAACGCGCTCGGGTAAAATCATGCGGCGTATTTTGCGTAAAATTGCTGCCAACGAGTGCGATGGTCTGGGCGATACCAGTACCTTGGCGGATCCGTCGGTCGTCGACGATTTGATCGAGCATCGGGCCAATCAGTAATCGACTCGCCCCGCTGCCCATGGCAGTGGGGGTATTCAATGACGGGCGTCAAGCATTGGCGCATTGCTGTCAGGCAAACTGCGCTTACCCGATGCAGTGCCGGCCACAGGGCCGGCACTGCTGTTTTTGTGCGGATGACGTCTCAACGACAAATTGTGCATGTGATGCTTGGGCATGATGAAGCCCATGGGGTACCATGCTTCAACCGTATGAGCCTAGCGTCGCGGCGGCAGGCAACCCCGCTGCTCGAGGAACCGGAGGAATATCCATGGCAGTAGCCCATAAGTTTATCGTCGCTGACGACCATCCGCTGTTTCGTGCAGCACTCACCCAGGCGTTGCGCCAGTTGGCCCCCCAGGCTGAGATTGTCGAAGCCGACACCATGGAAGCCACCACTGAGGTCGTCAATCGACACCCCGATGCAGATTTGATTCTGCTGGATCTGCACATGCCCGGTGCCCACGGCTTTTCGGGCCTCATTCAACTGCGCGGTCAGATGCCGGATATTCCGGTCGCCGTAGTATCTGGCAGCGATGAACCCTACGTGGTACGTCGTGCCATCGACTACGGTGCTTCTGGCTTCATTCCCAAGTCGTCATCGCTGCAGCTGATTGCCGAGGCGGTGGGTGAGATTCTGCAGGGGGAGGTGTGGCTGCCGGAGGCGCTGGCCAACGTCCTCGAAGAGACCAGCGAAGAGGAGTCGCGCTTTGCCGAGGCGATCGCCTCGCTCACGCCGCAGCAGTTCCGCGTGCTCAATATGCTCACCGAAGGGCTGTTGAACAAGCAGATTGCCTACGAGCTAAACGTTTCGGAGGCGACCATCAAAGCCCACGTGACGGCCATTTTGCGCAAGCTGGGTGTCCATTCACGCACCCAAGCGGTGATCGCGGCACAGAAACTGGAAGTGGAGCCGCCAAAAGTCGAGTCGTAACGGCGGACGGTCGATCAGAGGCGCCGCGCTTAGAGAATGCTAAGCGCGGCGCCGTCGTTTTGGTTGGAACTCCTTGTCCAGTCACGCTTTGGCGCGGCTGGCCTGGAGGGTGCGGGTGAGCAGTGCGCGAAGTGCGGCGGGCTTCACCGGTTTCAGCAGCAGCTGGTAGCCTGCACGCTTGACCTCTTCGGCGACTGCTTCGGTGCGATCGGCGGTGATCACAATTCCAGGAACGGCACCAGCAAAACGCTCGCTCAGTGCCTCTAGCGCCATCAGGCCGGTGACCTCGTTATCCAGATGGTAATCCGCCAAGATAGCATCAGGGTCGCCATCCATGTTGCGCAGAATGGATTTGGCCCCACCAATGCTGGTGGCAGTGAATACCTCGCAGCCCCAGCCGCTGAGCATGGCGGTCATCCCTTCTAGAATCAGCGTCTCATTATCGATACACACGATCCGTGTACCGGCCAGCTTATTGCCGCTGCGACGGCTACTGGGTTCCTGCTCGGCAACGGACACTTCCCGAGCGGCTACGATAGGCACGCTGACCGAGAACACCGTACCAACGCCTTCCCAGGAGCGCACTTTGATGGGGTGGTCGAGCACTCGGCTCATGCGATCAGCGATGGAGAGCCCCAGCCCCAGGCCTTTTTCACTCTCTTTATGACGGGAAACCTGATCGAGGCGTCGGAACTCCTGAAAGATCTCCGTCAATTTGGATTCAGGTATCCCTGGCCCGCTGTCCCATACTTCGATCAGCAGTCGCCCTCCTTGGCGGCGACAGCCAAGCAGCACGCGCCCCTCTTGAGTGTAGCGAATTGCGTTGGAAAGGAAGTTCTGCACGATCCGGCGCAGCATCTGCGGGTCGGAATCCACCCATTGCTGGGTGGGCACCACGACCAAATCGAGCCCTCGATCGTCCGCCATGACGTCGAATTCGGCGCGCAGCGGGCGAAAAATATCGGCCAGGGCAAAGTGGCTGCGCCGAGGCGTCAGCGCCCCTGCATCCAGCTTGGAGATGTCCAGCAGCGTGCCCAGCAGCTCTTCGGCGGCCTGTAGCGAGTTGTCGATATGGCCAATGGTGCGCTGGGTATCGCTGGCGGTGACGTTCTGCATCAGTGCCGAGGTAAACAAGCGCGCCGCGTTCAGAGGCTGCAACAAGTCGTGGCTGGCGGCCGCCAGGAAGCGCGTTTTCGAAGCATTGGCGTCTTCCGCTAGCTGTTTGGCCTGGCGCAGGGCCTGCTCCGCTTCGGCACGCACGCGGTTCTCTTGGCGAAGCGCGGCGTTGGCTTCGGAGAGCGCCTGGGTACGCTCGCGCACCCGCTCTTCCAGGGTTTCGTTGGTCTCTTTGAGGGCAATTTCTGCTTGGCGGCGCTCGGTAATGTCTTGATACAGCGCGAAGAAGCCCAGAATCGACTGGCTATCGCCAAAGTGCGGGGTGTAGGTCACCAACATATAGCGCATGGCGTCGTTGACCCGCATGGAAACTTCAAAACTCACCCGCTCACCGGCCAGCGTGCGCTGTACCCAGGGCACCCGCTCTTCGGCTTGCTTCACCGGTAGCACGTCCTCGTAGCGACGCCCGATCACCGCGTTGCGGTCGATGTTGAAGGCCTGCTCGTAGGCACGGTTGGTAAACAGGTAGCGGCTCTCTTTATCGAAGTAGGCGATCAGGGCCGGGACGTTATCGGTATAGATACGGATATTGTTTTCTGAGCGGATCAGCGCTTCTTCGATACGCTTTTGCTGGGTGATGTCTTGATAGGTATAGACGAAGCCGCCGCCGGGCATGGGGTTGCCCTGTACTTCCAGCACGCTGCCGTCCTGGCGGTAACGCACGTAGCGGTGGGGCTGGCCTTCTCGGATGTTGTCCAGCAGCAGTTGAACGTGCTCTTCGGGATCGCCGGGCCCGTACTCGCCGTTGTGGGCGTTGTAGCGGAAGATACGGTCCATCGGTGCGCCAACGCGAATGATGTGGTCGGGGAAGCGAAAGAGCTCCAGATAGCGCTGGTTCCACACCACCAGGCGTAAGTTCTGGTCGACCACGCTAATGCCCTGATTGATGTTCTCGATGGTCGCCTGCAGCAGGGCGCGGTTGAACTCGAGCACTTGGGAGGCTTCATCCACGATGGAGATCACATCGGAAATGCCGATACCACGCCCCTGAAGGGCCGAGTTCACTACGATCCGCGCCGACGATGCCCCCAAGACAGAGGCGAGAAACCGCTCGGTGAATTGGATCACGTCGATGGAGGCGCGGGTGCCATCATCCAGCGGCTTGCCCGCTCGGCGAGCGTAATCATCGAAGGCGCGGTCGACCTGACCTGCACCCAGGAAGCGCTCGCACAGCACTTTCAAATCGCCCACCGTCGTGGCCCCCGTCCAGGGGCGATTCACCGAGGTTTGTCGGGTTTCGACGCTATCGACGAACAGCGACGCTTGAATGCGCTCTACCACTCGTTGAGACGTCACCTGAGAGACGAAGATATAGCAAAACAGATTGATGCCGAGTGACAGCATGACCCCGTGAGTAAAGGTGTCCCCCAGGTTCAAACCAAATAGCGCCGTGGGTGACAGCCAGTTAAGCCCCAGCGGGCCGCCCGCTAACCAAGCTTGTGGCAGCACGCCGGCATTGATCATGGCGGGCATCAGCAGGCTATACGCCCAAATGGCAAAGCCCACGTTCATGCCCACGATCACGCCCAAGCGGTTGCCGCGCTTCCAGTACAGCCCGCCAATCAGCGCGGGGGCAAACTGGGCCGCTGCGGCAAACGAGAGCATGCCGATGGAGGCCAGCGAGGTGAACTCGCCAATCAGCTGGTAAAAGCCGTACGCCATGGCCAGCACGGCCACGATGGTCAAGCGGCGAGCGCGCAGTACCAAACGGCCATAGTCGCGGGCCTTGGTGTCGAACCAGCGCAATCTAAAGAGCGCGGGAATCACGATCTCGTTCGAGATCATGATCGAGACCGCTACCGCCGCCACGATGACCATGCCGGTGGCGGCAGAGAAGCCGCCGATGAAGGTCAGCAGCGTGAGCCACTGCTGGCCGGAGGCCATGGAGAGGGCAAGCACATAGGTATCGGGCTCTACACCGCTTTCTGAGAACAGCAGCAAGCCAGCGGCCGCCAGTGGCACGACGAAGAAGGCAATGGCCAGCAAATAGAGTGGAAACAACCAGCGCGCTTTGGTGGCATCGTCTGGATGGATGTTTTCCACCACGGCCACGTGAAACTGGCGCGGCAGGCACAAAATGGCGAGCATGGCGAGCAATGTTTGCGCCCAGAAGCTTTGGCCAAAGTCTTGGTTGGCGAGCTGGCGCTGCAATTCGAGCTGGCTTTCGGCATGGCCCATCAATTCGCCAAGGCCGTCGAACATCCCCCAGGTGACGAAGGCACCCAGCACCAAGAACGCTACCAGTTTGACCAGCGACTCGAAGGCGACCGCATGGATCAACCCTTCGTGATGCTCGGTGGCATCGGTGTGCCGGGTGCCAAACAGAATGGCAAAAATGGCCATCACCACCGCTACGTAAAAGGCCGTATCGCCAAACAGAGGGGCGTGGGACATGTCGGGGGTGTCGGTCAAGACACTAAAGGTCGTCGAAACGGCCTTTAGCTGAAGCGCGATATAAGGCAGCGTGCCGATCAGGGCTACTAGGCTCGCAAAGGCTGCTAGAGATTGGGTTTTACCGTAGCGAGAAGCGATGAAGTCGGCAATGGAGGTGACGTTCTGGTGCTTGGCAACGCGGATCATCTTCGCCAGCACGGGCCAGAAGAGCAAAAACGTCAGAATGGGCCCGACAAAGATGCTGGCAAACGACCAGCCCGCCGTGGCAGCCTGGCCGACCGCGCCGTAGAAGGTCCATGAGGTGCAGTAAATGGCGAGCGCCAGACTGTAAATGAGGGGGCGGCGGCGGCTGGCGCCATGAGTACGCGCCCGCCGGTCGCCAAACCAGGCAATTCCAAACAGCACTGCAATATAGAGCAGTGACACTGCGACCAGCAGCCCGCCATGAAACATAGTGTCTCCTCACCCATCCTGCTTTGAACGGAGCTTTAAACCGCCCTTCGCCCAGTAAAGGGCTCCATTCTAGGCGAAGGTGAGGCGCTACGTCTGCCGTTCGTTGGCTAGTTGGCAAACGGTGGTCAGTAGGGGGGACGTTTCCCGTAGAGGGCGAAGCTCGTTGAGATCTGCTTCTCCGCTCTCTAGGTTGAGGGGAATCAGCTCTCGGCTAGCGCAGTTGAGAAGATAGGGCTGCGTGGTGATCAGGTCGGTATGGCGACGCTCGAACTGGTACAAAATGAACTCGGCGATGATGTCGCCCTCGACGGTTTGCGAACGCACGTTGTCGCTATCCACCACGCTGAAGGTAGTCGTCATGGGAAACAGTAGTGTCCACGGCCGCCAGATCTGGCGAGTGGTATCGCTGGAGATCACTTTGGCCGTTTCCGGTAACTGCTGTTGTTTATGCTCATACCAGCCGTACTCGAACTGTATTTGATAGCCCAGCATGCCCAGTCCGCCAAACACTGGCACAATCCATTTGGGAAGCCGCTTGCGGCTCAAAGTGCGAAGCAGAAGGCCAATCCCAGCCGCGGCAAGACCTGCAAACACGGCGGCCACTAAGTGCCAAATCATACGTTTTCCTTCTGAAAAGCCATCGGGCTTCCCTAAGGAAGCCCGATGGAGGGTGGTTCCGTTCGCTATTGGCCCACGGCGCAATAGAGTGGAACGATTATGACTTAGTGATCGACCGCAGCACCAGCACCTTTCGGATAACGTACGCTTTCCACCAGGTCCTGAATTTCTTGCGGCGGTGCATCGGTGGCGTTGGAGACAATGAAGGCCACGGCGAAGTTGATGATCGCACCTACGGCACCAAACGAGAGCGGTGAGATACCCAGCATCCAGTTATCCGGCGTGTTGGCCAGCATATTGGTGCCCGGAATGAAGAACCAGCCCAAGTAGGTGAAGATGTAGAGCAGGGTGCAGATGAGACCCGCCAGCATACCGGCAACCGCGCCTTTGTTGTTCATGCGCTTAGAGAAGATACCCATCATCAGCGCAGGGAACAGCGAGGCACCGGCAATACCGAAGGCAAGTGCTACCGTTTGTGCGGCAAACCCAGGCGGATTGAGCCCTAAGTAGGTCGCCAGTAAGATCGCGCCGCCCATGGAGATACGGGCTGCCAGCATTTCGCCTTTTTCAGAGATTTTCGGGTTGATCATGGTTTTGATCAAATCGTGACTGATCGCTGACGAGATCGCCAAGAGCAGACCCGCTGCCGTGGAGAGTGCCGCTGCGATACCACCTGCCGCGATCAAGCCCACTACCCAGCCGGGCAGGTTGGCAATTTCAGGGTTGGCCAGTACCAGGATGTCGTTGTTGACCTCCAGTTCGTTGCCTTCCCAGCCGCGGTCTGAATAGTCAGCAGCACCGTTGTAGAACTGGATACGGCCATCGTCGTTCAGATCGTTGTGGGTGATCAGGCCGGTCTCTTCCCAGGTGCGGAACCATTCAGGACGATCTTCGTAGAGGATCGGGTTACGCGCAGCTTCTTCGTAGTTTTCCGTTTGGCCAGCCATTTCCGGATAAACGGTCGTCATCAGGTTCAGGCGTGCCATGGAGCCAACCGCGGGGGCTGTCAGGTAGAGCAGGGCGATGAACACCAGTGCCCAGCCTGCCGACCAGCGTGCATCGGCGACCTTCGGTACGGTGAAGAAGCGAATGATCACGTGGGGCAGACCGGCGGTACCGACCATCAGCGACAGGGTGAACAGCACCATGTTGAGCTTGTTGTCCACGTCGGCGGTGTAGTCACGGAAGCCGAGTGCATTCACGACGTCATCCAGCTTTTGCAGCAGCGGGATACCGGACTCGGTGTGGGTGCTGAACATGCCGAACATCGGAATCGGGTTGCCGGTGAGCTGCATGGCGATGAACACCGCCGGAATTGTATAGGCAATGATCAGTACGATGTACTGCGCTACCTGGGTATACGTGATGCCTTTCATACCGCCGAATACGGCATACATGAAGACGATGGCAGCGGCAATCCAGATGCCCCAGGTGTTACTCACTTCCAGGAAGCGGGAAAACGCGACGCCCGCACCAGTCATCTGACCGATAACGTAGGTGACGGAAGCCACGATCAAGCAGATGATCGCGACCAAACGCGCTGTGTTGCTGTAGAAGCGGTCACCAATGAAGTCTGGCACGGTGAACTTGCCGAACTTACGCAGGTAAGGGGCCAGCAACATCGCCAGAATGACGTAGCCACCGGTCCAGCCCATCAAGAACGTGGAGTTGGCGTAGCCGCCCGACGCGAGCAGGCCCGCCATGGAGATGAACGACGCCGCCGACATCCAGTCGGCCGCCGTGGCCATACCATTGGTGATCGGGTGTACGCCGCCGCCGGCAACGTAGAAGTCTTTGGTGGAGCCTGCTCGCGCCCATATCGCAATGCCGATATAGAGCGCAAACGAGGCGCCAACGAACAGTAAGTTGATTGCAAACTGGCTCATGCTGGCTTACTCCCCCAGGCCGTATTTTTTATCGAGCGCGTTCATTCTCCAGGCGTAGAAGAAGATCAGCACGATGAAGGTGAGAATGGAGCCTTGCTGAGCAAACCAGAAGCCCAGATCCGTACCGCCGACGGGAATGCCCGCGAGCAGTGGGCGAAAGAGGATGGCGCAGCCGTAGGAGACAAATGCCCAGACTACGAGGCATCCGAAGATCAGCCGGACGTTGGCCTTCCAGTATTCAGCAGCATTGGATTTATCGTCTGCCATTGTGTTGCTCTCCAGTTGTGATTTTTAGGGTTGGAAAGTGAACTCAAGATAGCGTGTGGTTCATCAGGGCAACCCCGCATGGAAAACCGCGCTGTTGAGTGAGCGGTAAAACAGTGCTGCCAAACACGTCACCTTCTTATTGTTAAGCCGTTTATGTCGTTAAGGGGTGGTCGGCAAGTTATCGTTAGCGGCTTGAAGTGCATAAGACAAGCGGCATGCGATTACCCTGTATGACTCATGGGTAATACTGGGCAATAATCACCAAAAATAAATCCCAGACTTTGGTATCAGGGTGTTTAAATGGCGGGGTAAGAGCCGGGCGTGAAGACATAAAGCATTATTTTTGATGAATTTTAAGCGTTATTTTAACGCCATTCATGTCGCGATAGGACAATGGTCTATGGCTCGCTTAAAAACAATGTTTGCTACCTTAACCAAAGGTGTTTAGCCGAATTTAAAACGTTCGGGAAAGTCACTACTTTCGTCGCTAAACAAAGGTCGTTAAGACGTAAGCGCTATAGCTAAAAGTATAATGAGTCGATATGTCTAACGTTCGCCACCCCGTGGGTGGTATGTCTCAATCACTGCCCTTAAGCGAGGTCGCCCATGGTAGACGTGGATCTCTCCCAGCTGCCGTTTACGCTGATCGATGACGCCGGGCGTGATCATGTTCGTCGTGGGATGGATCTTGCCTTCTTCGATCGCGATGAAGTCATCCTCGAGATGGGGCAGGCAGGCGAGTCGGTGTTTCTGATTCATAAGGGGGAGGTCGCTGAGTTGGACCCCACGCTGCCTGCCGCTAGCGCGCGAATTGGTCACTACACCGCCGGTGATCTGTTCGGAGCGATCAGTATTCTCAATGGCAAGAGCCGTTACCGCTTCCAAGCCGAGCAGGAGTGCTTGTGCTATGTGATGCCCAAAGCACTGTTTACCCAGCTCTGCCGTCACTACCCACCGTTTGAACAGTTTTTCAAGCAGTCGCTGTCACACAAAGCGCGCCTGCTAACGGAAAAACGCGCTGATGGTGGCGTCACGATGGCGGGTTTCATGCTGGCCAAAGTGCGCGAATGTATGCGCGAGCCGGTACTCATCGATGCATCGAGCACCATTCACGACGCCGTTCGCCAACTGAACGATAGCCATGCCGATAGCCTGCTGGTGAATACGCAAGAGGCGCTGGGCATGGTCACTAAAACCGACCTGCTCAATGGGTTGGTATTGGGGGAGAGTACCCAGCACTCGCCTGTGGCGTCGCTGGCCAACCAATCACTGGTCACCGTCGCGCCCGATCAATACCTGTTCGAAGCACTGATTATGATGACTCGGCATAAGGTCGCTCGCGTAGTGGTAATGGAGGATGAGCACGCCCGAGGCGTCGTGGAATTGATGGACGTGCTGAGCTTTTTCTCCAGCCGTAGCTACGTGGTGAGTTTACAGGTCGAGCAAGCCAATGGCCTGGAAGCTTTGGCGGCTGCCAGCCAACGTACCCCAGAGTTGGTCAACGCGCTAATGGCGCAGGGCGTGAAGCTGCGCTTTGCCATGGAGTTACTGGCAGCGCTCAATGGCCGCATCATGAGTAAAGCCTGGGGTTTTACGGTGCCCGAGCAGTATCACCGCCAAAGTTGCCTGATGGTGATGGGCAGTGAGGGGCGCGGCGAGCAAATCCTAAAAACCGACCAGGATAACGGTTTGATCCTCGCTGACGACTGCCAGTGGCCCACGGTCGCTGACGACATGGCGACCTTGACCCAAACGTTGATAACGCTGGGTTACCCGCCCTGTCCGGGGAATATCATGGTGTCCAACCCTGAGTGGGTGGGCACGGTCTCCCAGTGGCAGCAGCGTATCGCCAAATGGGTCAGTGCCCGCGATGGTGACAGTTTGATGAAACTGGCCATTCTGCTCGACTCTCATGGCGTGGCGGGCAATCCGACGCTGCTCGACCAAGTCCGCCACGCGCTGTTCGAGCACTGCTCCCACGATGAGCTGCTGCTCTCGTACTTTGCCCGTGCGGCACTGCGCTTCTCGACGCCGCTGACCCTATTTGGCTCACTGAAGAAGCCGCAGCACGGTATCGATATCAAAAAAGGCGGGATTTTCCCCATCGTGCACGGCGTGCGCACCATGGCCCTCGAGCGGCGGATAACGGTCACTTCGACGCTGGATCGTTTGGATGATCTGGCCACCGACGGGCGTCTGGATCGACGCTTTGCCGACGATGTGGGTGAGGCGCTGGCACTGTTCACCGAGCTGCGCCTGCGTCAGCAGCTTCAGGAGCTGGATAGCGCCCACGCCAAGCGCACTAACCGGGTCGTAGTGCAAGAGCTCTCTTCGCTGGAGCGAGACCTGCTGCGAGAAGCCCTCCACATTGTGAAGGACTTCAAGCAGCGCCTTTCCCACCGCTATCATTTGGAGTATTCGTGAGCGGAATGCGCTTGTTAGATCGACACATGACGCTGCTGAGCGGCTCGTTAAGAACGCTGCTGCAGCGGGAAAGCGATCGACGCCGATGGGCCGATTCGCCCTACGCGTGGCTATTTCAGCCGTACATGGGCGAGGAGTCCGTCGCGATGGCCTGCCAGGTGAGTGACGGTCAGCCCAATGTCGTCAGCGTGGCGGCCGTCGTGCTTAGTCCGCGGCGTGTGCACACTAGCCGTATCTGGTGGGCCACACTGTCAGAATCTCCCGTGCCAGTGTCTGCCACCCTGCGCCGCCATCAGCAGTTACACGCGACGGATACCCCGCGCTCCCCAGATATCGAATGCCTGACAGAGCTGGCCGAATTCATCGAGAATCGGCCGCTCGTCGGTTGGCAGTTAGAGCGCACGATCGAGCCGCTCAACGGGCTATTCAAACGCGTATTGGGGTTCGGTTTACCCAACGCCCAGGTCGACGTTGCCAAGTTGCACGGGCGACAGCTACGGCGGCTGCATCCGCAGGTCGATACCCTCGAATCGCTTGGCGAGGCGCTGACCCGTTGGCGGCTGCCACGGCTGATCTGGCCTAGCGTGACCAGCGAAGCCACCGCGAGTGCACTTCTGTATCTACGTTTGCAGCGCGAGATCGCCCTGACCGCCTAGGGTTTGTATTGGGTAGAGCTTCGGAGTGTTGTTAGAATACATACTGCTCCTTTACCCACCGGCAGTGCGACGACCATGTTATCACCTGACTACTTTGACCCTACTTTGTCAGACAGCGCGTCTGACGAGCCTACCGCCACGCAGCACGAGCTGCAGGATGCCAAGCAGAAGCGTGAATTCAACAAGTTGCAAAAACGCCTGCGGCGCGAAGTGGGAAACGCGATCATCGATTACAACATGATCGAGGATGGCGATCGGGTCATGGTGTGCCTCTCCGGCGGCAAAGATAGCTACACGATGCTGGAGATTTTGCGCAACTTGCAACGCAACGCGCCGGTCGATTTTTCGCTGGTGGCGGTCAACATGGACCAAAAACAGCCTGGTTTCCCAGAGCACGTCTTGCCCCAGTATTTGGATAAGCTGGGGGTGGAGTATCACATTCTCGAGCGTGACACCTACTCGGTGGTAAAGGAGAAAACCCCGGAGGGTAAAACCACCTGCGCGCTCTGCTCGCGCTTGCGCCGCGGCTCGCTGTATGGGTTTGCCGAAGAGATCGGCGCGAACAAGATTGCCCTCGGCCACCATCGCGAAGACATTCTAGAAACGCTGTTTCTGAACATGTTCTTCGGCGGTACGCTAAAAGCCATGCCGCCGAAACTGCTCTCGGATGACGGTAAAAACATCGTGATCCGCCCGCTGGCCTACTGTAAAGAGGCGGATATTGCTGAGTTTTCGCGGCAGATGGCGTTTCCCATCATTCCCTGTAATCTGTGTGGGTCGCAGCCGAACATGCAGCGACAAATCGTCAAAGAGATGTTGGCGGAGTGGGACAAGAAGCATCCTGGGCGCTTGGAGAGCATGTTCAAAGCAGTCACCAAGGTGGCACCCTCGCAGCTTGCCGATCGCGAGCTATTCGACTTTGCCGGTCTCGAAGCCAAGCAGGCGGCCTTGATGGAAGGACGCATCCAAGCCTTCAACGTGTGACCGTTGGCGCCTCCTCTTCTGCCAGGGTAATGAGGCGCTGCATGTCCAAAATATTGACCTCGCGCCCTGAGACGGCCACGACTTCCTGCTGCTGAAAGCGGCTAAGAATGCGGCTGACCGTTTCGACCGCTAGGCCCAGGTAGTTACCCATATCGGCCCGGGACATGGATAGGCGGAAGCTGTACGGCGAGTAGCCCCGCCGCCGGAAGCGATCAGAGAGCGTAATCAAAAAGCTCGCCAGCCGCTGATCCGCGGTCTTACGCGACAGTAGACGCATCATTCGCCGATCGTCGCGCAGCTCTTTACTCATGCTGCGATAGAGCTGGCCGCGCAGCTCGGGCAGCTCCTCGGAGAGCGAGTCCAGGCGGTCGAATGGAATTTCGCACACCGTCGTCGTTTCCAGAGCCATCACCGTGCCGGGGTAGTGCTCTTCGTCGATGCCGTCCAAACCCACCAGTTCGCTGGGTAGAAAGAAATTGGTGAGCTGGTCATGGCCGTTGCCTTCGCTGGTGACCTGCTTCAAGCTACCCGAGCGCACCGCATAGACACTGGTGAAAGCGTCCCCTTGGCGGAACAGGGGTTCGCCTTTCTTCAACGGCGAGCGGCGGCGAATGATCGCATCGAACTGGCTCATATCCTCGAGCTCCAAGGCGAGCGGTAAGCACAGCGAGCTTAGACTACACGTCTGGCAGCGCGCCTCTTGCAGCAGTGAACGTCGTTGGCTGGCAGGATATGGCATAGGAGTCTCCCTTCTTCTTTCGCCATCATAGGCACAGGGGGCAGGCGGCTCAAGGCGCTCACACGATCTTCGAGTAGCGCTGACCATCCTGACGTTGTAAGTGAGTGTCGAAGGCCATGGCCAAATGCCGAATGAGCAATCGCCCGATCGGCGTGGCGCTCAGCCGAAGGCCCTCACGCTGTACGAGGCCATCCCGTTCGGCGGTCGCCAGTCGCTCGAAGGCAGTGGCAAAGTAGTCTGCCGCATCGATATGCCAACGCTGACCGATCGCGTCGAGATCGATGGCCATATCGCACATGAACCGCTCGATGACGTCTCTTCTTATTAGGTCATCCTTATTTAAGCGTAGTCCTTTTATCGTTGCCAGCCTACCTTCATCCAAGGCGGCTTCATAGTGGGCGAGCTGAGTAGGGTTTTGGGCGTAAATATCGTCGACCCGAGAAATGGCGGATACGCCCAAACCAATCAAATCGCACTCGGCGTGGCTGGAGTAGCCTTGAAAATTACGCTGCAGCGTGCCGTTGCGCTGCGCCTGGGCCAAGCTGTCGTCGGGGCGTGCAAAGTGGTCCATGCCAATATGCACATAGCCCGCCTGGGTGAGCATCTCGATAGTGGTGTGCAGCATGGCCAGCTTTTCATCGGCGCTGGGCAGGTCGGCCAACTGGATACGTCGCTGGGGCGCAAAGCGGGCTGGCATGTGGGCGTAGTTGAAGACCGATAATCGTGCTGGTCCCAGCTCGATGACCTGACGAAGCGTTTCGGCAAAACGCCGTTCGGTTTGAAAGGGAAGGCCATAGATTAAATCGAGGTTGAGCGAGCGAAAGCCGAGCCGATGCGCTTCGTCCATGAGCGTTTCGGTGAGCACCCGGGGCTGCACGCGATTGATCGCCGCTTGAACCTGCGGATCGAGATCTTGAACGCCAAGGCTTAGGCGGTTAAATCCTAGCGATTGGAGATGTCGCAGGGTAAAGACATCCGCTTCGCGTGGGTCAATTTCAATGGCATAGTCCCGATCTGGCGCGTTCGATAACCCAAAACGGGCATCAAGCCGGTCGACCAAATCGCTCATTTGCGCCAAGGTAAGAAACGTCGGCGTGCCGCCGCCCCAATGCAGTTGCTGCACCGGTCGTTGGGTATCTAAATGGCGCGACGTGAGCACCATCTCACGATCTAGCCGAGACAGGTAGGGCTCGGCCAGCGACGTATTTTTCGTAGCGATTTTGTTGCACGCACAGTAGAAGCAGATCTTGCGGCAAAATGGGACGTGGACATAGAGCGACAGTGGCTTTTGGCTGGCGTTACTGCGTTCTAGTGCCTGGGCCATATCGTCGGCGGTGAAGCCGTCGTGAAACGACAGCGCTGTCGGATAAGAGGTATAGCGCGGGCCGCTCGTGTCATAACGACGTATCAGGGCGTCGTCCCATGCAGTGGCCTCAGCCACTGATGAAGTGGGCTGAGCGTGGGCAGCAGTAGCATGAACGGGCATAGGCAACGCTCCGGTGTAACAGCACAAGCGAGTGAACGGATGCGTTCATGCTACGCCAGGGGGCAGCGCAATGCGTTGAGCTGTATCAAGCAATGGCGTAAAAGCCCATGCCGAAGCGGCTAAGCTAGTTAGAAAGGTGAGAAAGTGCGGCCCGCCGATAGGTTCAGTGCCCGGTAGGAGAGAACAGCGTCCAGAGCTGCCACAGCGCAAAACTGATGATGGTCAGCGCGGCGATACTGCGCGTGGCACGGTGGCGAATCAAGTGGCTGAGCTGGCGTGCCGCTAGGCCCGTCGCAAGCAGCGCGGGCAGGGTGCCCAAACCAAAGGCACCCATCAATAGCGCCCCTTGTAACGGATCGGCAATGGCTAGGCTCCAAGCAAGCATCGAGTAGACCAATCCGCAGGGTAGCCAGCCCCACAGGGCGCCTAAAGCAAACGCCTGGGGCAGGTACACGACGGGCATCAAGCGCCTGCCGATGGGTTCGATATGGCGCCAAAGCCTGCGCCCTATCGCTTCCACTTTCAATAAGCCTTTCCACCAGTTAGCGATATACAGCGCCATCAACATCAGCATCACCGCCGCGACGACCTGTAGCGCGAGACGCGCCTGAGGCGATAGTGAGATCAAGGTGCCTAGTCCGGCTACCAAAGCGCCAGCCGTCATGTAGCTCATGATGCGCCCTAGGTTATAGCCGAGCAATAATCCACCCATACGTGCAGGGTGTCGCATGCTGGGTGGCACGGCAAAGGTGAGCGCACTCATGATGCCGCCGCACATGCCAATGCAGTGGGCACCCCCCATCAAGCCAAATACGAAGGCTGCCAGCAGTGGCGGCAAGTCAAGTCCGGTCGGGTTCACGGCGGTGGCTCACGGTCACGGGGTGGCTTGGTGCCTTTTTTGCGCTCGGCGCGCTGTTCGGGGGTGAGATCGTTCTCATCGTCGTCGAACAGAATGCGATGGGCAGGGCCTTCCAAGTCGTCGAACTGGTCATTCTTCACCGCCCAGAAGAAGGCCCACACTGCGAGCCCTAGCAAAATCAGCGACAGTGGAATCAATAAATAGAGAATCGTCATGCGGTCACCGGTCTCGCGGGAGCTGCCTGGGAAACGGTCGAGCTACGCCAGCGGGTCAAGCGCAGCGCATTGCCCACGACCACGAGTGAGCTGAGCGACATGCCAATGGCCGCCAGCCAGGGCGGCACCAACCCCATCGCAGCCAGAGGCAGTGCAGAGAAGTTGTAGCACACCGACCAGATCATGTTTTGACGCATGATGCGTCGCGTGGCGTTGGCAATCTCGATGGCCTCGAAAATACGCATCAAACGTGGGCTGAGCAAGACCGCATCGGCGCGGGTACGCGCCAAGTCGGTGGCACCGTTCATGGCAATGGCCACATCGGCGCCGGCCAAGACCGGCACATCGTTGATGCCATCCCCAATCATCACCACGCGCTCGCCTTGGGCCTGTAGCTCGCGCAGCCGCTCGAGTTTGCCTTCCGGTGACTTGCCCGCGTGCCATACGGGGATATCGAGCTGCTCGGCCAGGCTTTCTACCGCTTCTTGGGTATCGCCGGAGAGTAGCTCCACGGTAAGCCCTTTCGCTTGTAGGGCGGCAACGGTGTGCGCAGCGTCTTCCCGGACACCGTCATGGAGCTTGAACCAGGCGCGTGGTGCATCGTCTTCGCTAAGTAGTAGCCACTGACCGCGGCCAGGCGTGCTGAGTGTTTGGCTCGTTGCAAAATCGGGCTTGCCCAAGCGCCATGTAGCGCCGTCGAGTATGCCCTCCAGTCCGCTGCCGGTAACGCTTTTGACCTGCCGCGCTTGCAGCGTGGCGTCCCTATACGGTCGAAAAGCGCGGGCAATCGGGTGCTCGGAGTGAGCTTCTAGTGCGGCAGCGATCGCGCGTAGCCGTTCGCTGCTCTGCTCGGTTAACGGATGCGTCTGGGTGAGCTGCATCTCGCCACGGGTCAGCGTGCCGGTCTTATCAAAAATCACCCGTGTCACGTTCGAAAGTGACTCAATAGCATCGGCTCGGGTGATCAGGACGCCGCGTTGGCGCAACTGACCATGCCCTGCCGTGAGAGCCGTTGGAGTGGCGAGCGCCAGTGCACACGGGCAGGTGACCACGAGCACCGACAGCAGCACCCAGAGCATACGGGACGGGTCGATGAACCACCACGCCACGGTGACACAGGCGGTGACCACCAGTAGGCGTAGAACGAATAGGTGCGCCATTCGCGCTGCCATCTGGGCCAGCCTTGGGCGGCTGGCAAAGGCCCGATCGGTCAAATCCACGATACCCGCCGCGCGCGCATGGCTGCCGGCATGGGTAACCCGCACCGTGAGCGGGTTTTCCATGTTTTGACTGCCGCCCACGACCTGTTCGCCTACTCGGCGAGTGACGGGTAGATATTCGCCGGTTAGCATCGACTCATCCAGGCTGGATTCACCATCTTCTATGATGCCATCGGCGGGCACACCGTGGCCGGGCTTGATGAGCACTCGATCCCCGGGAGCCAGCTCGCTGGCGGGTAGAATGCGTTCGCTGCCGTCTGCCTCCAGTCGGGTAGCAGAAACTGGCAGCACGCCACTTAATGCATTGCCGCTGTGGCCACTGCGCCGCCGCGCGCGTCCTTCTACGTAGCGGCCAAATAGTAGGAAGAAGGTGAACATGGCGACAGAGTCGAAATAGACCTCGCCAACGTTGAACAGCACGGCATAGCTGCTGGCCAGATAGGCACCGCCGATGGCCAGTGAGACGGGCACATCCATGCCCAAGACGCCCGTTTTGAGATCACGAAGGGCGTTGCGGAAAAAGGGTAGTGCTGAGAAGAAGACCACCGGAGTGGCCAGCGCGAACGAGAGCCAGTGAAAAAGCGCAAAGAAATCTTCACTGAGTTCCCCAGGCCCTGACACATAGATCGGGATGGAAAACATCATCACCTGCATCATTCCTACCGCTGCCACGATTAACCGGCGCACGTTCATGCGCTCTTCGTGCTGCAAGCGCGTTTGGGCGTGGTCGGGCTCGTAGGGCTGTGCCTCGTAGCCGATGGCGGCAAGCTCGGCAAAGAGCTGGGAGAGCTTGATGGCGCTGGGATCCCAGGAGACGCGTAGGCGGTGATGGGTCAGGTTGACCGCGCTGGAAGCGACTCCTTCGAGTGCGTTCAGGCGGTGTTCGATGAGCCAGGCGCAGGCGGCACAGGTAATGCCGTCGATGGCCAGCGTTGCCCTGACGTGGCCCTCTTCTCCGTCCGGGTGAACGAACTGCGCCTGAAGTCCAGGGTCGTCGAACACGGACCAGGTTTCCGCTTTGGCCGCTTGGCGCTCGTCGGGCCGCTCGGGTAGTTCGGTGCGGTAGCGGTAGTAGCTCTCTAGCCCGCCATCCACAATGGCGTGTGCCACGGCTTCGCAGCCGGGGCAGCACAAGGGGTGGGACGTGTCATCGACGACGATGCGCCATGTCGCCCCGTCAGGCACCTGACTACCGCAGTGGTAGCAGCTTTGCGGGTGGGTGCTCATTCGCTCTCTGACCGCCCTCCCGGTAGCAGCGCAATAGTCTGCTCATTGGGAAAGCGAGCTTCGCCAATGAGACGCCAGTCCGCGTCGTTGCCTTGCTCGGGCTGAATTTGAAGGTACCACCGGTAGCGCAGGTTATCTGGACCTTGCGTGATATAGCGGCCCTCCCGCACGTGCTCCAGTACGAAGGATTGATCGCGATCATCTTCGGTGGGGAAGATCAGATCGAGATAGAGCTTATCTGGCCGAGCGTCCCCAGTCAGGTCGATGACGATATCGCTGGTGAGTGGATCGATGCGCAGATCGGCGCTCAAGTTGAGTTCGCGTGCGCGCTCCTGCTTCGCTAGCACCATGTTGATGGCTTTACCGTGCTCGTAGTAATCCTCCTGAACCACCATGCCGTCGTAGCTTTTGATCGACATGATGGCGAAGCCAGTGCTGAAGAGGATGGACGAAAACAGCAGTCCGAGTAAAAACCACGGCCAGAACTGTTTGTACCAAGGCGGAATGGGGGTGTCGGACATGACGTACTTATCTCCTGATGTCGCTCAAGAACCGCGCTTCACGGGTCTGTTGAATCTGTTCGTCTTGCTGCGCTTGCAGCGTCAAGGTGATGGCGTGGCTAGGCTCGCTCAACGTATCTGGGGTTGCCAGTACGGTAATGACCTGAATGCGCGACTCGCCTGCGGGTACCCGCAGCGAGGTGTTGTCCACCTGTAGGTTGGGGAGCCCGGCGGCGCTGATCACGTAGGTGTGATCTTGCGAATCCAGGTTGCGTACGGTGAGGCTATAAACGTTGCTGATCAGCCCATCGCGAGTGACTTGATAGAGCTGCGTTCGCTCGCGTTCGGCATCGAAACTCAGCGGCGTACGATCGTTCACCGCCCAGGCAAAGGTCGCTATCATCACCAGCAGTGCGACGAAATAGCCGATCAAACGCGGACGCAGGATATGACTCTTTTTACCTTCCAGCGCGTTTTCGGTGGTGTAGCGAACGAGGCCGCGGGGGTAGCCCATTTTGTCCATCACACTATCGCAGGCATCGATACAGGCTGCACAGGTGATGCACTCGTACTGCAGCCCGTCGCGGATATCGATACCGGTAGGACAAACTTGAACGCAGAGTTCGCAATCGATGCAGTCGCCCAAGCCCGCTTCACGAACCTGGGCGTGGTCGAGGGATTTTTTACGATGGCCACGGGGTTCGCCGCGCGCGGCGTCATAGGAAACGATCAGCGTATCGCGATCGAACATCACCGACTGGAAGCGGGCATAGGGACACATATAGATGCACACCTGCTCGCGCAGCCAGCCCGCATTGAGATAGGTGAAGACTAAAAAGAAGCCTACCCAAAAATAGGACCAGCCGTGGGCTTCCAAAGTGGGGAGCTCCGTGACCAGGTCTCGAATCGGCGTAAAGTAGCCGACGAACGTCACGCCGGTGGCCAGGGCGATCAGCAACCAGGCGGCGTGTTTGGCGCCTTTGCGCCAGGCTTTATGGGCATTCATTGGTTGGTTATCCAACTTCATGCGCTGATTGCGCGACCCTTCGATGCGATGTTCGAGCCAGATGAACAGAAAGGTCCAGACGCTCTGCGGGCAGGTATAGCCACACCAAACGCGCCCAGCGAAAACGGTAATAAAAAACAATCCAAAGGCGCAAATGATCAGCAGCCACGATAAGAGGATGAATTCCTGCGGATAGAAGGTCGCCGAAAAAATATGAAATTCGCGGCCTGGCAGATCGAACCATACGGCGGGGCGATCCCCCCAGTTCACCCAAGGCAGCAAAAAGAAGCCCAACATGAGCGCCCAGTTGGCGCTGCGTCGTACCTTTTGAAACAGCCCTTTGATCTCACGCACATAGATATGTCGCCGCTTGGCGTACATCTCTTGCGTGGTGGTGTCACCCGGCGTGTGGTGCCCAACGGTTGGCGGCGTAATATCGTGGCTAGGTATTTTTTCCATGGCGGTGATCGCAGCTCAATAGGCAGGAGTGGACATCAGCCCGGCAAACTCGACGTCAACACACAGCGCAGGTTGCGTTGTGCTATGCCGAGTCGTTGTTCGCACATGACTAGCGATAGTGTAACGGATCGTCGGGCGGCTGAGCGGTCGCTAGATGTAGAAAGGGTGCGGTATGTAACCGCACCCCTTCGTTCACGCTTGCGTTAAACGCCTGTCAACGGGACTAGTCGTTGAAGCGCAGGCTATACACGTAAGCGGCGACGAGATGGACGCGTTCCTCACCGATATACGCTGCCTGGGCAGGCATGTGGCCGTTACGGCCGTTACGCAGCGTTTGACGAATCGAGTCGGCCACACTTTGGCCTGGGGCCAAGTAGAGCCACACGTCGTCGGTCAGGTTCGGCGCACCAAGCGCAGTGTTCCCCGTGCCGCTGGGCGTGTGGCACGCCGCACAGGCGGCCAGGAAGGTACTTTCACCACTGGCAGCGCGCTCGGCGTCATGCTCCTCACCGGAGAGTGACAGCACGTACTGAGTCAGGTTTTCGATGTTGTTCTCACCGAGCTGCTGCCAGGACGGCATCAGGCCGTTACGGCCGTTGTTCAGCGTGGTCAGAATGTTCTCGGGTTCGCCACCGTAAAGCCAGTCATCGTCGGTCAGGTTGGGGAAGCCGTAGCCGCCTTGGGCGTTCGAGCCGTGACACACGGCACAGTTGTTCAGGAAGATACGCTCGGCCACCTGCATGGCGTCACCATCACGCGCCAGCTCGGGGATGGGCACTTCCTGATACTGAGCAAAAATGGGCGTGAAGCGCTCTTCGGCCTCGGCCACTTCCTCTTCCCACTGACTCTCCTGGGACCAGCCCAGGATACCGGCATAGTTACCCAGGCCGGGGTAGAGCACCAAGTAGCCGAGCGCAAACACCACGGTCAAGATGAAGAGTTTGAACCACCACTGTGGCAGCGGGTTGTCATACTCTTCGATGCCATCAGCTGCGTGGCCAGTGGTCTCGACATTGCCATCGGCGTCTGGGGTTTTGTCGGTGCGGCGGTTGGCTAGCAAAATCCAAACGCTTAGCGCGATCGTGCCCAGTGTGATGACGATGATCCAGGCGCTCCAGAAGCTGGATAGGGAGTCACCCCATAAATTATTCATCTATTCTTATCTCCCCTGTCGTGGCGGGAATCCGCTTCGTGTTTGGTCGAAGCATGCTTGTCACGGGTCGGCTGCTCATCATCGTCGGCAAAGGGCAGGTTAGCCGCTTCGTCGAAGTCTGGCTTGCGTCGCTTCGAGTAGGCCCAGAAAAAGATGCCAATAAAAGCGAAGATCAAAATCAGCGTGATCAGGCCGCGGAAAGTTCCCGTATCCATAACTTAACGTGTGCCCTCGAGCACGGTTCCTAACTGTTGTAAATAGGCGACCAGGGCAGTGATTTCCTGGGTGCCGCGTACGTCAGCGGTAGCATTGGCGATGTCCTCATCGGTGTAGGGCACGCCGAGCTGACGCAGGGTGCGCATTTTATCCGGTGTGGCTTCGCCGTCGAGGGTACGCTCAAACAGCCAGGGGTAGGCTGGCATGATCGATTCTGGCACCACATCGCGCGGGTTGTAGAGGTGGGCTCGGTGCCAATCATCACTGTAACGACCGCCTACGCGCGCCAGGTCTGGCCCAGTGCGCTTGGAGCCCCACAGGAAATTGTGCTCATACACCTGCTCGCCGGCAACGTTGTAGTGGCCGTAGCGCTCGGTCTCGGCGCGGAAGGGGCGGACCATCTGTGAGTGGCAGCCCACGCACCCTTCGCGGCGGTAGATATCGCGACCTTCCAATTCGAGCGCCGTCAGCGGGCGTAGCCCTTCGACCGGCTCGGTAGTTTGTTTTTGGAAGAACAGCGGAACGACTTCGGCCAAACCGGCAAAGCTGATCACGACCAGGATCAATACGGCGAGTAGGCCAACGTTCTTTTCGACAATCTCGTGTTTCATTGGTCTTAACTTCCCCGGTTTAGGCGGCTTGTGGCGCAGTGAGGCCAATGGCTTCGCGGCGCTTCACGGTCATATACACGTTGAAGGCCATCAAGAGCATACCGGTTACCCAGAAAAGGCCACCCACCATGCGCACGAAATAGCCTGGGCCGCTGGCCTCGACTGATTCCACGAAGGTGTACATTAGCGTGCCGTCAGCATTGATGGCGCGCCACATTAGGCCCTGCATGATACCGTTGACCCACATGGCGGCAATGTAGAGTACGGTGCCGATGGTCGCTAGCCAGAAGTGCACGGCAATCAGGTTGACGGAGTACATTTCGGTGCGGCCAAACAGACGCGGGATCAGATGGTACATGGAGCCGATGGTGATCATCGCTACCCAGCCCAGTGCGCCTGAGTGGACGTGACCGATGGTCCAGTCAGTGTAGTGCGATAGCGCGTTGACGGTCTTGATCGCCATCATCGGGCCTTCGAACGTCGACATGCCGTAGAACGACAGCGCGACGACCAAAAAGCGCAGGGTCGGATCGGTGCGCAGCTTATGCCAAGCGCCCGACAGGGTCATCATACCGTTGATCATGCCGCCCCAAGACGGTGCCAGCAGAATGATCGACATGATCATGCCCAGCGACTGCGCCCAGTTCGGCAGTGCGGTGTAGTGTAGGTGGTGCGGGCCCGCCCACATGTAGATCATGATCAGCGCCCAGAAGTGGACGATGGACAAACGATAAGAGTAGATCGGACGCTCAGCCTGCTTGGGTACGAAGTAGTACATCATGCCCAGGAAGCCCGCCGTCAGAAAGAAGCCCACCGCGTTGTGGCCGTACCACCACTGCACCATGGCATCGACGGCACCGGCATAAATGGAGGTGGAGTACATGGGCGTGACGGGGATCGCGGCGTTGTTCACGATGTGCAGAACGCCAACCGTTAAAATGAACGCAGCAAAGAACCAGTTGGCCACATAGATATGCGACGTGGTGCGCTTTTTGATCGTCATCAAGAACACGATCGCATAACTGATCCACACCACCGCCAGCAGGATGTTGATCGGCCATTCGAGCTCTGCGTACTCTTTGGTCGTGGTGTAGCCCAGCGGTAAAGAGACTACCGCCGACAGGATCACCGCTTGCCACCCCCAAAAGGTGAATGCTGCGAGCTTGTCAGAGAACAGGCGAGTCTGACAGGTACGCTGCACGACGTAGTAAGACGTCGCAAAGAGCGCTGAACCACCAAAGGCGAAAATAACGGCGTTAGTGTGTAACGGACGAAGACGCCCGAAGCTCGTCCAAGGTAGGCCGAGGTTCAGTTGCGGCCAGACCAGCTGGGAGGCAAGGATAACGCCAAGCGTCATACCTACGATGCCCCACACAACGGTCATAATCGCGAACTGCCGAACTACCTTGTAATTGTAGGTCGGGTGTTCCAATGCTGTGCTCATTTCATGTTCCCATCGAACGCGGTTAGGGGGTAACCCGTGGCATTTTGCAATCGCACGCTGCCATCGCATTGTGCACGGGTGCGGCCACCCGCTTGATGATGCAGGTCAAGATCCGGCCTAGATTCTATCGCAGCCGCGCCCTAAGCTGAACACGCCAATGGATGTAACGCTGAATTATTAGGAGAGCAGGGTGTCGTACTACGCCGATCATGGTTTCGAGGCTGTCGCTCCAAATGACCTGAAGGCACGGCCCGCTAGCCCCGCAGTTCAGCGGTTCGTCGTGGAGGGTGTTGGACCGGTGAGCGTTTCGGGAGTGCCCGTAGGGGGAAGAATTCTTCTGGCCCATGGTGCTGGTGCAGGTCACCTGTCCGATTTCATGCGGCAATTTGCCGCGATGCTGGTTAGCCAAGGGCTTCAAGTCTGGGCCATCGACTTTCCTTATATGCAGCAGATGAGCGAGCAAGCGAAACGTCGGCCTCCACCGCCCGTGGCGACATCTGTCGATCATTTTGCCGCTTGGTATGACTTGCTCGCGCCGCTGCACGATACGCCGCTTTGGTTGGGAGGGAAATCGATGGGCGGTCGAGTGGCCTCGCTGCTTGCCATCCAATATCCTTGCGCAGGCGTCATCGCAGCAGGCTATCCATTTCACCCTCCCAAAAAGCCTGAGTCACTTCGCACCGGCCACTTTTCTCAGCTCTCGGTGCCCATGCTCATTCTACAAGGTGAGCGTGACCCATTCGGCATGCGTGAAGAGGTAGCCTGTTATGCGTTACCTGACTCGCTACGCATTCATTGGCTCACCGATGGTGACCATGACTTTAAACCGCGACGACGTTCTGGCGTCAATCAGCAGGTTTTGATTGACGAAGCCGCCATAGTTGCGGCATCCTTCGTCCGCGCTCAGTAAGCGGTTGCCTTGAGTAGGTGCAGCACACTGGTTTAAATCATAAATTTAAACACGATGTGTTGACATTCAAGCAGGCTTCTGTAGAATGCAGCGCCACGTGACCAGCGGGTGGTTAGCTCAGTTGGGAGAGCACCAGCCTTACAAGCTGGGGGTCACTGGTTCGAACCCAGTACCACCCACCATTCATTTGGTGCCCTGGAAACGTAACGCAGTCAATGATGCATTAGTGGACCGGTAGTTCAGTCGGTTAGAATGCCGGCCTGTCACGCCGGAGGTCGCGAGTTCGAGTCTCGTCCGGTCCGCCATCATCATATAAGCCTGCAGTTGGTTATCGTTATTCGGACCGGTAGTTCAGTCGGTTAGAATGCCGGCCTGTCACGCCGGAGGTCGCGAGTTCGAGTCTCGTCCGGTCCGCCACGATAACTTGATAAGCAGCAATATTGATAAGCAATGAGCTTTCAGTATATTGGGTGGTTAGCTCAGTTGGGAGAGCACCAGCCTTACAAGCTGGGGGTCACTGGTTCGAACCCAGTACCACCCACCATTCAGTTTCACATTTATGCGCCTCTGAACCGCTTAAATTGTCTGTTGAATGGTTATGTGTCTTATAGTGGACCGGTAGTTCAGTCGGTTAGAATGCCGGCCTGTCACGCCGGAGGTCGCGAGTTCGAGTCTCGTCCGGTCCGCCATTAAGCACTCATCGGCAATCGTTTGATAAAGCCGAACAAATTCCCAAAAGCCCGAATCTTGATTCGGGCTTTTTTATTGCGTGTACACCACACGTTAACGAACAGCGTGCAGTCAATACGCTGCACGCTGCTGTTACTGACTAGGTAAGCGTTAGGCGATCGAGCTGACGCCTGCTTTGGCAATTTGCACGTCTTGATCTGGCTTGACGCCAGAGATGCCGACAGCGCCGACGACGTGACCATCCACGATGATCGGCACGCCGCCAGATAGCAGACCCTGTAGCGGTGCAGAGACAAACGCCGTACGGCCACCGTTAATCATCTCTTCAAACACTTGGGTCTCCTTACGACCCAGGGCCGCGCTACGCGCTTTTTGGGTAGCAACATCGGCGCTGAACGGGGCAGCACCGTCTAAACGGCGCAGTGCCAGTAGGTGGCCACCATCGTCAGTAACGGCAATGGTGACCGGCCAGCCGTTGTTGTCAGCTTCTTTCTGGGCAGCGTCGAGAACTTGGATAACGTCTGCTTGGCCTAAAACAGCTTTGGTTTGCATCGAAGATTCCTTTTTGTCATCGGGGGTGAAGCGAGGCGCACGACGGTTAGCGTTGTGCCGAGCGCCGCAAGTGTTAGAGGTTTATACCAGGGCAGCGTCCACGACTTCCACCCAGTGACGTACCGGCGTGCGGTTGGCGCTGGCGAGATGCGTCTGACAGCCGATGTTGGCGGTCACGATCACCTCAGGGTTGCCTGCCTCCAGCGCATTCAGCTTGTTATCGCGCAGCTGAGTGGCGAGCTCTGGCTGTGTGACCGAGTAGGTGCCTGCTGAGCCGCAGCACAGGTGGGCATCTTTCACGGGCGTTAGTGCAAAGCCGAGTTTGCTAAGCACGCCTTCCACTGCGCCGTTGAGTTTCTGGGCGTGCTGCAGCGTGCAGGGGCAGTGGAAGGCTAAGCGCTGGTGCTCTTTAAGCTGCAGCGACTCGAGCGGCTCGTCGCGCAGTACTTCGACGATATCCTTCGCCAGTGCGCTGACTTTTTTGGCCTTTTCAGCGTAGGCGGGGTCGTCCTTGAGCATGTCAGCATACTCTTTGACGAACGCGCCGCAGCCGCTGGCGGTTTGTACGATGGCTTCGGCTCCCTGCTCGATTTGCGGCCACCAGGCATCGATGTTGGCGCGCATCCGCTCGCGGCCCGCCTCTTGGGCATTGAGGTGGAAGTCGATAGCACCACAGCAGCCAGCTTCACTAATCGGTGTGACGCTAATGCCCAAACGGTCGAGCAGGCGCGCCGTGGCTGCGTTGGTGTTGGGCGACAGGCCGGGCTGCACACAGCCTTCTAGAATCAACACCTTGCGGGCATGGCGCTGGCTGTTGGGTCGCTGGCCTGCATCGACCGGTGCAGGCGGCATTTTGCTACGCAGTTTGCCGGGCACTAGAGGCTTGAAGGTTTGCCCTAGCGTTAGTAGCGCTTTGAAGCGTTTCGGGTCCACCAGCATTTTGCGCAGCGCATAGCGCTGGGCGCGCTCGGCGGCTGGTCGCGGCACGCGGCGGTCGATTTCGGCGCGGCCAATGTCCAAAAGTTTGTGGTACTCCACGCCAGAGGGGCAGGTCGTCTCACAATTGCGGCAGGTTAGGCAACGGTCGAGGTGAAGACGAGTCTCTTCGGTGACTTGGTCATCGTCATCGCGGCTCTCTAGCAACTCTTTCATCAAGTAGATGCGCCCGCGCGGTCCGTCTCGCTCATCGCCCAGTAGCTGATAGGTAGGGCAGGTGGCGTTACAAAAGCCGCAGTGTACGCAGGTGCGCAGAATGCGCTCGGCTTCCTGAATATGCGGTTTCTGGCGGTCGGCATCGGTAAAGTGCGTCTGCATGTCAGCTCTCCTGATTAAAATGCCGCATAAAGACGACCAGGGTTGAAAATACCGTGGGCGTCCAGCTCGGCCTTCAGGTTGCGATGGTACTTCTCGACCACAGGATTCAGTGGCGTAAAGGGTGACTCTGCACCCCCTTGGGCATGCGGGGTATAGCAGGTAGCGTGGCCACCGGCCTTCTGGCATTCATCGCGCAGCGTGTCTGCGGGTAGTGCGGTTTTCACCCAGCGTTGGCTGCCGCCCCAATCATAGAAGATATCGCTTTCATCAACGGCGAGTTCTAGCGCTGGGGTATGGGGCGGTAGCGAGAGGCGCCACAGTGCTTGCCCTTCATTGAGGCTGAAAAAGCCATGCTGCTGGTCACGCAGCTGCTGCCAGAAATCCGCAGACAGCGCTTCACCGCCCAGGCTCTCTTTGGTGGCCTTGACGGAGCTTTCACCGCCTTCCAACCGAATAAAAAGCTCGCCTGCGTGCCATGCCGCAGCGGTGATGGGCAGCGGCTGGCGGCCAAGCTCAGAGAGCTTCGCTAAGGCATCTTGCAAGCCCATGTCAAGGCGCAGGCTGTGGCTGGCGGTGGGAATGGGCAGCACCTTAAACGAGATATCGGCCAGCACGCCCAGCGTGCCCTGGGCACCTGCCATCATGCGGGACAGGTCATAGCCCGCCACGTTTTTCATGACTTCGCCGCCAAAGCGCAGCAGTTTGCCCTCTTGGGTAATCACTCGAGTGCCCAGGACAAAATCCCGTGCGGCACCTGCCCAAGGGCGACGAGGGCCTGACATACCGGTGGCCACCGCGCCGCCAATGGTGCTGGCGTCGCCAAAAATGGGCGGCTCGAAAGGCAGCATCTGATGTTTTTCTGCCAGCGCCGCGTTCAGCGCGCTCAGGCGGGTGCCTGCCCGTACCGTGACGACGAGTTCGATAGGGTCGTAAGAGACGATGCCGCTATGGGCAGCGACGCTGAGTTCCGTGCCTTCCACCGGACGACCATAAAAGGCCCGGGTATTGCCCCCCACGATGCGCAGCGGAGTACGGTCGTGGTAGGCGCTGCGAACCTGTTCGCTCAGATCAATGGCAATGTCTCGGTCGGCAGCGTGTATCGCTAGTTCGGTCATGGTGGTTCCTTATAGCATCAGAAGCGTGGCAGCTCCGGATGCGGTAACTCGTTGTTATGCACATGCATCGCGCCAAATTCGGCACAGCGCGCCAGGGTGGGAATGTTTTTCCCTGGGTTGAGCAGCCGTTTGGGGTCGAACGCCGCTTTCAGCGCGTGGAAGACCGTCAGCTCATCGGGCTGGAACTGGCTGCACATCTGGTTGATTTTTTCGCGACCTACGCCATGCTCGCCAGTAATCGAGCCACCGGCGGCCACGCATAGCTCCAGGATCTTGCCGCCTACGTCTTCCGCCAGGGCAAGCTGACCCTCTTTGTTGGCATCGAACAGGATCAGCGGGTGCATATTGCCGTCACCCGCGTGGAAGACGTTGGCCACGGGTAGGCCGCTCTCTTCTGAAAGTGCGGCAATGCCTTTCAACACGCGCGGCAGCTCGCGGCGGGGAATCGTGCCATCCATGCAGTAGTAGTCCGGCGACATGCGGCCTACGGCAGGGAAAGCATTCTTGCGCCCGGCCCAGAACTTGGCGCGCTCGGCTTCGTCACGTGCCTGTTGAATGTTAGTGGCGCCAGCCTTTTCCAGTACGCGGCGCACGGTCTCGCAGTCGTCGTCCACGTCGGCTTCCACACCATCCAGCTCACAGAGCAGAATGGCTTCGGCCTCCACGGGGTAGCCTGCCTTGATGAAATCTTCCGCCGCTTTGATGGCGAGCTTATCCATCATTTCCAGGCCACCGGGGATAATGCCTGCGGCAATGATGTCGCCCACCGCGCGGCCCGCTTTTTCCACATCATCGAAGCTGGCCATCAATACCTTGGCGGTTTCCGGCTTGGGCAGCAGCTTCACGGTAATTTCCGTGACCACGCCTAGCATGCCTTCTGACCCGTTCATCAAAGCCAGAAGGTCGAAACCGGGGGCATCCAGGGCTTCAGAGCCCAGCGTCATACGTTCGCCTTCAATGGTCAGGACATCCACGCGCATGACGTTATGCACGGTAAGACCATACTTCAGACAGTGCACGCCGCCTGCATTTTCAGCCACGTTGCCGCCAATCGAGCAGGCAATTTGTGAGGAGGGGTCCGGGGCGTAGTAGAGCCCGTAAGGGGCGGCCGCCTCTGAAATGGCAAGATTGCGCACTCCTGGTTGCACGCGGGCAATGCGAGCATCAGGATCAACGCTGATGATCTGGTTGAACCGCGACATGACCAGCAGCACGCCCTGTTCGAGCGGTAGCGCACCGCCGGACAGGCCGGTGCCTGCGCCGCGGGTAACCACCGGTACGCCCAGCGCGTGGCAGCGCTTCAACAGGCCTTCGACCTGTTGAAGCGTTTCCGGTAGCGCCACCAACATGGGCAGCACGCGATAGGCGGCGAGGCCATCGCACTCGAAAGGACGTAAATCCTCCTCGCGATGCAATAGCGTCAAAGAGGGGACAGCGCCTTGCAGGTCGCTGAGTACGTCAGCTTTATCACGGTGGACAAGCTCGCCATCGAGGCGCTCGTCGAAAAGGATATTCATAACGACATCCCTAAGTTTTTATCATTAAAAGTAACGGTAGCGTTGCTTTACCATGGCGCTCAATTTGAGCTTTTTTTGTGCGCCTGTCTAGGTTGTGGTGCAATGGTCTGACCAGTAATTGGTCGATAGTAGGGCGGTGGTAAGTCTGTAGAAGAGCCTGAATGACTTGGTCTTACCCAGTTGAGATGGCCAATTGATCCAAGGGAGCGGCGTATGGCGTTTAGCAGAGACGATATCTCCATGGGGCGGCGCACGCCCGAGCATGTGGCTGCTCGCCTGGAAGAGTTGATACTGGAAGGTGTTTTTCGGCCTGGGCAGTTGCTGCCTTCCGAGCGGCGTCTGTGCGAACGACTAGGCGTTTCGCGGGCTTCGCTGCGGGAAGGGCTGCGCATTCTGCGCAGTAAAGCCATTATCAATACCCGCCAGGGTCACGGCTCGACCGTGGCGTCGCTGCTCCCCATGCACCAGCAAAGCCCGCTGATGCACTTGTTTAACGACCATCCGCGTACCCTGTTTGATTTGCTCGAAGTGCGTGCCTTATTGGAGGGAGAATCCGCCTATCTGGCCGCACGGCGGGGAACATCGATGGATCGAGTATTGATCACTCGCCGCTACCGCGAAATGGCGGCGTATGCTGCTGCCTCGCCAGATGAGTTAGAGGTAGAGCATCTGGCCCGACTAGATCATGCGTTTCACCTCGCCATTTCGCAAGCTTCCCATAACCCGGTTTTGGTGCATACCTTACAGAGTTTGACCGATTTGCTGCTCAGCTCCGTGTTTGCTTCGGTAAAGCATCTCTACCATCGGCCTGGTCCTCGCGAGATGATTAATCAGCAGCACGCTCGGCTGCATGAGTCGGTGGTAAGTGGTGATGCCGAGCAGGCGCGACAGATTGCGTTGGAACACTTGACCAGTATCAGCGAGCTACTTCGTGAGCTAGAAGCGGAGCATGATCGTTTAGAGCGTTCAGCAATGCGCCTCGAACAGTGGCAATAGCAGGTTAAGCGTTGGCCGCACTCAGGCTGTCATCCTCAATGACGCCTGCCAAGGTGGCCACTTCCAGCTTGTTGCACAGGTGGTCGCGTAAAATTTGCCCAAGTCGTTTACTGTCGCGCTGCTCGAGCGCGGAGATCATGTTCTCGTGATCTTGAACGGCTTGGCTCCAAAATTTTTGGGTCATTTTTTTCGAGTAGCGCACTCGCTTTACGCGCTGACTGAGGTTGCTGTACATCTCTTGCAACACCTCATTACGCGAAGCGGCCAAAATGCCTTCATGGATCTGCTGGTTGATCTCGAAATAAGTGGCCAGATCTCGATGGCGATAGTGTTCGAGCATGGCATCGTGTAAGGCACGTATAGCCGCAATTTCAGCGTCGCTGATGTGCTGGCAGGCGAGCTCGCCGGACAAACCTTCCAATGCTGCCATTAAGTCGTAGGTATCTTTCACTTTTTTGAACGTCAAGCGCACCACCCGCGCACCTCGATTGGGCAGCAGCTCGATAAGCCCCTCTGTGGCCAGCACCTTGAGTGCTTCTCGAAGCGGCGTGCGTGATACGCCGAACCGTTCGCAAAGCTGCTTTTCTGAGATCCGCTCACCCGGGGCCAGTTCACCGTGCTCAATCAGCTCACCAATGCGGTCAGCGACTTCACGATAAAGATTACGCTGTAAAATTTTCGTCATTGTTCTGTCCCTTCTTGTGTATCCGCTTGGTATCCACCAAGCGACGGGTGCCGCTTTGTAAACACCATTTGAACACAAAGCCATACGCTTATATTGGCGACTCTTTGTATGATTCGCAAAAGTAATTATGAATTCAATTGTAGCAAGTCGAGCTATGCTAGATAGGCGGCAGTGACCCAACTGCTCCCCATAACAATCAATAACCATGTAGGAGCCAATGTATGGCAATGAATATTTTCATGTGTAGCGTTCAGTTGAGTCGAGAGCAGGCCAGAGCCATCTTAGACGGGGCGAGGGCACAGGCGAGAAAAGTCGGTCTTCCGCCTCTCACGCTCGTAGTGCTGGATGGAGGTGGCCATGTGGTGGCTGCCGAGCGTGAAGATGGCTGCGCGCCACTACGTTTTCCGGTGGCTCAGGGAAAAGCACACGCCGCACTGGGTATGGGCATTGCCAGCGGCATTATTGGTGAACGCAATATCGAACGCCCTGCGTTTCTTGCTAGCGTTGCAGCGGCTTCGAAAGGGCATTTTGTGCCGGTGGCGGGAGGCGTGCCTATTCTTGATGGAGAGCAATGTGTCATAGGTGCCGTGGGGGTGAGTGGCGCTTCGTCAGAAGAGGATCAGCAAGTCGCCATTGCCGGTATCAAAGCGGCCGATTTGCACTGGGGGTTAGCGCCCGGTGGCGAAGAGCATTAGGCCAACGAGGTGGTCGTTCAAGCAGGCAGCGTTCGTCGAACGCTGCTTTTTTTATGTCATCACTTTTTTAAATGCTAGGTGTATCAGTAAGTTGACGCTTAGGAGGCTGCTTCAAGACGAAAGTTTAATACCTAATTTTGAATTTTGAATTCAAATTGAAACGGTGAAGACCCAACAACAACAACGGTTCACTTGGAGTACCCCATGAAATTTATCAAGACTGCGCTAGCGGCAGCTGCCGTTACCTTCGGGCTACACGCATCGGTTGCCAGCGCTAACCTCGAGGTGAGGCTTGGCCACGTCGGTGGGCCTGGCTCGCTGTTTGAAATTACTGCTAACCGCTTTGCTGAGCTGGCCAATGAACGCTTGGACGGCGCTGCCGAAGTGAATGTCTATGGCAATAGCCAGTTAGGTAGCGACGAGTCCATGATGCGTCGTCTGCGTCTTGGTTCGCTCGATCTTGCGATTCCCTCAACGGTCATGAGCTCAGAAGCCGAGCAGTTTGCACTGTTTGAAATGCCTTATCTGATTGAGGATCGCGAGCACATGAAACGCGTTCGCGATGAAGTCGTCCGTGGCCCGCTCTATGAGGCGGCCCAAGCCAAGGGCTTTAACATCATTGCCGTGTGGGAAAATGGCTTCCGCCAAATCACCAATAACGTACGCCCTATTACCACTCCTGAAGATCTTGGCGGCATCAAATTACGCACCCCGAGCGGTGTTTGGCGGATAGAGATGTTCCGCAGCTATGGTGCCGCGCCTTCTCCCATGTCGCTCTCCGAAGTATTTGTAGCCCTGCAGACAGGAGCCATGGATGGTCAAGAGAATCCGCTGATTCAAACCTACTCCTCGCGTTTTCACGAAGTGCAAGACTATCTCTCTATTTCCAATCACGTTTATACCCCCGCCTATTTAACCGCCGGTGCCAGTTGGAATCGCCTACCTGACGATGTCCGTAACGTGCTGCAGGAAGTCGCTCTTGAACTCGAAGACTTTGCTCTGGAAGAGGGGCAGCGTCTGGATGATGAGACGTTGGTTCTGATGCGTGATGCGGGAATGGAAGTGAACGAAGTAGACTTCGATGCCTTCGTGGCCGCCTCTCAGTCCATTTATGACACCTTTGCCAATGATGTCGAAGGCGGCCAGGAAATGCTGGATGCCGTCGCTGCCCTGCGCGAATAACCAAGCCATCATCTCGAAGCGGCGTTCCACCTCTTTGGAGGTGGGCGTCTCTTCCTAAAGGAGGTTTCAATGAGCGCTTATACCAAATTCAAGAATGCTTACTTTGCATTTCTTGAAGGTATCGTTGTGGTGTTGGTGATTGCGTTAGCGGGGGTGGTCACCATTGGCTTCGTTTCTCGCTATTTAGGTTCTCCGTTGAGTTGGTATGACGAATTGGCGGCCGTTCTATTGGCTTGGGTAACGTATTACGGGGCGGCTTTGGCGGCCGCTAAAGGGGCTCACATTACATGTCCTAGTGTACTGAATATGTGTCCGCCCTCCATTCGTGTGCCAGCCGCATTACTCGCCGAAGCGATCACCATTGGTTTTTTCATATTTCTGGGGCTGGCGAGCTATCAAGTCATGATGATTCTCGACGGCATGAACATGGTGAGTCTGCCGGCTATTTCCATGCAAGTGGTGCAGTCGGCCATTCCCATTGCATCGGTGCTGTTCATCATCGCGGAGCTGCTACGGCTACCCGACATAGTGAGAAGTGCCCGCGGCAAAGGCTTCATCGACCACGAGCTTGAAGAGGCCGGTATCGATGCCGACGACATTGAAGCCGTTAGCACCCAGCCGCGAGGATAAGTAACCATCATGATCATTCTCTATATCTTCATTGCACTGATTGCGCTGATCTTGATCAATGTGCCTGTGGCGGTCGCTCTGGCATTGGTGGGGACGATCGCCACCTTCATTACCTACGGCAGCATGGCGATGCCGACGGTGGGTATGACGATGTTCGAGGGGGCAACCAACTTTCCGTTGATTGCCATCCCGCTGTTCATTCTGGCAGGTGCCATCATGAACGCCTCCAGCATCTCGCGACGCTTGATCGATCTGGCCATGGCCATGGTGGGGTTCATCAAGGGTGGCCTGTCGATGGTGACCATCGGTGCGTCGGTGTTCTTTGCCGAAATTTCCGGGTCATCGGTGGCGGGCGTGTCGGCGATTGGCAGTATCTTGATTCCTGCCATGCGCAAGAAGGGGTACTCCAAAGAGTTTGCCGCCTCGATTTCCTCTTCGGCGGCCAGTCTGGCAATTATCCTTCCGCCTTCCATACCCATGATTCTGTACGCGGTCATGTCGGGGGAGTCGGTCGTTCAGATGTTCGTGGCCGGTATCTTTCCTGGCCTGCTGGGGGCGATGGGCTTGGCGGCCATGTGCTACTACCTGGCGCGTAAGTACAACTTCCCCTCTGAAGGTCGTTTCCGGGTGTCGCAACTCTGGAAGGCACTGAAAGAGGCCGTTTGGGCGCTGTTGATTCCGGTCATCATTCTGGGTGGGATTTTCGGCGGCTTCGTGACGGCGACGGAAGGTGCTGCGCTGGCAGTGTGTGTCGCCATCTTCATCAGTGCGGTGGTCTATCGCGAGTTTACCCTCAAGAACTTCATCGACTCGTGCAAAAGCGCGGGTGTGCAAACTGCCGTCGTCATGCTGCTCGTGGCGGCGTCTGCGGTGGTGGGCGGGTATCTGACCGAAACCCGTATTCCTCAGGCCATTGCTTTGCAAATCAGCGACCTGACCAGCAACAAGTATGTGATCCTGGCACTGCTGAACATCATCTTCCTGATTCTCGGTGTGTTCCTGCACTCGGCAGCCGCCATCATTCTGGTCGTCCCTATCGTGCTGCCGCTGGTACTGGAAGTGGGTATCGACCCGCTGCACTTCGGTCTGATCGTCACGCTGAACCTGGCCATTGGGCAGCAGACCCCGCCGGTTGCCAGCGTATTGATTGCCTCCTGCTCCATTGCGAAATCAGACATCTGGGCCACGTCCAGAACCAATCTCTGGTTCATTGCCGTACTGTTCACGATTTTGATGATCAATACCTACATTCCTGCCTTTGCTCTGGCATTGGTCAACTTCATCTACGGATAAGGGGTGCTCCATGACACAGCAACGACAAGCACCCACCACTGAGAGTGTGCGCTTCGAGGTGAAAGACGGTGTGGCCTGGCTAGGGTTCAACCGTCCGCAAAGCCGCAATGCCATGACGTGGGAAATGTACAACGCCTTGGAGTACTACTGCGACACGTTAGCCGACGATACCGAGATCCACGCCCTGGTGCTTCACGGTGTCGGCGGGGAAGCCTTCGTGGCGGGTACCGACATCACCCAGTTTGCACATTTTGCGGAAGCGGAGGATGCCATTGGCTACGAGCGGCGCATCGACCGCGTGGTGGGAAAGCTGGAAGCCTTTCCGAAACCCACGCTGGCGCTGATCGAAGGGGCCTGTGTAGGCGGTGGCGCGGCGTTGGCGCTGGTATGTGATTTTCGCTATGCCACCGACACGCTGAAATTTGGCGTGCCCATTGCCAAGACGCTGGGCAATACGCTCTCCATTACCAACGTGTCTCGACTGGTGGATATGGTCGGAATCCCGCGCACGAAAGAAGTGTTGATGATGGCGAAACTGGTGACGTCAGAAGAGGCGCTGGGCGCGGGTTTGGTCAATCAGCTGTTCGATGGGGCGGATATCTACGCCGAAGTTGCCATCATTGCCGCCGAATTTGCCAAACGTGCACCCCTGACCCTGCAGGCCAGCAAGGCGCTGATCAATCGCGTGCAGGCCCAGCGGCGGCTCCCGGCCGATGCCAGCGACGATTGGGTGGCCACTTGCTACCTGAGCCAGGATTTCTCGGCAGCGGTGAACAAATTCGTCAATAAAACGCCTTTTGAGTGGCGCGGCCAGTAAGGCTGCCGCTCTGCTCAGTAGATGCCTATCACAGGCTTGAGGAGGAAAGCGCATGCTTCCTTTACAAGATATAAAAGTCCTCGATGTGTCACAAATCATGGCTGGCCCTTACTGCACCATGGTGCTAGCGGATATGGGGGCCGAGGTCATCAAAGTAGAGAAGCTCAATGGCGGTGATGACAGCCGTCAGATGGGGCCGTATGTGAATGGCGAGTCGACCTGCTTTTCGCAAATCAACCGCAACAAGAAAAGCATTTCACTCAACCTGAAAGACGAGCGTGCCCGCCAGATCTTTTATCGACTGGCAGCCGATGCGGATGTCATCGTCGAGAACTATCGGCCGGGGGTCACCCAGTCACTGTCGATCGACTACGACACCATCAAAGCCATCAACCCAGGTATCGTTTACTGCTCCATTTCGGGGTATGGCCAAACCGGGCCCTACAGCCACAGAGGCGGATTCGATCTGGTGGCGCAGGGAATGACCGGGCTGATGTCGATGACCGGCGAAGCCGGGCGGCGCCCGCTAAAAACCGGTATCGCGGTCTACGACATTGGTGGTGGCATCACGGCGGTCTATTCGATTTTGGCCGCCCACATCCACAAGATGAAGACGGGGGAAGGGCAGCATATCGATATCGCCATTACCGAATGCGGGTTGCCCTGGTTTACCTGGGAAGCGGCGGCTTACTTCTCTGAAGGCACCGTGCCTGGCCCCACTGGCTGGCGCCATCGGGTGTCTGCGCCTTATCAGGCGGTGAAGGCCAAGGATGGTTATTTGATGCTGGGCTGCGCCAACCAACGAACCTGGGAGCGGTTTTGCGGCGATGTATTGAAACGTCCCGCACTGATGGAAGACCCCCGCTTTCTGACCAACCATGATCGTGGCCAGCATGTGGATGAACTGGAGGCGCTGCTCGAAGAGCTGATGGCCCACCAGACCGTCGATGAGTGGCTGACACTCTGCGATACCGCAGGCGTACCGGCAGGCCCCATCAATGACTTTGCCCAGGCCATGCAGGATGAGCACTACTTGGCCCGTGGCATGGTGGAGGAGATGGACCATCCGGTGATCGGCAAAATGAAAACCATCGGCTTTCCCAGCAAGTTCTCACGCACACCTGCTCAGATCCGCTCTTCAGCACCGCTCTTTGCTCAGCATACCGACGAGGTGCTCGAGCAATTGGGCCTGTCGGATGAAGAGCGTGACACACTGCGTGCCGAAGGGTGCATAAAGTAGTTTTTTTAAAAATACAGTTTGAATTCATTATCCAATTTTGTGCCGTGCTGTTTCGCGACAACCGCCTCACAACAACAATAGGAAGCGACATCATGTTGAAACTCGATTTTCACCCCTCCGGTCGTCATTTTCTGCAGATTCCTGGCCCATCGCCGGTGCCCGACCGCATCCTGCGCGCCATGAGCCTGCCAACGATCGATCACCGCGGGCCAGAGTTCGGCGCGCTGGGCCGCGAACTGCTGGCCAAGACCAAGCAGGTATTCAAGACCGAGCACCCGGTAGTGATCTACCCCGCCTCTGGCACGGGCGCATGGGAGGCGGCGCTTGCCAACACCATGTCGCCTGGCGACCGGGTGCTGATGTTCGAAACAGGCCACTTCGCTACGCTGTGGCACAAGATGGCGCTGCGTCTGGATCTAACGCCGGAATTCATTGGTCTGCCGGGGTATGAAGGCTGGCGCCAAGGCGTGCAGGCCGAGATGATCAAAGAGCGGCTAAAAGACGACCCTGACCACGAGATCAAAGCGGTCTGTGTGGTGCACAACGAAACTTCCACGGGGGTCACCAGTGACATCGCTGAGGTTCGTCGCGCCATCGATGAGGCCAATCATCCGGCCTTATTGATTGTGGATACCATTTCCGGGTTGGCCAGTGCCGATTACCGCCACGATGAGTGGGGCGTGGATGTCACGGTGTCCGGCTCACAAAAGGGCCTGATGCTGCCACCGGGCATCAGCTTCAATGCGCTCTCACCCAAAGCGATCAAGGTGAGCAAACAGGCCAAGCTGCCCAAGAGTTTCTGGGCCTGGGATGAAATCCTAGAAGCCAACCAGAACGGCTATTGGCCCTATACCCCCAGCACCAACTTGCTGTACGGCCTTAATGAAGCGCTCGACATGCTGCTGGATGAGGGCATGCCACAGGTACTGGCCCGCCACCAGCGCTGGGCGGCAGGGGTGCGTGCGGCGGTACAAGCGTGGGGATTGGAGATTCAGTGTCAGGACCCCGCGCTGTACTCCCCGGTACTCACCGGGGTGGTGATGCCGGAAGGCGTGGATGCGGATGCCGTGCGCAAGATCATCTATGAGCGTTTTGACCTGTCGCTGGGAATGGGCCTTGGCAAGGCGAAAGGCAAGATGTTCCGGATCGGGCACCTGGGGGATTGCAACGACCTGACCCTGATTGCCACGCTGGGCGGCTGCGAAGCGGGCATGAAGTTGGCAGGCGTTTCACTGCGCGGCAGCGGTGTCTTGGCAGCGTTGGAGTACTTCGCGGCGAACCCGTTGCAAGCGTCAAGCGACCATCAGGCGCGTTAAAAAGGGGAGAAGTGTCATGACGTCACTGACCAGCCAACCTGCGCCTAGAGATGCCAAGATCAAGCCGATCAGCGGTCTGGCTGAACGGCTTTCACGAGAGCTCACAGGCGATGTCTTATTTGATCAGGCGACTCGGGGGCGTTATGCCACTGACGCATCCATTTATCAGGTAACCCCCGTGGGCGTGATACTCCCACGCCATCAGGAAGATTTGAAAATTGCCCTGGACATTGCCCGTGACGCCCACGTGCCGGTGTTGGCACGTGGGGCAGGCACCAGCCAGTGTGGTCAAACCGTGGGTGAGGCATTGGTCATCGATACCACGCGCTGGCTGAACCAAGTGGTGGAGTTCGACCCCGACGCACGCACCGTGGTGGTGGAGCCAGGCATGGTGCTGGATCATCTCAATGCTTGGCTCAAGCCCCATGGGCTATGGTATCCGGTGGATGTCTCCACCAGTGCCCAGTGCACCATTGGCGGCATGGCAGGCAACAACTCCTGCGGGTCGCGCTCTATTTACTACGGCAACATGGTGCACAACGTCGAGGGCATCGAAGCCACGCTGGCCGATGGATGCGACGTGAATTTCAGCTTTGTAGATGGGTTCGCTGAGGGCACAAGAGAACACCAACTTGCCCAGCAGGTAAAAGCCATTGCCGAGCGGGTCGGCCATGATATTCGCGACCACTTTCCCAAAGTGTTGCGTCGCGTGGGGGGCTATAACCTCGACCTGTTCGACTGCCAAAACCCTATCCCCTATGACCCGAATGGGCGGGCGAATTTAGCGCACTTGCTTATCGGCTCTGAAGGGACGCTCGGGGTAAGCCGCCGTATCAAGCTGAAGCTGTCGCCGCTCCCCGAACAAAAAGTGCTGGGGGTCGTCAACTTCCCCACGTTCTATCAAGCCATGGATTTTACCCAGCATATCGTCAAGCTGGGGCCTATGGCGGTCGAACTCGTCGACCGCACGATGATCGAGCTCTCGCTTGAGAATCCGGCGTTCAGGCCGGTGATCGAAAAAGCGCTAATCGGCAAGCCGGAAGCCATTTTGCTGGTGGAGTTTGCCGGGCAAGACCGAGATGCCCAGCTTGAAGCGTTACGCCGCTTGAACGAGTTGATGAGTGATTTAGGACTGCCCGGCAGCGTGGTGAATATGCCGGAGGCGGCCGAGCAGAAAGCGCTGTGGAACGTGCGCAAGGCTGGGCTCAATATCATGATGAGCATGAAAGGCGATGGTAAGCCGGTCTCCTTCATCGAAGATTGCGCCGTTCCTCTCGAGCACCTTGCCGAGTACACCGCAAAGCTCACCGAGGTATTCAATCGCTATGGCACAGAGGGCACCTGGTACGCCCATGCGGGGGTCGGCACGCTACACGTTCGCCCCATTCTGGACATGCGCCGCGACGGGGCGCAAAAAATGCGTGAAATCGCAGAGCTGGCCTCTGCGCTGGTACGTGAGTACAAGGGCGCGTACTCGGGTGAGCACGGCGACGGTATTTGCCGTGGCGAGTGGGTTGCTTGGCAGTTTGGCGAGACCATCAATGACGCTTTCCGCGAAGTGAAACAGCTCTTTGATCCGCAGAACCTGCTCAATCCTGGAAAAATCGTCGATACCCCGAAAATGGATGACGAGCGCTACTTCCGTTTTCCGTCCACCTATCAGCGTATTCCGATGACACCGGTATTCGATTGGTCCTCCTGGAACGTGAAGCGAGATCCGCTCACGGGTGAGCAAACGCCTCCTGGCAGTGCCGGAGACACGACCCATGGCTTGGCCATGGCGGTCGAGATGTGCAACAACAACGGCCACTGTCGCAAGTTCGATGCAGGCACCATGTGCCCAAGCTACCGCATCACCAAAGAGGAGCAGCACCTGACCCGAGGTAGAGCAAACACGCTTCGACAGGTGCTCTCGGGGCAGTTGGGGGATGAAGGACTCGCCAGCGATGAGGTGAAAGAAGCGCTGGACCTATGCGTTTCTTGTAAAGGCTGCAAACGCGACTGCCCCACGGGCGTTGATATGGCCAAGTTCAAGATCGAAGCGCGGGCGGCCCGGGTGCGCGCCAAAGGCCTCACGTTGCGTGATCGCATGGTTGGCGAAATGCCCCGTTACGCCCCTTGGGCTAGCCGGTTCTCAGGTTTGGTGAACGGTATCGAACGGGCTCCCTGGCTGGCGAAGCGCATCAAGCAGGCGCTCAAGCTCGCCCCGCAAAGAGCGCTCCCCGCGTTTAACGGCAACTTCCTGGCGACGGCGGCCTCTTCGTCAATCGCTAAGAGGCCAATTGCAGAGAGGCCAATTGCAGAGAAAGAAGTCCTGCTGTTTGTGGATACCTTCAATAACTATATGGAGGCCGACAATGCCTCCGCCGCCAAGCGAGTGCTGGAGGCCGCTGGTTATCAGGTTCATCTTAACGTGACCCAAGGTCAGCGGCCGCTCTGCTGTGGCCGCACCTACCTCTCTTCGGGCCAGTTCGAGAAAGCCAAGGCCGAGGCACAGCGCACGCTGGATTTCCTGATGCCGTTCGTGGAGCGTGGCGTGGCCGTGGTGGGGTTGGAGCCCTCGTGCTTGCTCAGCATGCGTGATGAATTCTTGCAGTATGGCTTTGGCGAACAGGCGCAGGCATTGTCGGAAGCTGCCTATCTGTTTGAGGAGTTTTTGCTACATGCTCACTCGACAGGAGCGCTGTCGTTAACGCTCAAGCCCATGGAAGGCCAGCGCGTGATGCTGCATGGCCACTGCCACCAGAAAGCGTTTGATGCGTTGCGTCCGGTAGAACAAGTGGTGAGCTGGATTCCTGGCGTGGCGGTCGAGACGATCGAGTCGTCCTGCTGCGGCATGGCAGGCAGTTTTGGCTACGAAGCCGAACACTACGAAGCCTCGATGAAAATGGCAGAGCTGACGCTGTTGCCTGCCGTGCGAAGCGCGAATGAGCAGGCGGTGTTGGTGGCCGATGGCACCAGCTGTCGCCATCAAATTCAGGATGGCAGCGGACGCCAAGCGATTCACGTTGCTCGTCTGCTGGCGCAAGCGCTAGCCTGATAGCGATAACCAACAAAAGGAGCGTTACGTGGCCATCTATCAATTTGGCGAGCATCAGCCCGCTATTCATGAAGACGTATACATTGCCGACACGGCGGACGTCATCGGTCAGGTTACCCTGAAGGCTCGCGCTAGCGTGTGGTATCAAGCCGTATTGCGCGGCGACAGCGACCATCTGGACATCGGTGAAGAGAGCAACATTCAAGATGGCGCCGTGCTGCACGCGGACCCCGGCTACCCGCTGAAGGTAGGAAAGGGGGTGACCGTCGGGCACCAGGCGATGCTGCATGGCTGTACCGTAGGGGAGGGCTGTTTGATCGGCATTCAGGCGGTAGTGCTCAACGGCGCCGTGATTGGCGAGAACAGCTTGGTAGGCGCGGGGGCCTTCATCAAGGAAGGGGCGGTATTTCCGCCAAACTCGTTGATCGTCGGTTCACCCGCCAAAGTGGTCACAGAGCTGACGGCGGAGGCGGTGGAAGCACTGAAGCTCAATGCGCAAAGCTATGTGATTCGAGGCCAGCAGCATGCAACGACTCTGAAGCGGATTGGTTGAGGTGAGTAAGTCGTAAAAAATTTACCCCCAGGCAATGCCTGGGGGTAAATCGTTTTACGGGGTTGAGAAGAGGACTACATCAACGGATCTGTCACCCCTAAAACATAAAACGCAATCATCGCGATAACGCCGGTGAATACCAGGTAGTAGATGGTCGGGATGATCGTTTTACGAATGGTGGTACCTTCGCGTCCCAAGAGACCAACGGTCGCTGATGCTGCCACCACGTTGTGAATAGCGATCATGTTACCTGCCGCAGCACCAACGGCTTGCAGTGCCACCATCATGGCCGTTGATAGTCCCAGTGTTTCAGCGATGCTGAATTGGAATTCTGCCAGCATGAGGTTAGACACCGTATTGGAGCCCGCAATGAAAGCTCCCATTGCCCCGACGGCAGGCGCAAAGAACGGGTAGATACCGCCCACACCGTTAGCCACCGCTTGCGCCATCATGACCGGCATCGAGACTAAGTCGGCACCGTTAACACCAGAGTTGATCAGAATCCGCACCATCGGCACGGTAAAGATCAGTACGAAACCAGCTCCGAAAATGGTCTTGGTGGACTCGGAGACTGCTGCGCTCATCTGGCGAGGGTTCATCTTATGCAGGAAGTAAGTGATGAATACGACGGCTAGGATGATGCCGCCCGGCAGATAAAGTGGTTGAACGCCACCGCTCACGCCTGCTTCGCCGAAGATGTTGGCCCAGTTCAGGTTAACCGAGGTCAACGCCGCCCGCAGTGGCTCGATGGTACGAGAGGCCACCAGGAACAGTGCTAGCAGTACATAGGGTACCCAGCCTTTGAAGGTGGACATCGGGGCTTTACCGGCCACATCGTCGAGCTTGATTTGCAGATTACCGATCCACTCATCAGGCCACGAGGTCGATTCAGGGAAGTCCCAGGTCTCTTTGGGCAGCAGGAAGCCTTTACGAGCAGCAGGCACCACGATGGCCAAGCCCACCATTGCCCCAATCATGGAGGGGAACTCCGGGCCAAGCAGTACGCCTACTAGCATGTAGGGCACCACGAAAGAGACACCCGTGAAGATGGCAAACGGTGCAATCGAGAGCCCCTCTTTCCAAGAGCGGTTGGCACCGAAGAAGCGCACCATTACCAGCACGAGGATTAGCGGCATCAAAATACCCACGATACCGTGGGTGATCGCCACCGAACTGGTCACCTGTTGAAAAAACACGTCCCAGGTGGAGCCGTTCGCTTCCAGCTGAGCAGTAATGTCAGCACGGTTCAAGCCGCTGCCGACACCCACGACGATCGGCGTGCCCACAGCGCCAAACGATACCGGCGTGGATTGAATCATCATGCCCACGACCACCGCGGCTAGCGCCGGGAAGCCCAGCGCTACCATCAGCGGAGCGGCGACAGCCGCCGGTGTGCCGAAACCGGAGGCGCCTTCGATGAAGCAACCAAACAGCCAAGCAACGATCAACGCCTGTACGCGGCGGTCAGGGCTGATGCCCGAGAAGCCGTTACGGATCGCGGTAATGCCTCCCGAGTGCTTGAGCGTGTTGAGCAGCAAGATGGCGCCGAAGATAATCCACAATAGACCAGCGGTTTGGATAAGACCCTGCACCGTGGATGCCGCCACGCGGCTAAACGACATATCCCAGGCGGTCAGACCAATGATGGCTGCCGTGAGGAAGACAATTGGCATCGCTATTTTGGCCGGAATCTTAAAGCCTATGAGCAATATTCCGGCTAGCAACAGCGGCAGAAACGCCAGAAGAGCGAGTATAGATTCATTCATGGGAGGAACGGCCCCTTGTTATTGATTTGGTATGCTCCGCGAAAGCCAACTTGTCATTGCAATGATAGTTGGGTCAGCGTGAAAGATACGGTCAGGCAGGCTGAATGACTACATTGGAAAATTGGTCTTACCAGTAAATAGGCGCAAGATAGCATGGGAACCAAGCGGTCGTTTTAAAATAAGATGTTGTTTTTATGGAGCTTTAAAGTTTGCGTTAGCATGCTAGCTAGGTGGGCCTCATTAGACTAATAGACAGTGTGAAGCGCTTGCACCGACATCGCCAAACGCGCCGCTTGCGCTGTCGATCACTTAGACTCACTGTAGTGGCGATGCCCCCCAATGACAAAAGGAGTATGACTCGATGGCAATCACCCTTTATGACCTGTGCGGCCGTGACGAACGCCTGCGTTTTTCTCCCTATTGTTGGCGTGTACGTATGACGCTGGCCCACAAAGGCTTGGAGGTCACCACCGTGGCTTGGCGCTTTCAGGAAAAAGAGGCGCTCGCGTTTGCCGATTACGACAAAGTGCCCGTGCTGACGGATGGTGACAACGTGGTCACCGATAGCTTTGACATCATGCGCTACTTAGACCGCGCTTACCCAGATGCCCCCGTGGTGGGTGAAGGGATGAGTCTGCAGCGCTTGATGCTGTTCAAGCAGTCGGTAGAGCGGAGCATTACTCCTGCGCTATTCAAGATCGTTGCGTTAGATCTGTTAGCCGCGATTCATCCTGAGGATCGTGATTACTTTCGTAAAACACGTGAGGCGCGCTTTGGAGCTACTTTAGAGGCCGTCAACGATCCTGAGCAGGGGCGACACCTGTTGAAGCAAGCGCTGGTACCGGTGAATGCTCAGTTGAAAGAGAGCCCGTTTTTAGATGGCGATACCCCAAGCGGTGCCGATTATTTGCTGTTTGGCAGCATGATGTGGGCCTACACCGTTTCAACCGAAACACTAGTGGATGAAAAAGACCCTGTCGCGGCTTGGTTCAAGCGTATGCTAGAGGTGCACGATTCAGAGGCAGGCAAGGCCGTCACTGTTCGTGATCTATAATCGTTGAGACGGCCATAAGCCGTCAGACGACCCACAGGCAACACCAACGACCTAGGTCGTTGGTGTGAAAGGAGATGGCGATGATCGACCTGTACTACTGGACAACCCCGAACGGCCACAAAATCTCCATCATGCTCGAAGAGACCAAACTGGCGTATCGCGTCAAGCCGATCAATATTGGTCGGGGGGAGCAATTTGACCCTGAATTTTTGACCATTGCGCCGAATAACCGTATCCCAGCCATCGTGGACCATGCCCCGAAAGATGGCGGCCAACCCATGGCGCTATTCGAATCTGGCGCTATTTTGGAGTATCTCGCCGACAAGACGGGCCAGTTTCTACCGACAGAAGGGCGCGAACGTTACGTGGTGCTGCAGTGGCTGCATTGGCAAATGGGCGGACTGGGTCCCATGGCGGGGCAGAATCACCACTTCTGCCACTACGCGCCGCAAAAAATCGAGTACGCCATCGAGCGTTACGTGCGTGAGACCAATCGTCTTTATAGCGTGCTGGATCAGCGGCTTTCCCAGCAGCATTTTGTTGGCGGTGACCGCTACTCCATTGCCGATATGGCGATTTATCCCTGGATCGTTCCCTGGGAGAAGCAGCGCCAAACGCTTGAGGAGTTTCCCGATCTTGAACGCTGGTTCGACGACGTCTCGCAACGCCCCGCCGTGCGTAAAGCCTATGCCTTAGTGGAAGATGTGAACCCCGAGTCAGGCGTGACGATGGATGCTGAAGCTCGTAAGCACCTGTTTGGAAATCGTTAATCAAACGGCCTTTTCGAGCGTCCGAGAGAACGACAGATGAGCAAGCGCAGTATGACCAAAAATCATGTTGCGCTGCACAAAAAGCGCTGCTAGCTTTGTGGGTAGCAAAGGCAAACGCCCGCTTACGACCTGCGTCAGTGCAGGCCGAACCACTATCTCACTCAAGGAGATTACGTGATGAACAAGGCCGCAGAAAAAACCAGCCAACAGTTCGACTCTGTTTTCGTGTCCCCGATGCGTTCTTACACGCTCGCTGCGCTGAACTACTACGAGCAGCTAGTGGGCGCGCAGATGGATGCAGCCCGTGCCTACTCCGACATGACCATCGCCCAAGCGCGTACATGGTTAGACGTGAAAGACGCGGACAGCTTCAAAAAAGCGATGGAGAGCCAGCAAAAAACCGCTACCGATCTGATGGAGCGCATGAAAGGCGACTCTGAAAAAGTCACCTCCATTAGCCAGAGCTTCATGCAAGACAGCCAGAAAATGGCCGAAGAAACCACCAAGAAAGCGGTAGAGACTGCCAAGCAGTAAGCAACCGTCTGATGGCAAAAATGCCGCGCCCAGAACCGATTCTGGGTGCGGCATTTTTTGTTGGGATGTAGGAAAGATGACTAGGATGCCTCGTCAGCACGGGCTCGAAGACGGAAGCGCGCGATGCGAATAATTTGTTGAATCGCGGTTTCACGTTCCTGGGCCAAGCCGTTATCCAAACGCTCTTCAAACGCCGCAAGGATGTCGTAGCGATCCAGACCTTTCACCGCAATCACGAACGGAAAGCCGAATTTCTCTTTATAAGCGGCGTTCAGCTGTTCGAAGCGAGTAAATTCCTCGGGCGAGCACTGGTCGAGCCCTGCGCCGGCCTGCTCGCTGGTGGAGTCGTGGGTCAACTCGCCCGCCAACGCTGCCTTGCCCGCTAGATCGGGGTGGGCGCGAATGACGTCAATCTGCTGCTCAGGAGTAGCTTGTCGAAGCATCAAGCCCATCAATTCGGCCAGTGCATCAGGGGCATCATGCTCTTGGCGTAAGCCGTGTTGCCAAGCGGCTTCCGCCACCCAAGGGGAGTGCTCATACACATCACCATAGTGGGCAATGAACGTTTCCAAGTTGGATTGGCTGGGAAGAGGGAATAACGTGAGTGAGGTGGCGGTTGACACAAAAATTCTCCAGGCGTGCGAAAAGGGAAATGCTGTATACAATAAATAGCATCGACGGTACTCTTTGACCAATAGGTCAAACCCTACTCATAACGTCTATTCATAACGCCAACAATCTCGCCAATGTAAGGAGTGACGATGGGACGCTTAACTACCCACGTGCTGGATACCGCCAAAGGGCAGCCCGGCCAAGGCATTACCATTGAAGTCTTTCGGCTAGCGAGCGGCCACCGCGAGCACTTAGGCTCCACCGTCACCAACAGCGATGGCCGTTGTGATGTGCCCCTGTTAGAAGGCGATGCGCTCACGCCCGGTGAGTATGAGTTAGTGTTCCACGCGGGGGACTATTTACGCCGTCAGGGTATCGAAGCCGCCGAGCCACGCTTTTTAGACGTGATTCCGCTGCGCTTTGGCGTAGCCGATGCAAGCCAGCACTACCACGTGCCGCTGCTACTCTCGCCGTATGGCTACTCGACCTATCGCGGTAGTTAAGAGGGCAGATCATGCAAGCGTACATCATCGAATTCGTCAACCTGCTGCTGCGCTGGCTGCACGTGATTGCGGCCATTGCCTGGATCGGCGAATCGATTTACTTCGTCATGCTCGATAACGGCCTGCGCACTCCCAAAGCCGCTGAAGATCGTGAGAAAGGCATCTTTGGTGAGATGTGGGCCGTCCACGGCGGCGGTTTCTATCATAACCAGAAATACGCGACGGCCCCCGCCAAGCTGCCCAACGACCTGCACTGGTCGTTCTGGAAAGCCTATACCACGTGGCTATCGGGGTTTGCGCTGTTCGTCATTCTTTACATGGTGAATCCCGGTTTTTACTTGGTGAACCCGGACAGCAACTGGGCCTGGGCGGCTAACCTGACCGGTTGGCAGGCGAACCTGCTGGCGCTTGGCTTCCTACTCGGCGGCTGGGTGGTTTATAACGAGCTATGTAAGCGCATCAGTCCCAACATGGAGCGCGATGGCCTGCTGAGCATTGCCGTGGCGGTGATGATGGTGGTGGTGGCCTACCTAAGTACCCAGATGTTCACCGGACGTGCGGCGTTTCTACTCACTGGCGCGGTGATGGCCACGGCCATGTCGGCCAACGTCTTTTTCTGGATCATTCCCGGCCAGCGCCGCATGGTGAAAGCCATGAAGGCGGGCGAGGCTCCCAACCCACTAGACGGCAAGCGCGGCAAGCAGCGTTCGGTGCACAACACCTACTTCACGCTCCCCGTGGTGCTGCTGATGGTGAGTAATCACTACTCCTTTATCTACGCCCATGAACTTGCTTGGGTAGTGATGGTGCTGTTCATCTTTGCCGGTGCGTTGATTCGTCAGTTCTTCGTGCTGATGCATGCCGGGAAGATTCAGCCTGCTTACCCGGCGGTGGGCGTTGGACTGATTCTGCTCGCGTTCTGGATGGCGGCGCCCAGCCCAAGTAGCACCGCAGAAAGCACTGGCGGTGCGCCCACACAAGCACAGATTTCTGGATTGATTGAGCAACACTGCACCCAGTGCCATGCCCGCAACCCTGAGCACGCCGGTTTCTCCGCGCCACCGGCAGGCTATGCCTTCGATAGCTGGGACGATATTCTAGGCCACAAAGCGCACATCCAGCAGGTCGTTGGCAGTCGCTACATGCCATTGGGTAATATCACCAACATGAGTGACGAAGAGCGCGATATCATTGCGGCCTGGAAGGAGTGATCACAGTCGCGGACAGGAGACACTATGAGCGATGCGCAGGCGGCGTTAAAACGACGACCCACTGAGAAAGAGGGTGACGAGCGCCACGAAGCGATTTACCGGGCAGTGAGCGATGCCATTGTGGAGCAACGCCTCAAACCCGGCGCTCGGCTGCGGGAAGATGCGCTCGCGGAGGTGTTCGGCATTAGCCGCACGGGGATTCGTAAAATTCTCCAGCGGCTGGCGCTGGAGCAGCTCGTAACCTTGACCCCGCGTCGTGGGGCTAGCGTGACGCGACCTACCGCCGAGGAAGCGAAAGACGTGTTCGATGCCCGCCAGTTGATCGAATGCGGCCTCATGCCCGATGTGGCCAGGCGAATGAACACCGCCGCAGCGGCGGAGCTTCGCGAGATGGCCCGCCAAGAGCGCCAAGCCCTGCGCAGCGGTCAGCAGAGCGTGGCCATTCGCCTCTCGGCGGATTTTCACGTGCGGCTCGCTCAGCTCTCCGGCAACGCCACCCTGGCGGAGTTCGTGGAACGCCTCTGCTCCCGCTCTTCGCTGATCCTCGCCGTCTACGGGCATCGCGGCCACCTAGGCTGCGAATCCCACGACCATGACGACCTGATTGGCTATTTGGAAACCGGCAACGGAGAGCGCGCCAAAGCCTTCATGAGCCGTCATCTCAAAGCCATCGAGGCGTCGCTTTCCATGGTCGAAGAGGAGGAAAACGTACCGGATCTGCAGCAGATTTTTGGCGTTTAGCGACGTAGCCGCTCTGCTCGCTCTGCTCAACGGCAATGACGGTTAGGCAGCGTTTTTGAGGCTTTCTATTAACGTCAACACGCCACCAAAGCTCATCCTGTGGCGTGTTGAGTGGTTACTGCGTTTTTCTGTGAGTCATCACGTCATGGCTTAGTGCGTTTTCTGCTCAGCCATCACAGGTGCTGCCTCAAACCGCTTCATTAGCCCGTAGTAAAATATCCCACCTAAGCCTGCTCCGATCAGCCAACCGTAGCCGCCCAGGCTGGATAAGGCCGGTACCAATACGGTAGATAGCGAGAACATCGCCGCCACGCCAAAGGCGATGAGGGCGCGAGTGTTCCAGCCGTTGACGTAGTAGTAAGCGCTGCCGGTGGCTGAGGAGAATAGCTCCTGCATATTGAGGTGCTGGCGTTTGATCAGGTAGTAGTCCACCACGATGATGCCGTAAAACGGCGCGACGATAGCGCCCAGCGCATTCACGAAGCCCGGCACGCCAATTTGGCTGATCACCGAGATCCACAGTGCACCGACGAAAAAGGCAATCACGGCGGTAATCAAGCCGCCCATTTTGAAGCTGATTTTGCTGGGGAACAGGTTGGCGAGGTCGTAGGCGGGGGGAATGAAGTTGGCGACCAAGTTGATACCCACCGTGGCGGCAAAGAAGGTGAGAGCGGCCACGATGGTCAGCGGCAGCGAATCGACGCGCTCCACGATATCCGCTGGGTTGGTGAGCGCTTCGCCAAACAGCACCAGCGTGCCCGCGGTGATGATCAGCGCAATGAACGAGAAGAATGCCACGTTTAACGGCAGGCCCAGCAGGTTGCCCAGCTTCATCTGGCGCTCGGTTTTCACAAAACGGGTGAAGTCGCCGAAGTTGATCACCACCGCGGCGAAGTAGGCCACCATCGTACCCACGATGGCGAGAAACGCCCCCAGGCCACCCTGCTCACCGCTGCCGCTAAAAATGGTGCTAATGGCGGGGAGCAGCTCGCTACCAGCTTGCATCCATACCACGAGCATCAACACCACCATCACCGCATAGACCAGCGGGCCTGCCCAGTTCAGGAAGTGCTTGATGCGCTCGATGCCCTGCCAAAAAATCGCGATCTGAAACAGCCACACGATCACGAACGAAAGCCACGCCACTCCGGAAAGGCCGAGGAAAGTCCCCCCGTTGCCTACACCAAACAGCGCGGTAATCAGCAGCGCCACCGCGGTGGAGGCGAAGTAGGTCTGCACGCCGTACCAAAAGATCCCCACGATGGCGCGCAGCATGGCGGGCAGGTTGGCACCACGCACGCCCATGCTGGCGCGCACCATCACCGGGAAGGGAATGCCATATTTCACGCTGGGTTTGCCGGTCAGGTTGACTAGAAACATGACGACCACCCCGGCCAGAATGATCGCGGCCATCACGGCCCAGCCGTTCAGACCGTAAGAGAGAAACAGCGACGCTGCCAGGGTATAGCCAAACAGGCTTTGGATGTCGTTGGACCAGACGTTGAAAATCTCGAATGCGCCCCAGGTGCGGTGCTCTGGCTTTAGCGGGGCGAGGTCGTCGTTATAGAGCGTTGGATCGATCTGCTGGATGTTGAGATCGCTTTGGTTGGGCTGTTCATTCATGGCAAGGCTCGTTATCCGGGAATGGCCGCCTGCCCCACGAAGGTGACAGGCGCGGGTAGGGCGGATTATTGGGTGAAGCGCTGGCAGGCGGGCCAGTGTTTCATCAGCAGGTAGTAAGTCAGCCCGGCAGGAATTAGGCTGGCGTACCAAGAGACCGCCGAGAACGAGAGCGCGGCGATAATCCCTACCGCTGTCGCTATTAACGCCGCTTGGTTAATGCCTTGATAGGGGCCGTTTTCATCGTAGAGCTTGCCGATATCCAGCGTGCGGCGTCGAATGACGTAGTAGTCCACCACCAGAATAGCGAAGATGGGGCCAAGGAATGCGGAGTAGGTTTGCACGAAGAGCTGTAGGCCTGCGGCGGATTCCGGCTGCACCAGTTTCCAAGGGAAGGTGGCGAAGGCCAGCAGCCCCACGATAACGGTGGCAACGGAGAACTTGAGTTTGAACACGTCCATCAGCACGTAGGTGGGCGGCACCACATTGTTCAGCACGTTGGTGGTCACCTGGGCGAAGGCGATGAACAGCAGGGTGATCATGAGTAGCGGTGTATTATCTACCGCGTTGGCGAACACCTGAATAGGGTCGGCGGTGCCGGTAGCTTGCGACACCATGTAGCCAATCAGGCCCATAAACAGCGTGCAGGGTAGAATCGACATCGCGTAAATGGTGGTCAATAGCCCTGGGCCGGTGCCCTTTTTATGCTCCCGGGAGTAGTCACTAACGTTGAGCATCATGGTGCTGTAGATGCCCAAAAATAGCATGGTGGCGCTCCAGAAGGGCATCCCCCAAGAGCCTTCCATGGTCAGCAGGCTGGTGGAAAGCTCGTCGCCGTAACGCTGCACCGTGGCGTAAAACATGTACATCAGCGAGCAGAGAATGAAGGCGCTGCCAATGTTCTCCAGCCACTTGATGCCCTGAAAGCCGAGTACCGAAAGGCCAATCTGCAAAAACTGAAAGGCAATGAAATAGAAGATCAGGTTATCGAAACCGAACAGCGTCGCCGACACCATGTTGAGGGCGCCCGCGCCAATCCAGCTTTGAAAACCGTACCAGACGATGGCGGGCACGGCGCGCACCAAACCGGGAATACGCGTGCCGGTAAAACCAAATGCACTGCGGGCCTGCACCATGAACGGAATGCCATATTTATAACCAGCGGCCCCGTTAATGGCGAGCGCCACGCCAATCACAAAACAGCCAATGGCAATCGCCAGGGTGGCTTGCAGTAAGTTGAGCGTGCCCACTACGCTTGAGCCCATGGCGAAGGTGCCAATCGACACGCACCCCCCAAACCAGGCTAAAAAATAGGAGGTGCGCCCCATGATGCGGGTGCTTTGCGGAGCTAGGCTTTCGGCCCCAACGGCTTTGGCGGTGGCGGGGCTAGTTGCTCCCGGCGCTTCATCTGAGGTAAGAGCAGAGGTTGAAGTGCTCATGTTACCGTCCTCGCAAGATTATCGATGTTATTGGTAACCTGGGCGCTACTGGCCCAGGAGACGCTTGCGGCGTGGCGTGCTGATGGCGGTAGTCGTTGTGTTGTTATCTTTTTTAGTCGTGCTGTGTAGCCTATTGTTAGTGTGATGCGGAATGTCTCAACGGCGTGTAGGTGGCAAGGTGAGGTTTGAAAAATCCGCAAACTTGCCGGTAAAAGGTTTCGGGCGCGGGTAGTCTAAATCGCCGTATTTGCTGGTAGATAAGCCCAGCCCCACCAGCGATTCGGCAAGCTTCAACGCCGCACTGACCCCTTCCACCACGGGCAGGCTCACTTCTCGGCTAATGGCGTGGGTGAGGTTCGCCATCCCGCCACAGCCCAGCACGATCGCGCCAATACCATCTTCATCGCGGGCACGGCAGCACTCTTGCACGATCCGGCTGAAGGCGGCGTCAGGGTGGTCTTCCAAATCCAGTACCGGGATTTCAGCGGCGCGAATGCGGCGGCAGTGGTGGCTAAAGCCGTACTGCTCGAGCAGGTGTTCGGCAATAATCCCGGTGCGGCCTAGCGTGGTCACGATCGAGAAGCGCGTGCTAATCAGGGTCGCCATATGAAAGGCGGCTTCGGCAATGCCGATCACCGGCGCGCGGGTCAGTTCGCGGGCAGCCAGTAGGCCGGGATCACCAAAACAGGCCACGACGTAAGCATCGATGTTGCCCTCTCGCTCGCCTTTCAAAACCTCTTCGGCCACGCCCACCGCGCTCACGGCTTCATCGAAATGGCTCTCGATAGAAACCGGTCCCGCGTCGGGCTGAGTGGCGCTCACGGTGGTCGAAGGAGCCGCCAATCGTTCGGCCGCTTGCCGAATCGTCGCTGTCATGGCAGCCGTCGTGTTGGGGTTAATCAGGCGTATATGCACGGGGTGATACTCGCATGTGAACAATATTTTCTATCTTGTATACGAAAATAGGGCGCTTTTCTGCGATGCGCAAGCCCTTTCATGCGACGTGTAGGCGCTGGAAGAGTTGACCAAGTGTTCAAGTTTCAAAGGGTTAGCGTGCTATTGAGCCGAAAAGCGCCGTCATCTCAATTGATTAGCCCTGCGTTGAATTGCGATGACTATTCAAAATGGCTATTTTGTATACAAAATAAAACGCTCTGCCTTTATCAAGGAGCCTGTCCATGACCTCTCATTACCCTCGCGATCTCATCGGCTATGGCCGTACGCCGCCCCACGCTAACTGGCCAGGCAAGGCCAAGATCGCCGTTCAATTCGTGCTGAATTATGAGGAGGGCGGGGAAAACTGCGTACTGCATGGCGATGCAGGCTCGGAGCAGTTTTTGTCCGAGATCATTGGTGCAGCCAGCTATCCAGACCGCCATTTGAGCATGGAGTCCATCTACGAATACGGCTCCCGCGCTGGCGTGTGGCGTATTCTGCGCGAGTTCGAGCGCCGCGGGTTGCCGCTCACCGTATTTGGCGTGGCCATGGCGCTAGAGCGCCACCCGGACGTGGCCCAGGCATTCAAAGAGCTGGGCCATGAAGTGGCGTGCCACGGCTACCGCTGGATCCACTACCAGGAAGTACCCGAGCATATCGAGCGCGAGCATCTGCAAAAGGCTATGGAGATCTTCCAGCGCTTGTACGGTGAAAAGCCCCAAGGTTGGTACACCGGGCGCGACAGCCCCAATACGCGCCGTTTGATTCTGGACGAAGGTGGCTTTCTTTACGACAGCGACTATTACGGCGACGACCTGCCGTTCTGGGCCACGGTGAGCGATAGCCAAGGCGCGGAGCATAACCACCTGATCGTGCCCTACACCTTAGATACCAACGACATGCGTTTTGCGGCTCCACAAGGGTTCAACACGGCGGATCATTTCTTTACCTATCTGCGCGACGCCTTTGATGTACTGTATGCCGAAGGGGAGGATTCGCCGAAAATGCTCTCTATTGGTATGCACTGCCGTTTGCTGGGCCGCCCTGGGCGTTTCCGGGCGCTGCAGCGCTTTTTAGACCATATCGAAGCCCACGACCGTGTGTGGGTAGCCCGACGGGTCGATATCGCCCGTCACTGGGCAGAGCATCACCCAGCACCCAAATAAACAAACAGGACACCATGACACCCCATATCGGACAACGGATTGCCGCCCAGTTTGATGCGCTCAGCGCCCAAGAGCAGCGCGTGGCGAGTTTCATTCTGGATCACTTCGATGATTTGGCCGTGTACAGCGCCGCCGACTTGGCGCGTTTGACCGGGGTGTCAAAGTCCACCGTCAGCCGCCTATTCAAGCGACTAGGGTTCGAAAGCTATCGCACGGTAAAGGATCACGCTCGACAGCTGCGTAATTTGGGCGTGCCGTTGGTGATCGACGCCCATGCCATGGAGGAGAAGAGCGAGAGCGGCACCTCGTTCCAGCGCCACCTGCAGCGGGAGCAGGAGAATCTGCAGCGCTGTTTCGCGAGCCTTGTCCCCCAGGAATTTGCTGCGATGGTCGAGGCGTTAGCGGTGGCGCAGCAGGTCGTGATCGTCGGTTTCCGCAACAGCTATCCGCTGGCACTGCACTTACGTCAGCAGCTCGTGCAAGCCCGTCGCCACGTGCGCTTGGCGCCGCAGCCGAACCAGTCGTTGGCCGAAGAGCTGGTGGATTTAACTGAACACGACACCGTGGTGCTGTTTGGTTTTCGCCGTCGTCCATCGGCATTTGGCGCGTTAGTGGACGCCCTTGAACGCTCGCCTGCCAAGGTGTTGTTGATCGCTGACCCCACCGCCTCTCCGTTTGCTTCGCAAGTGACGTGGTGGTTGGAAGTACCGTTAGAGAGTCTCTCGGCGTTCGATAGCTATGCCACCGCCAACAGCGTGATTTGCCTGTTGGCAAATGCCGTTTTGCACCAGCGCTTAGCGGAGGGCCGCGAGCGAATCAGCGCGATAAGCGACCACTATGCTGAGTTGAACGAGCTGGCATCGCCCATCATGAGCGTCGATTGGGACGCCCATCAATAATGGTGCGCTTTGACTGCCTGATGCACCAAATGTAATCGCTTTACTGAACGCACGCTGGGTTACCCTGCGTGCTCTCCTGACTGATTGTAACCTAACGCACTGTTGTTGCGCTGCTTTCCCTGCGGCTGGTCTCGTTATTGCTAATGCTAGTGGGCGTGTGAAACAAAAGTTTCTTTGATGAGATTTGTGCAACGAACTTTTCAGAGGGCGACATCACACGCGTTACACCTTCTTCTCGGCATTGGCTTGCGACACACTTTCAGGAGAGCGTCATGGGAACTACCCTTCAGGGCTTTAAAGATTCGGTTCAGCACTACTTGAAACGTCTTCAAACCGGCGTGTTGGCCACCGGCATAGCGGCCACGCTGGCTATGGGTGGGCTGGGTGCCAGCAGCGCGGTTCACGCCGATGCGCTGGAAGACATTGAATCTCGCGGCACGATTCGTATCGCGGTTCCGCAGGATTTCCCTCCCTTTGGCTCGGTAGGCACCGACCTACAGCCGCGCGGTTACGATATCGACATGGCCAACTACATTGCCGACGAGATGGGCGTCACCCTGGAACTGATTACCGTGACCAGCGCCAACCGCATTCCTTATCTGCAAACAGGTCAGGCGGATCTGGTGATCTCGAGTCTGGGTAAAAATCCGGAGCGCGAAGCGGCGATCGATTTCTCCGATGCCTACGCGCCGTTCTTCCTGGGCGTGTTTAGTGCGGATGCCGACGAAAGCGTAGAAGGACCCGAAGGCTTCGCCGATAAAACCATTGGCGTGACTCGCGGTGCCGTCGAGGATATGGAGCTTTCCAACGTCGCTCCCGACTCCACCACCATTCAGCGCTTTGAAGATAACGCCACCACCATCTCGGCGTTTCTTTCTGGCCAAGTAGATTACATTGCCACCGGTAACGTAGTGGCCGCCGAAATTGCCGAGCGCAACAGCAATCGTGCGCCTTCGCTGATGTATCAGCTGAAAGATTCCCCTTGCTACATTGGCCTGAACAAAAACGAAGCGGCGCTACAAGCAGAAGTGAATCGCTTGATTGCCCAGGCATTGGAAGACGGCACGCTCAACGAGTTTTCCCAGCGCTGGTTCAGCGCGGACCTTCCTGACAACTTCGGTAGCTGAGAGGCGGTATGGGGCCAACACTCGATTTTCTCACCCTGTTGCCCTACGCCAGCGAGCTGATCAAAGGTTTGACCACCACGGTCGTGCTGACCGTGGTGACCACCTTGACCGGGCTGGGGCTGGCCGTAGCGGTGGCGTATTTGCGTGTGAACGGGCAGCCCTGGATGCGCTGGGGGCTGGGGGGCTATGTCGAAATCACCCGTAACACGCCTTTTATCGTTCAACTGTTTTTTATCTTTTTTGGTTTACCGGGGCTGGGTATCAAAATCGATGCCATTACCGCCGCGTTCATCGCCATGACGCTAAACCTCGCCGCTTACAGCGCCGAAATACTACGCGCCGGCATTAGCGCCACGGCGAAAGGGCAGCTAGAAGCCGCCAGAGCGCTGGGCATGAGTACCCTGCAAAGTTACCGCCATGTGGTGCTGGTGCCCGCCTTTGCCAGGGTATACCCCTCACTGATTAGCCAGTCGATCATCGTCATGCTGGGCTCGGCGGTGGTGTCGCAGATTTCCGTTTTCGACCTCACTTACGCGGCCAACTTCATTCAGTCGCGCAACTTTAGAAGTTTTGAAGTCTACCTGCTGATTACCTTGGTGTACCTGCTGCTGGCGTTTGGTATGCGCCGCGCCTTTATGCTGGTGGGTAAGCGTGTGTTCGCGTATCAGCAAGGAGAGCAACGATGACCGAGTTCACCCTATGGGATATCGTGCGCAACCTGCTGCTCGCCGCCCGCTGGACCGTGGTGCTGTCACTGATTGCCTTTATCGGCGGGGCTACCGTGGGGCTGGTGCTCACCTTTATGCGTCTTTCCAGCCGCCGCTGGCTGCAGCGTTTTACCTCGCTGTACGTGGACCTGTTTCAAGGCACGCCGCTATTGATGCAGCTCTTTTTGATCTTCTTTGGCGCGGCGGCGATGGGGCATCCCATTTCTGCCTGGTGGGCCGCCTCCATCGCACTGACGCTCTTTACCAGCGCGTTTCTCTGCGATATCTGGCGGGGCTGCCTGGAAGCCGTGGCGAAGGGGCAGTGGCATGCCGCTCGCGTGCTGGGCATGAACTATTTCCAAACCATGCGCCATGTGATTCTGCCGCAGGCGCTGAGACTCTCGATTCCACCCACGGTGGGGTTTTCAGTACAGGTGATAAAAGGTACGGCGCTGGCTTCCATCATTGGCTTCGTGGAGCTCACTAAAGCGGGCACGATGCTCAATAACGCCACGTTTGAACCGTTCACTATCTTCACCCTCGTGGCCCTTTTTTACTTCGCGCTGTGCTACCCGCTCTCCTGCTACGCGCGCCATTTGGAGAAAAAGCTCTATGACGCTGGTCTGCGTTAATAACGTTCATAAAGCCTTTGGCGACCTGGAAGTGCTCAAAGGGATCGACCTCAACGTTGCTCAGGGGGAAGTGGTCGCCATCATCGGCCGCAGTGGTTCGGGTAAAAGTACGCTGCTGCGCTGCTTGAACCAGCTCGAACAGCACGATAGCGGCGAGATCACCATTGCCGAACAGCAGCTCGATGCGGGCTCCATGTCGCCCAAAGAGCTGAGTGAAAACGTTGGCATGGTGTTTCAAAGCTTTAATCTATTTCCCCATAAATCTGTGGGCGACAACGTGTGCCTCGCCCCCGTGGTGGTGCGTGGCGAGGCCCGCGCCGATGTCGAGAAAGTGGCCCGAGAAGTGCTGGATAAAGTGGGTTTGGCAGACAAGTACGATGCTTACCCCGCCCAGCTTTCCGGCGGCCAGCAGCAGCGGGTGGCCATCGCCCGTGCGCTGGCCATGCGCCCGAAGGTGCTGCTGTGCGATGAAGTCACTTCGGCTCTCGACCCTGAGTTAGTCGGCGAAGTGCTGCGCGTGTTGGAGGCGTTGGCAGCAGAAGGCATGACGCTGATTCTAGTCACCCATGAAATGGGCTTTGCTCGGGATGTGGCCGACCGCGTGGTGTTCATGCACCAAGGGCGCATTCACGAAGAGGGCGAGCCTGCCGAGCTGTTCGGCAATCCTAAAACCCCAGAGCTCAGGCAGTTTATCTCAGCGGTACTTTAAGTGAAGCGGGCCTTTAAGGTTTGTTTGAAGCCGCACTCCATAATACTGTATACAAAAAAGACGATGCAGCACGCTTGTGCTGCATCGTCGTCGAGTACGCTTACACTCTCAGGGAGAGACAATGCCAACAACACGCCAACCCGCTCACTATTACGCCCTCACCGGCGGGCATCCGCCGCAAACCCAGCTCACCGCTGACCGTGCGGTCTTTACCGAGGCCTACGCGCTGATTCCTAAAGGTGTGATGCGCGATATCGTGACCAGCAACCTGCCGTTTTGGGAGGGCACTCGGCTATGGGTGCTGGCGCGGCCGCTGTCAGGGTTTGCGGAAACCTTCTCCCAATACATCATGGAAGTGCAGCCGGAAGGCGGTAGTGATAAGCCCGAACTGGACCCCCAGGCGGAGGGCGTGCTGTTTGTTGTGGAAGGTGAGTTAACGCTTACTTTGGCGGGTGAGCGCCACACCATGGGGCCCGGTGGCTACGCGTTCATTCCCCCGGGCAGCCACTGGCAGGTACGCAATGAAGCCCGCGAGCCGGTGCGTTTCCACTGGGTGCGCAAAGCCTACGAGTATGTAGAAGGGTTGGATGTCCCCAAAGCTTTCGTGACCAACGAGCAGGAGATCGCGCCGATCGAGATGCCGGGCACCGAAGGTCGCTGGGCGACGACGCGCTTTGTCGACCCCAGCGACGTTCGCCACGATATGCACGTCAATATCGTGACCTTTCAGCCGGGCGGCGTCATTCCGTTCGATGAAACCCACGTCATGGAGCACGGTCTTTACGTACTGGAAGGCAAGGCGGTGTATCACTTGAACCAGCAGTGGGTGGAAGTCGAAGCAGGTGACTTTATGTGGCTACGCGCTTTCTGCCCACAGGCGTGCTACGCAGGTGGACCCGGCCCGTTCCGCTACCTGCTGTACAAAGACGTTAACCGCCACGCGGCGCTAAAAATCTGAGTCGGCCAGCCGATCCCCCACCTCACTTGCTAGGATGATTCTATGTTAGAGCTGACGGCGAAGCCGCTCACGGCAGAAGCCTTTGCACCGTTTGGGGATGTGTTGGATGCCCGAACATCGGCCTCGTTTCCGATTAATGCCGGCCGCACCCAGCGTCATCACGACCTCGCCAAGGTGGAAACGTTGGGCCAGAACGCCCATACGCTGATCAATATTTTCGTTAGCCAACCGGTGACGCTGCCGCTAACCCTCACGTTTTTAGAGCGCCACCCGCAGGGCAGCCAAGCGTTCATGCCGCTGCATCAGGAGCGTTTCATCATTGTCGTGGCACCGCCGGGCGACAGCATTGTGCTAGACGAGGTGCAGGCGTTCGTGACCGACGGCCGCCAGGGGGTGAACTACCGCGCCGGGACTTGGCATGCCATTCAGTCGGTGCTGGAGCGCGAGGGGGAGTTTTTGGTGGTAGATCGCGGAGGGGAGGGCAACAACTGTGACGAGTACCCGCTGGATGTTACCGTCACGTTAGCGCAGTAGCCCACCTCAAGTGCATGCGAGTGTCATCTTGGTTGGGTTATCCTGATAAGCTGACACTCCACTCCATGAACGGTTAGGACATTTATGAGCGCACACAGCCATACGCCCCTTCGTCGTACCAAGATCGTCGCGACCCTCGGCCCCGCCAGCGATCGTGAAGGCGTGCTGGAAGCCATGCTGAAGGCGGGGGTGGATGTGGTTCGCTTGAACTTTTCCCATGGCACTGCTGACGACCATCGCCGCCGCTTGATGCGTGTGCGTGAGATTGCTGCTCAGCTTGGCCGCAGTGTCGCCGCGCTGGGCGATTTACAGGGGCCTAAAATCCGCGTTGCGCGTTTCAAAGACGGCGCGGTGTACCTGGAAGAGGGGCAGCCGTTTGTCCTGGACATGGCCATGGACAGTGATGCCGGTGACAGTCACGGCGTTGGCTGCGATTACAAAACGCTGGCCGACGATGTCACCGCAGGCGACCGACTGCTGCTGGACGATGGCCGTGTGGTGTTGGACGTTACCCGTGTCGAGGGCAAGCAGGTACATACCGAGGTGGTGGTGGGCGGCAAGCTCTCTAACCATAAAGGTATCAACAAACAGGGCGGAGGACTCTCGGCCCCCGCGCTGACGGACAAAGATAAAACCGACCTGAAAACCGCCGTCGAGATTGGCGTCGATTACTTAGCGATTTCTTTCCCGCGTTCGGCGGAAGACATGCTGGAAGCCCGCCGCTTGTTAGGGGAAGAGGGCAAGGAGATTGGCCTCGTTGCCAAAGTAGAGCGCGCCGAAGCCGTGGCCGATGAAGCCACGTTGGATGGTATCATCGAAGCTTCCGAGGCGGTGATGGTCGCCCGTGGTGATCTGGGCGTAGAAATTGGCGATGCCAAACTGGTCGGCGTGCAAAAGCGTATGATCAAGCGTGCCCGCTCGCTCAACCGTGCCGTGATCACCGCGACCCAAATGATGGAGAGCATGATCTCAGCGCCGCTACCCACTCGCGCTGAAGTCTTCGACGTCGCTAACGCGGTGCTGGATGGCAGCGATGCGGTCATGCTCTCGGCAGAAACCGCCGCAGGGGATTACCCGCTGGAGACCGTGGAAGCGATGGCGCGGGTGTGTCTTGGCGCCGAGCGTGAGCGGGTCGCTCAAGAGTCGGGCCACCGTATCCACGAAGGCTTTACCCGCCCAGACGAAACCATTGCGCTATCGGCGATGTACGCTGCTAACCACATGAACGGCGTGGTGGCGATTGCTTGCATGACGGCCTCGGGCTACACGCCGTTGATCGCCTCGCGCATCCGCTCGGGCTTGCCTATCGTGGGGTTGGCTCACAACCCGATTGCCCAGCGTCGCATGGCCCTGTACCGGGGCGTGGTATCGCTTCCATTCGACACGTCGCAAATGACCGCCACCGAGCTGAATGATCAAGCGCTCACGCTGCTGGTGAAGCAGGGCGTCGCCAAGCCGGGAGACCACGTCATCTTGACCCGTGGCGATCACATGAACGCCCACGGTGGTACCAATACCATGAAAGTGATGGCTATTACCGAGCAACACGCCGACAGCGCAAAGGCCTAGCATATGCGCTCACTGCTGTTGCTATGCGGTTGGCTGTTAAGCGCGCCTGTGATGGCGGGCGCGCCCATCGTGGCGGCGGCATCTAGCCTGCAGTTCGCCTTGGAAGAGGCTGCCCAGCAGTTCACTCAGCAAACCGGCCAGGCGCTGCGTCTCAATTTTGGCTCTTCTGGCAACTTTCGCCGCCAAATCGCCCAGGGTGCGCCCTTTGAGCTGTTTTTATCGGCCAATGAAGGGTACGTACAGGCGCTGTACGACGAGGGGCACGTGGATGACGCGGGCGTGATTTATGCTCGGGGACGTTTGGCCTGGGTGCAGCCTGTCGGCCGCTATGTCCAACCCGACGAACAAACGCCACTCGCCGGTGTGGAGGAGGCCATTGCCGCTTTAGAAGAAGGTCAGCGGCTGCGTATCGCCATTGCTAGCCCTGAACACGCCCCCTACGGCGTGGCCGCCCAAGAAGTGCTACAAAAAGCGGGGCTTTGGGAAACCAGCGAGCCGCTTCGCGTGCAGGGTGAGAACGTCTCCCAAGCGATGCAGTTTGCCCTGTCCGATGAAGCGCGCGGCGGCTTGGTGGCTTACTCGCTAGCCGTGGCGCCTGCGCTGGCCGGGCGTAGCGAAACGGTATTGATCCCTGAAGCGTGGCACACGCCGCTGCGCCAGCGCATGGTGTTAACGCCCCAGGCCACCCGGGCAGCCCATGCCTTTTATGAGTGGTTGCAGCAGCCTGAGGCGAAGGCGATTTTCGACACCTACGGATTCAGTACCGATTGATGGACTGGTCGGCCCTCTCCGTCTCGCTGCGGCTCGCGGCGTTTACTTGTCTCTTCTTGTTACCCCTCGGTATATGGTGGGGACGTCGACTGGCGACGACGTCGTTTCGAGGTAAGGGGCTATGCGAGGCGCTGATTGCGCTGCCGCTGGTACTGCCGCCCACGGTGTTGGGGTTTTATCTTCTCCAGCAGTTTGGCCGCGATGCACCGCTGGGCAGCGCTTGGGCCGCGTTGACGGGGGGTGGGCTCAACTTTACCTTCAGCGGTATTTTGCTGGCGTCTGTGATCGCCAATCTTCCGTTTGCCATCCAGCCGATTCAGCGCGCCTTCGAGCACGTGCCTGCCAACTTACGCGAGGCCGCTTGGTGCAGTGGGCTAAGCCCCTGGCAAACCCTATGGCGTATCGAGCTGCCTCTCGTATGGCCGGGCATCCTATCGGCGGCAGCGCTAACCTTTGCTCACACACTAGGCGAATTTGGCGTGATTTTGCTGGTCGGTGGGGCGATCGATGGTGAGACCCGCACGCTCTCGATTGCCATTTATGACCGTGTGCAAGCCTTCGATGAGCAGGGTGCTGCGAATATGTCTGCCCTCCTGCTGGCCATTTCTTTGGCCACCTTAGGTCTGGTCTATGGGCTCGCTGGCAAGCGCAGGTGGTCACGTGGATGACCTGAAAGTGACCGCCCAACAGGCTGGCCCGATTCCGCTCAATGCCTCGTTTTGCTGCGCTCCTGGCGAGCTTTTGGCACTCGTCGGACCGTCCGGCAGTGGCAAAACCACCTTGCTGCGCACCATTGCGGGGCTTTACCAGCCGGAGCGGGGGCGGGTGAGCTGCGCTGGCGCGGAGTGGTTTTGGGCGCAGGAGGGCCAGCGCCGATCGCTGACGCCGCAAGCGCGTCGGATCGGCATGGTGTTTCAGGACTATGCGCTGTTTCCGCACCTGACGGCGCTGCAGAACGTTCAGCTCGCCATGGGGCATCTGCCCCGCGTCCAGCGCCTCGAGCAGGCTACGCAGTGGTTGAGCAGGGTGCGCCTGCAAGGGCTCGAAGCGCGCTATCCCAGCGAGCTTTCCGGCGGCCAACGCCAGCGAGTGGCATTGGCGAGAGCATTGGCGAGGGAGCCCCAAGCGCTGCTGCTGGACGAGCCGTTCTCTGCGGTGGATCAAGTGACGCGTCGACGCTTGCAGCGCGAGCTGGCACTGCTGCGCCAACACATCTCCATCCCCATCATTCTCGTTACGCATGACTTGGATGAAGCCACCGCGCTCGCCGATCAAATCTGCGTGTTGCATAACGGGGTGAGCCTGCAGCAGGGCACACCTGAAGCGCTGTTTCGACGGCCCGCTTCGCCGCTTGTCGCTAGGTTGCTGGATCGCCACAACGTTTTTAGCGGGGAAGTGGTAGAGACGGACGCTGGGCGACGCCTGCAGTGGGGAGAGTGGCGGCTAGAAGTGGCAGAAGGGCTAGACCGTGTTGAACTCGGCAAACCGCTAGCCTGGTACCTGCCGCCGTCGGATATCGTGCTGCATCGGCGGGGACGGCCCTCTCAAGGTGAGCGCGAAAACCCGGTAGCGGCAACGGTCAGCGAAATGGTGGTATTGGGCGGCATGACGTCCATCTCGCTGCGCGTTTCTCATCAAGATATGCTACGTTTCGACATCGCCACCCACGCGGCTAAACGTAATCAGCTTCGACTGGGAGAGCGGGTACACGTCTCGCTACTGGCCGAGGGCATTCACCTCATGCCCGAGCAGCAGATGCATATGGCACCCTACAACAAAAGGAACCTGTTATGACCCTGACACGCCGCCAACTGCTCAAAACCGCTTTAGGCGTTTCGCTTGCGGCTTGTTTGCCGCTTTCTTTGTTGACGGCGTGGGCCGCGGAATCGACATCTGCCAACACGCTACCGCTGGCGATACACAGTGAAGGTGGTCCGCACCGTCTCGATGTCGAAGTCGCCGAAACCGCTTCCCAGCGCCAGCGCGGCCTGATGGGACGTGAACATCTGCCAGAAACACGAGGCATGCTGTTTCGCTTCGAGCGTGAGCAGCCTGCAGGCAATGCATTTTGGATGTACCGCACGCTGATTCCGTTGGATATTGCCTATATCGATGGTGAAGGCCGCATCGTCGCCATCAACACCATGCCGCCTTGCGAATCCAGTGCGCCTCAAGAGTGCCCCTCTTATCCAGCAGGTGCGGCCTATCATGCGGCGCTGGAAGTCAATGCGGGCTACTTTGCCGAGCGTGGCATCCAGGTAGGCGACTGTGTCTCGGTACCTGCGTTGGCGGGCTTTTGTCGCCCCGACTAATGCCCACGCTCACGCCCTGGTTGGCGGCTGTTGGCCAAATTTCAGCACGATCAGGGCGATGCCTGCGACCACCAAGCCGCCGCCGACCAGTTTATGCACCCCCAGCGGGTCGTCCATCAGTAGCGCGCCTAAGCCCACCGCAAACACGGGGGTGAGTAGTGTCATCGGCACCACACGATTCACCGGATGGCGGCGTAGCAGCGCGTACCAAATGCCGTAAGCCGCTATGGACGACATGATCGCGGTGTACGCCACCGCTCCCCAGCCCAACCAGCTGGCCCGAGTGATGGCTTGCCACTGGTGTTGTTCAAAGAGCCACGAACCTACGGCCACTTGAGGCACCGCAAAGAGCGCCACCCAGCCTGCCAGCGCCAGCGGGGCGATGGGCGGTCCGCGCTTGATCAAGAGCTGTGAGACGGCCCAGCCAAGTGCGCTTAGCAGCAGAATGGTCAATGGCAGCGGTGACGGAAGCGTGGGCCCGCCTGCTAGCACCACCACCCCCGCAAACGAGAGCAGCAAGCCCGCCAAACGCTTGGGGCCCAGTGTCTCTTTCAAGAAGATCACCGCCAAGAGGGTGGCAAAGGGCGTGCCCATTTGAACGAGCAGCGCCCCGGTACCTGCTTCGGCTTGCCCTAGCCCAATGAACAACAACGCAAAGTGAAGGCTGCCAAACGTGATGGATAGCAATATTAAAAAGGGTAGCTGTGCCCGAGCGACCGGGTAAAACGGCACCAGCAGCGCGGCGACCAACATAAAGCGCAGCGTCGTCATTAACAGTGGCGGCAGCTCCGCTACGCCCACTTTGATCACGATGATGTTGAGCGACCAGATGACGATGACCAGCAGGCCCAGGAGAAAATCACGAAGCGGCACGTATCTATCCTTGAAACGCTGAAGGAGACAACAGCTTATCAGCAAGCACGTGATGCATCGAAAGTTGATGGTTAAAAGCCTAATCAATGGCTTTCTTTCATTCGTCGAGTGCCTACAATGGGGTGTCGCTCGCTATGGCGATTGCCGCCATTGAGCGACATTTGGTCAGGAGGTGTAAGCTTGCCCCGACACTTCATGAACACCCCATAAAAAAGAAAAAAGGATCGACAATAATGACGCTGACACGCTCTATGGCTCGTCTTACCGCTGGCTTGGCTGGCGCTGCACTGCTCTCGGCTGCTTTTTCCGCGCAGGCCCGCGAACTCTCGGTCTCTACCGTGCTTTCAGATGCCTTTCCTTGGGGGCAGGCCGCTGAAAAGTGGGCAGAGCTGGTTGAAGAACGCAGCGGGGGTGAACTTACCCTGCGGGTCTATCCGAATTCACAGCTGGTATCGGGTGACCAAACCCGCGAATTTTCTGCCATGCGCTCTGGCCTGATCGATGCCGCTGTTGGCTCCACCATCAACTGGTCACCCCAGGTACCGGAACTGAACTTGTTCTCGTTGCCGTTTTTCATTCCTGACGAGGCCGCCGTCGATGCCGTGACCGGCGGGGACGCAGGCACGATGGTGTTCGAAGCGATCGAATCACGTGGCGTTATTCCTTTGGCCTGGGGCGAAAACGGCTTTCGTCAGGTATCCAACTCCCGCGGCCCGATCAGTCAGCCAGAGGATCTGGAAGGTCTGAAGATCCGTGTGGTGGGCTCGCCGCTATTCCAGGATACGTTCTCTGCGCTAGGTGCCGACCCTACGCAGATGAGCTGGACCGATGCCCAGCCCGCTCTCACCACGGGCGCGGTCGATGGCCAGGAAAACCCGCTGTCGGTCTTTGACGTGGCGCGTATCGACCAAGTAGGCCAGGAGCATTTGACGCTCTGGAACTATATGAACGATCCACTGATTTTTGCCGTCAACCAGCAAGTCTGGCAGACATTGAGCGAAGAGCAGCAAACGATGCTGCGCGAGACGGCCGAAGAGGCGGGTGCCTGGGAAATCGCCATGACTCGTGAGCAGGAGAGCGAGCGTCTGGCCGCGATTCAAGAGCGTGGTGTCACAGTGACCGAGCTGACCGATGCGCAGTACCAAGCCTTCGTGGATGCCACTCAGTCCGTTTATGAAAAGTGGGCCCCGCGCATTGGTGAAGAGGTGGTCGAAGCCGCCCAAGCCGCTATCGACGCCCGTTGATGTTCGCATGTTTTCGCTGCCGCCCTTACAGGGCGGCAGCTTGCTGATGTGAGACTGCCATGAAAGGCTTTCCCGATGCGCGCCCCGAACGCTGGCTTGGCGCGATTTCGTTGATCGTGATTGCGCTGATTAGCCTAGGCAATGTGGTCACGCGGTATCTGACAGGCGGCTCGTTTTCGTTCACCGAAGAGTTTTCCGTCTTCCTACTGGTTGTACTGACCTTTGCTGGGGCGTCGGTTGCTTTGAGGCGCGACCGTCATATCCGTATTGGCTTTTTAGAGCGCGCATTGCCACCTCGCTGGCGTGGTGCGCTGATTCTTTTTCAAGCCCTGTGTGGCTTGATCGTGCTGGGCTTAATCACTTGGTACGGTGGCAAGCTAGCGTGGCAGGAGTACCAATGGGAGTCGCTCTCGCCGGGCTTAGGGCTGCCACAGTGGTGGTATTTGGTATGGCTGCCCGTGCTGTCGGCGGCCATGCTGTGGCGTTTGGTGCAGCAAACCCGTGATCGGTTTGCGGGGGAGATCAACGGTGACACCTGATATCTGGATGATTTTAGCGTTCGCCGGACTGCTGATTGCTGGCGTGTCGGTGGCGTTCTCGCTGGCCCTGTCTGGAGCGGTGGGCATCGTACTGGGGCTGTCACCGGATATGTTGGCTACCCTGGGCACCAATACCTACAACAGCATCGCCAAGTATCCTCTGATTGCCATTCCGCTGTTCATTCTTACCGGGCTGATTTTCGAGCGGGCAGGGGTCGCGCTACGCCTAGTGCGTTTCGCCCAAGCGCTGATTGGTCCCCGCCACGGCGGGCTGGCACTGGTCGCGGTATTGGTGTGCATGATCATGGGGGGGATGAGCGGCTCTGGGCCCGCCGATGCCGCCGCCGTGGCGATGGTGATGCTACCCAGCATGACCAAAGCGGGCTACCCCAAACCGTTCTCTGCCACGCTCATTGCGGCGTCGGCCTCTACGGCGATTTTGATTCCACCATCGGTGGCGCTGATTCTCTACTCGATTGTGGTACCCGGCGTTGATCTCCGGGCGCTGTTTGCAGCGGGGCTTTTCCCGGGCGTCTTAGCCGGATTGGCGTTGCTGGTGCCAGCCATGCTGGCTGCCAAGCGTCATGGCTGGGAGGGGACACCGGTAGAAGGAGCTGAAAGGCTGACGGTACGAGGCACCTTCCGTGAAGCGCTACCTGCTTTGTTTGCGCCGGTGCTGATTTTAGGGGGGCTGCGTTCAGGCCTCTTTACCCCCACGGAAGCCGCCGTGGTCGCCGTTGCCTACGGAGCGGTAGTAGGCCTGTTCTTGACGCGAGAACTCACGCTGCGCGATGTATGGGAGCTGCTAGGGGAGGCCGCGATCATCTCAGGCGTGGTCATGTTGATCATTGCGTTGGCAGGTATCTTCGCTTGGGCAGGCACCATGCTGGGCACCTTCCGTCATTTGGCAGAGTGGATCATTGGCTTGACCGACAACGGAGTGCTGCTGCTAATACTCATCATGTTAGCGGTGCTGGTAGCGGGCATGCTGCTAGACGCGATTTCCATTTACCTGATCATGATGCCGATTCTGATTCCGGTAATGCAGCACTTCGAGTGGAACCCGGTGTGGTTTGGCATATTGTTGGCCATGAACATTGCGATCGGTCAGTTTACCCCGCCGGTGGCGGTGAATCTGATGGTGACCACGGAAGTTGCCAAGATTCGCTTGGAGCACACACTTGGCTGGGCGCTGCTCTTTGTGGTGGCCATGGGCGGCGCCTTGGCGCTCGTCGCCATCTTTCCAAGCATCGCGCTCTGGCTCCCCACGGTGCTGGGCTATAACGTTTGAGCATGGCAGGGATACGATCAGTGATGGCCCATGCCAAACCGGCATACCTTTATGCCTATGTTTAACGCTTACTAAACGTTACAGGCCGCTAGACTTGTCGAGTATCACCCAACGTGCACACGGGGATGCTTGGTGTGGCTTAGAACAATAGGCCGAGTGGCGTCTTTGTCAGTGCCTATCTCAGCGATCACCACTGGTGAAAAGAACGAAACGTCAAGTGGCGATGCTGCACTGCATCCTCGGTTAAATGACATCGCGCTTCGCCAATTAGCTTTTTTTTCGCTAAAGTAGGAACAGTCGGCACTAAGTGCCGAGGTTGATAACAGACTGTCTTGACAACGTTTTGGAACCTATACACCTGAAGGGAACCGTTCTGCAGGTGGCTTCAAAGCGCATAACGCTCACAACATCAAGATAAAGAGGTGTGTTCATGAAACGCCATGTATTTTCTACCGCGGCCTTTTCAGGCGCGTTCATCGCGGCGGCAACCTTCGCCTCTCCGGCCGTTGCCCAGGAGCGCTACATCACGATCGGTACCGGTGGCCAAACCGGTGTTTATTATGTCGTTGGCCAGTCGGTATGCCGCATGGTCAACCGTGGCAGCGATGAGCACAACATCCGCTGTAACGCTCCGTCCACCGGTGGCTCCGTGGCTAACGTCAACGGCATGAAGAGCGGCGAGCTGGACATGGGTGTCGTACAGTCCGACGTTCAGTACCGCGCTTATAATGGCGAAGCTAACTTCGAGGAAGAAGGCGCTTGGGAAGATATGCGTGCCGTCTTCACCATGCACGGTGAGCCGCTGACCGTGGTGGCCCGCGCGGATTCCGGTATCGAAAACATCAGCGACTTCCCTGGCAAGCGCGTCAACATCGGTAACCCCGGTTCTGGCCAGCGTAACACCATGGACGTGGTCATGGATGCGTTCGGTTGGGATGAAGACACCTTCGCACTGGCGTCTCAGCTCGACGCGGCCGAGCAGGCGGCTGCCCTGTCTGACAACAACATCGATGCCATGGTGTACGTGGTAGGTCACCCCAATGGCTCTATCCAAGAAGCGACCACCACCATCGATGCGCGTCTGGTCTCCGTGACCGGTGAAGAGATCGACGGCTTGATCGAAGAGTACCCCTACTACACCCGTTCCGTGATTCCGGGTGGCCTCTACCGTGGTAACGACGAAGACGTCGAGACTTTCGGCGTTGCGGCTACGTTCGTTTCCTCGACCGCCGTCGATGAAGACATCGTTTACGAAACCGTGAAAGCCGTCTTCGAAAACTTCGATCGCTTCAAGCGTCTGCACCCGGCGTTCGAGAACCTGAACGAAGAAGACATGATCTCTGATGGCTTGACGGCGCCGCTGCACGATGGCGCAGCACGTTACTATCGTGAGCGCGGCTGGATCGAATAAGTCGTAAAAAGAGTGACGCTATTGACGAAAGGTGAATGGCGTCGCTTTGAGTTGCAAAGCGCGGGCACCTTGGGTGTCCGCGCTTCTTGTTGAGAGCGCTGATTGTCAGCGCTGACCATTAGGCAGGGCAAGCGTATGCGTGATGACAAACACCCTTCGGCAGCCGCTGAGAACGACCTGGAGGATATGGTCGCTTCCAGCGATACAGGGGCAAGGAAACCCCTAGGCGTACCCGGTAAGCTGCTAGTGAGTATTGCAGCCGCTTGGTCGCTGTTTCAGCTATGGATTGCATCGCCACTTCCCTACATCGTTGGCTTTGGCGTGTTCAGCGCCACAGAGGCGCGCTCGATTCATTTGGCGTTTGCGCTCTTTCTAGCCTTTATGGCGTACCCCGCCTTCAAACGTTCGCCGCGCGATCGCGTGCCGCTGGCCGACTGGGTTCTTGCGGCAGTGGCAGCCTTTTGCGGCGCCTATCTGTTTATTTTCTATGCGGATTTGGCCCAGCGGCCTGGGTTGCCGATTACCCAGGATATCGTCGTGGGCGTCGTCGGCATATTGATGTTGTTAGAAGCCACGCGCCGCGCATTGGGGCCACCCTTGATGATTGTGGCGGCGGTTTTTATCGCCTATTCACTGTTTGGTCCTTACATGCCCGGCATTTTGGCCCACCGTGGCGTGAGCCTCGGCGGTTTGATCAATCACCAGTGGTTGGGTACGCAAGGCGTGTTCGGGATTGCGCTGGGGGTCTCCACCAGCTTCGTGTTCCTGTTCGTGTTGTTCGGTGCACTGTTGGATAAAGCAGGCGCCGGTAACTACTTCATCAAAGTGGCGTTCTCGATGCTTGGCCACTTCAAAGGCGGCCCGGCGAAAGCAGCCGTGGTCGCCTCAGGCATGACCGGTTTGATCTCGGGGTCGTCGATTGCCAATACCGTGACGACCGGTACCTTTACGATTCCGATGATGAAGCGAGTCGGCTTTAGCGCTGAAAAAGCGGGCGCGGTGGAAGTGTCGTCTTCGGTGAACGGCCAAATCATGCCACCCGTCATGGGGGCAGCGGCGTTTTTGATGGTGGAGTACGTCGGTATTCCCTACGTCGACGTGATCAAGCACGCCTTCTTGCCAGCGCTGATCTCTTATATCGCCCTGATCTACATCGTTCACCTGGAAGCGCTCAAGGCCAATATGAAAGGCCTGCCTTCCAGCAACCCGGCGCGCCCGCTGTTGAACAAGGTGATCGGTTTCATGACCGGCTTGCTACTGCTCATGGGGCTCTCGATTGCCGTCTACTATGGCCTGGGATGGTTAAAACCCGTGCTGGGTGAAGCGACGCCATGGGTGGTGTCTGTCGGTCTTGCGATTGTCTACGTGGCGCTGTTGAAAGTGAGTGCTAACTACCCCGAACTGGAGATGGATGATCCTAACTCGGAGGTCGTTAAGCTGCCGCAAACCCGTCCCACGGTGATGGTGGGCCTTCACTATATTCTCCCTGTGGTCGTTCTGGTGTGGTGCCTGATGGTCGAGCGTCTATCTCCTGGGCTATCAGCGTTCTGGGCCACCATGTTCATGATCTTCATCATGGTGACGCAGCGCCCGATCATTGCGCTCTTCCGTGGTCGTAGCCGGATGGCGGCGGATATTAAAGAAGGCTTTAAAGACCTGTGGGATGGCTTAGTGACGGGTGCCAGAAACATGATTGGGATCGGTATCGCGACGGCCACAGCGGGTATCGTGGTCGGGGCGGTGTCGCAAACCGGTGTGGGCTTGGTGCTGGCAGACGTCGTCGAGATTCTTTCCGGCGGCAACCTGATGATGATTCTGCTGCTGACGGCCCTGCTGAGCTTGATCCTGGGCATGGGCTTACCGACAACCGCCAACTACATCGTGGTGTCGGCGCTGATGGCTCCTGTCATCGTGCTACTGGGCCAGCAAAATGGCCTGATCGTCCCACTGATTGCCGTGCACCTGTTCGTGTTTTACTTCGGTATCATGGCGGATGTCACGCCACCGGTAGGTTTGGCCTCCTTTGCGGCGGCGGCCGTGTCGGGTGGGGATCCGCTGCGCACTGGCTTCCAGGCGTTTTATTACAGCCTACGTACCGCTGCGCTGCCATTCCTGTTCATCTTCAATACGGACCTGCTGCTGATCGATGTCACGGTGATGCAGGGTATTTTGGTGTTCATAGTGGCCACCATTGCCATGCTGATCTTTGCGGCAGGCACTCAGGGCTACATACTGACCCGCAACCGCTGGTACGAATCGCTGCTGCTGCTGCTGGTCGCCTTTACGCTGTTCCGCCCCGGCTTCTGGATGGACAAAATCCACGACCCCTATGAATCGGTGCCACCTGCGCAATTTGCCGAGGCACTGGGCCGGGTCGATGACGGTAGCAACCTGCGCGTGCAAATTGCCGGTGAAGACGATTTCGGGGCGCCGATGACCACCTATATGCTCGTCCCCGTGCCGCGCGGTGAAACAGGTGAAGAGCGCATGGCGAATCTAGGTATCGAACTTTACGAAGATGGTGACCAAACCTTGGTCGATTTCGTCGAGTTCGGCAGCCAAGCGGCCGAGCTGGGCTTTGATTTCGACCAAGAGATTCTCGAAGTGCTGGCCCCGGTGGATCGCTGGACCAAAGAGTGGATGTGGCTCCCTGCACTGGGCATCTTTGGCTTGGTCGTGGTTATGCAACGCCGTCGTCGGCGTCATGAGCAATCCAACGAAGTGGCCGCTGCCTAAGGAGGTTGCCATGTACCATAAAGTGCTACTCCCCGTGGATTTGAACGAAGAAGCCTCATGGAAGAAAGCGCTGCCTACGGCAGTAACGCTGTGCCAAACCTTTGGTGCGTCGCTGCATGTGGTATCGGTTCTTCCAGAATTCACTATGCCTATGGTGGGCGCTTATTTTCCGAAAAACTTCTCGGAAAAAGCGCACTTGGCAATGAAAGAGGCGCAGCACACCTTCATTCAAGAGCATGTGCCGGAAGGGATCAAAACCCAAAGCGTAATCGTCGATGGTTCACCGTGGGAAGCCATCATCAAGGTCGGCAAGAAGATCGATGCTGATCTGATCGTGATGGCGTCGCACACCAAGCGCAAATTCGTCGATTATGTGCTCGGTCCCAACGCGGAACATGTCGTTCATCATGCCAAGGTATCAGTGATGATCGTGCGCTGAACGCCGTTACCCCAACGAAGCTCCAGGCCAGTGGCCTGGAGTTTTTTTTTGTCATCAATATCGTGAATTGCTAACGCATCGATTTAATCGTCGTTGAGAGCGCTAAAGGAGGATTTTTTGTACCGAGTGGCGGTAAAGCTCTTCGGTCGGCATTGGCTCAGCTACATTAAAAGAACATTAAGCCATTAACGTTGGATTAATGGTGTCAACACACATGGTAGCTATTTACCTTGGTGCTTGGGTCAGAGACAGCCATTTGGGGTAAATCACAGGAGTTACGCCATGAATGCAGTAACAACAAAAACACACGGCCAATCAGCCGACGCGCCCAACGTTAAAATCATCATCAACAAAGTCGGGATGGACAGACCAAAGGCTTGGCTTGCCGCCGGTATGGAAGACTTCCGCCGTGCGACTGCCGTCAGTCTTTCGTATGGCATGTTTTGGGTTGGTTTGAGTATTGCCATCACGTTAGGGGCCTACACACTGGGTTATTGGCACTGGCTGCTGCCCATGATTGCGGGCTTCATGTTCATTGGGCCGCTCGTGGCGGTGGGTTCTTACGGCATCAGCTTGGCGCTCGAGCGTGGGCGGGTGCCTAACTTGGGCGATGCCTTCGGCAGTTGGCGGCCGCATGCTGGGCAGTTGGCCATGATGGGCGTGATGATGATGATTTTCTTTCTAGCCTGGATACGTCTGGCTACGCTGCTGTTTGCACTTTTCTTCGGTTTTGAAGTACCTAGCCCGGCAACGCTTTATACGGCCTTGGTCACCACACCGGAAGGGCTCAGCATGCTGGCGGTCGGCACAGTGGCAGGTGGCATTCTTGCCTTTGGCGCTTTCGCCATTAGCGTGGTCGCTATTCCAACTCTGATGGATCAAGATCTGACGTTCATGGAAGGCATCGAGGCTAGCGTGCGCTGCGTGGCGCGTAACTTCCGGACCATGCTGCTATGGGCTGCTATTTTAACCGGCTGCGTCGTCGTTGGGGTGATGACCTTCTACATCGGTCTGGCCCTCATACTGCCCGTGCTTGGTCACGCTAGCTGGCATGCCTACGAAGAACTCGTTCGGTTCGAGCCGGTCGAGAAGCTGAGTACTTAACGACATCTCCGCTACATTTCTCATCGCTAAGTAAAAAAGTCGACATTCGACTGACCAATGAAACGAGATGGCGTACCCTAACGCCATCTCTTTTTTATTGCCTGGAGCGGCCGCTGCTGCGTCGTTCAGGCACTGCGATACGAGGAGTCGATGGTGAAAGCGTTGTTATTGGGGTGGACTATGCTGGCGTTCAGCATTCCCCATACGGGGCTAGCGGACGCGGCTGAGGCAGACGTGGATAAATTGGCCGCTCCTGATGGGCCCGTCATCCTCAAAATAGATGGTGAAGTAACGGCAGCCAACGTCGAGGAAGAGGCCCATTTTGACCGTGAGATGTTGGGCGCGCTGCCGCAGCACGCTTTTACGACCGGTACACCGTGGACCGAGGGAGCGAGCCACTACCGCGGCCCGCTGATGCGCACGCTGCTCGAGCATGTAGGGGCCGAAGGCAACACCATTAACGTAGCGGCCTTGAACGGTTATGAGGCCGAAATTCCTATTGAGGATTTTTACGACTACGACGTTATTTTGGCACTAGAGCGGGACGGGCAGGCCATTCCTATCCGCGAATATGGCCCACTATGGGTGCTATATCCATTCGACCATGATGAGGCGCTGTTGAGCGAGCGTATGCGTTTCAGGGCCGTATGGCAGGTCATGCACATCAATGTCCGTTAGTGAGTCCGCTCGGGCACCCCGCCTGCTACGCTACCCGCGCCGCCTCAAGCTGGTAGCGATCATCACCGTACTGCTGTTTGCGGCTGCGTTGGTGGTGGCTGGCCTTTCGGCATGGCGGCAGGATAATTTGACGCAGAGTTTGCGAGAGGACACCGCCTGGGTGGTCTATAAACTCGACCGCGATGCCGTGCAATTGCTCAATCATTTGTTGGCCGACACGCGGGGCCCCCTATCGCCTGCCGCCCAGGATGCCCTCAATCTTCGCTTCGAATTGCTCTATAGCCGGATCACCCTGCTGCGAGAGGGAGAGGTTAGTTCGCTATTGCAAAGTATCAGTGCAGCGAGCGAGCTGTTGGATCAGATTCAGCAGCAGCTCGACACCCTCGATCCCATGTTCGAACCCCACGAGGAGATGGATCGGCTGCCCGTCACGGCCTTGGAGAGCGAGCTTCAATCGCTTACCCGCTTGACCGAGCGCTTGGTGATTGCGATCAACGGTTATCTAGCGGAATCCGCCACCGAAGAGAGGGCGCTGCTAAGTACGCTCTATAAGCTGCTCATTTCGCTGCTGATTGGAATAAGCTTTGCCGTGTTGACGGTGATCGTCTTTTTGGTGCGTGAAATGCGCGAAAGCGCAGCGGCGCGTCGAGAACAAGAGCAGCTCAGTAAACAGCTTCAGGTCACAGCGAAGCAGGCCCAAGCGGCCAATCATGCAAAGTCAGACTTTCTCGCCATGGTCAGTCACGAAATTCGTACGCCGCTCAATGGTGTGATTGGCATGAGCGAGCTGCTGCGCGAGCCCGCCAGCCCCGCCCAGGTCGAAGACTATGCTCGCACTATTCACGATAGTGCCAATCAGTTACTGGCGATGATCAATGAGATCCTCGATTTTTCTAAAATCGAGGCCGGCCATTTGACCCTGGAGACGTCGCCTACGGCGCTGACGCCGCTAGTCGAAGGTGTCATGGCGCTATTCGAGCCAAGAGCGCAAGCAAAAGGGCTGCAACTATCGCTTCACGTGGACCCACTCGTGCCAGCATGGGTCATGATCGATGCGGGGCGTCTGCGGCAAATACTGCTCAATCTCATTGCCAATGCGATCAAATTCACTGATTACGGCAGCGTCTCGGTACGCGTCTCCTCGACCGTTGAGCATTTGCTCTTTGATATTAGCGATACCGGTTGTGGTCTGAACAGTGAACAGCAAGAAACGCTCTTCGAACCCTTTCAGCAGGCGGATGAGAGCGTCGCGCGCCGCTACGGCGGCACCGGTTTGGGATTGGCAATCTGTAAACGGCTGAGCGAAGCCATGCAGGGACGTCTGGGTGTCGACAGCACGCCGGGTCAAGGCAGTACGTTTTGGTGCGAACTGCCGTTAGTTGAGGCTTCTCCTGTCAGCTCGCCCCTACCCGTTGAGCCAGCGCGAGATTTTGACGGCACCTCGTTGCTGCTGGTCGAGGACAATGCGGTCAATCGCAAAGTCGCGGTCGGACTTTTGTCGCGACTTGGTTGCGAGGTGGTGTGCGCAGAAAACGGCCGCGAAGCCCTTGCCATGGTACGACGCCAGCAGGTACATCTTATTTTCATGGACATACAGCTTCCTGATATCGACGGCGTGACGGTGACCCAGCGATTGCGTGAAATGGGCGGCTGGTGCAGCGAGGTGCCCATCGTGGCCATGACCGCAGGGGGGGCAGAGGATGATCGTCGCCGCTGCCTCGCTGCGGGTATGAATGACTACATCACCAAGCCGCTCTCGCTGTTGGCGCTTGGCAACGTGTTGGCGCTGCAGCTATCAACGACACCAACACCGATGATGCCGATTCCTTCTGCGTTACGTGAGGAAGGAGGTGACGCGGCCCTACTCAATGAAACGACGTTGGCCACCCTCGTCGGCTCGCTGGGGGCTGATAGTGTCGATCAACTGGCAGTGCTCTATCATCAGCAGGCGAGTGACTACATTGCCCAGCTTTCTGGCTACTTTGCTGCCGGGAGCACGTCGAGTCGTGACCACTGGCGTCAGGTCGAGCGGCTAGCGCATCAACTGCGGGGCGAGTCAGTGAGCATGGGCGCAGAGCAGTTGGCTGCGCAAGCCAAGCGGTTGGAGAGCATGGCTGCGCTTGACGAGGCATCGCTCGAGCTGCTAACAGCGTGTTTTGACACGCTGCGTCACTGCGCTGCACGAACTTATGCCGCGCTGGAGAGATGGCGTCGTGACCACCCGCTTCACTAATCATGGTTTGAGTGCGGCCGCGAGCCGTGAGCCCAACCCTCAGGATGCTGCCCATGCGCTGGCTCTCGCGCTGTGTCACGAGCACGCCGGTTTCGTGCTGTTCTTTTGTAGCGCTGAGTATCCGCTGTCGCAGCTAGCGGACGCGCTTTGTCAGGCGTTTGGCGAGCTTCCAGTCAGTGGCTGTACGACGGCGGGTGAGCTGACGCCCGATGGCTACGATCGCGGCTCTATTGTCGCCATCTGTTTCGATAGGCGCTTGTTTGCCGTCGAAACCGCGCTGATTGATGACCTCGAACACTTTGATTTGCCCACCGCTCAACCGCTGGTCGATGGGCTACTGGAGCGCTGCCGCCAGCAAGCCGTGGCGCCGGTCAATGAGCATAGCTTTGCTCTGACACTGCTGGATGGGCTTTCCAGCCGTGAAGAGCAGGTGCTGGCAACGCTGGATGCCGCGCTTGGGCGCATTCCAAGTTTTGGCGGCTCCGCCGGGGACGACAACCACCTCACCCACACCCATGTGTATGCTGAGGGTCGCTTCCATACTCGGGCGGCCGTGGTGGTCATGATCAATACGCGGCTGCCGTTCGATGTCTTCTCTACCCATCACCTAGAGCCGCTGGCGCATAAGCTCGTGGTCACCGCTGTCGACCGAGAGCGCCGCCGGGTGCTGGAACTCAATGGCCTGCCGGCTGCCGAGTTGTATGCTTCCCTCGTGGGATGCCCGGTGGAAGCACTGACGCCTGCGGTCTTTGCCCAGCATCCGCTGGCGGTGCATTTAGGTGGGCAGCACTATATTCGCTCGATTCAGCGGGTCAACGACGACGGTAGTCTCAGCTTCTATTGCGCGGTGGAAAACGGCATTGTGCTGACCGCCATGCAACCCACGCCGCTATTGGAAGATTTGGCTCGTATGCTGCAGGACGTGGAAGAGCGCCTCGGCGAACCCGCAGCGATCATCGGCTGTGACTGCTTTTTGCGGCGAATGGCGCTCGAGTCGATGGAACAACTCGATCGAGCCTCCGCACTACTGCGCCAGGCAAGAGTGATCGGTTTCAATACTTACGGCGAGCAGCACCACGGGATGCATGTGAATCAAACCTTTACGGGGGTGGCCTTTGGCACTCTTCCAGCTCTCTGATGCGCCGTCGTCGAACGACGTGGCGGCCCTGCGTGAAGAGAATCAGCGCCTGCGCAAAGTGTGTGCAGCGCTCATGGAGCGCGTGGAGTCCGGCGGTACTCCTAATGGGGCGCCCTATGCGGCCTTCGAGCGCTCGGTGCTGTTGGCCGAGCAGGTGCGCGAGCGCACCGACGCGCTGCACCGCACGTTGGATGAACTAAGCCAGGTCAACGGCCGGCTGCTGGCCGCCAATGCCGACGCCCAGGCGGCCAACGCATCGAAAACCAAATTTCTGGCAGCCGTCAGTCATGACCTGCTTCAGCCGCTCAACGCGGCTCGACTGTTTGCCAGTGCCCTGGAAGCCCATGCGCTTCCGGCAGCGTCCCAAGCACTGGTCGGCCATATTGGCCGGTCGCTGAAAGATGTCGAAGGGCTGTTGGGAACGCTGGTGGACATCTCCCGCCTGGACGCCGGTGTACTCCACGCTGATAAGGCACCCTTTGCCGTTAGCACGCTGTTGGATGCGCTGGCCGAGGAGTATCGCCAAGTCGCCGGGGTGCGCGGGCTAACTCTCCACTACGTACCTTCTCAGGTATGGGTGGAGTCGGACTTGGCGCTATTGGCGCGGGTGGTTCGCAATTTTCTCAGCAACGCGGTGCGCTACACCGAGCATGGCCATTTGCTATTAGGCTGCCGCCGTCGCCGTGAGGGGTTGGAGATCATGGTGGGTGATACGGGGCCAGGAATTCCAGAACCGCAGCGTCAAGCGATATTTCTGGAGTTTCGCCGCGCCAGTCAGCCTCAGGCGAACCAGAGTCGCGGGCTGGGATTGGGGTTGGCCATCGTGGACCGCATTAGCACGATGCTGGGCCATCCTGTTCGGTTGGCCTCTCAGTTGGGACACGGCTCTCTGTTCTCGATTTTGGTGCCCTATGCCGATATCGGCAAGGACCAAGCTGCCCAGCCGCGAACGTCCATCGAGTGGGATGTCGATCCCTTGCAGGGGTGCGTCGTGTGGGTGGTGGACGATGATCCGGCCATTACCGAAGGTATGCAGGCGCTCTTGGGCGGTTGGGGATGCCGGGTACGAGCGGCTGCGACGGTGAGCGCGTTGGAGGCGGCCAGCGACGGTGAACGTCCGGCCGTGCTGTTGGTGGATTACCACCTCGGCGAGCATCGTGAGAACGGTATCGATCTCGCCGCCAGGCTGCGCCGCCGCTATCCCGGATTAGCGGCCGTGGTCATTACGGCCAATCACGAAGCCGCCGTAAAGCGGGCCACCCGCGAAGCGGGCATCCACTACCTGTTGAAACCGCTCAAGCCGCTGCGCCTCAAAATGCTGCTGGGCACGCTGTTGGAGAACGGCTAGCGCGCCGGGCGTTTGGCTAAATAGCCGCTCAAATCTTCCTCACCCGCCATGACAATGGCGTGCACTCGGCTGCTCGCGCCGAGCTTACGCAAAATCGCCGATACATGGGTTTTGACCGTGGTTTCGGCAATGTTCAGTTCCCGGGCGATCTGTTTGTTGGACATGCCCTGACTCATACAGCTCAACACGTCTAACTGCTTCTCCGTGAGCCGCGTCAGCCTGCTTGTCGGAGTAGTCGAAGGGGAAGCGACCGAGGCCGCGCGTGACGGAGGGGGAGGTCGGCGCATGATATCAGCGGGTAAGTAGAGCTGTCCCTGAAGAATTTGCTGCAGAGCAGCCAGCAGCTGCGCGCGCGGGGTCGATTTAGGGATGTAGCCCACGGCACCGAGCGTAATGGCATCGAGCACGAGCTGGCGCTCTTGATGCGCCGAGACGATGGCCACCGGCAGCCAGGGGAAGGTCTCGCGTAGGGTTTTCAACCCCTCCAGCCCATCGGCATCCGGCAGGCTCAAATCCAGCAGCAGCAGATCCAACCCTTCTTGTGTATCGATACGTGCCATGGCCGCGGCGAGGCTATCGGCCTCGAACAGCTGCGTATCGGTGAAGCCGCTGACGATCACTGCTTGCAGCGCATCGCGAAACAGCGGATGGTCATCTGCCACTAACAGCGAGTACATGGCGTCTCCTACCAAGGAATGAGGGTGCGTCCTGCCATCGGGCTATATCGTGATCGGCGCAAGTGGCCAACACTGGGTAGGCACCTTTTAACAATCATAATACTCAGGAGCAGTACCATGATCTACGCCAACCCAGGTGAAGCGGGCTCGGTTGTATCGTTCGAAAAGCGCTACGGCAACTACATCGACGGCGAATTCGTTCCCCCCGTGAACGGTCAGTATTTCGACAACGTTAGCCCAGTCAATGGCAAAGTGTTCTGTGAAATTCCCCGCTCCAGCGCGGAAGACATCGAAAAAGCGTTGGATGCTGCCCACAAAGCCGCCCCGGCCTGGAGCAAAACGTCGGTGCAAGAGCGCAGCAATATCCTGCTCAAAATCGCCGACCGCCTCGAGCAAAATCTCGAAATGCTGGCCGTGGCCGAAACGTGGGACAACGGCAAAGCTGTGCGTGAAACCCTCAATGCGGACATCCCACTGGCGGTCGACCACTTCCGCTACTTCGCTGGCTGCCTGCGCTCCCAAGAGGGGACCGCGGCCGATATCGACGCCAATACCGTGGCGTACCATTTCCACGAGCCGCTGGGCGTGGTGGGGCAAATCATCCCCTGGAACTTCCCGATTCTCATGGCGGCCTGGAAGCTAGGCCCGGCGCTAGCGGCAGGTAACTGTGTCGTTCTCAAGCCCGCCGAGCAGACGCCTGCTTCCATTTTGAAAGTGGTCGAGTTGATTGGCGACCTGCTGCCGCCTGGCGTACTCAATATCGTCAACGGCTTCGGCGCAGAAGCCGGTCAGGCGCTGGCCACCAGTAAGCGCATTGCCAAGATTGCCTTCACCGGCTCGACGCCCGTGGGCTCACACATTCTGAAATGCGCAGCAGAGAACATCATTCCCTCTACCGTCGAGCTGGGCGGTAAGTCCCCCAACATCTACTTCGCCGATATCATGAACGCCGAGCCGACCTTCATCGACAAAGCGGTCGAAGGGCTGGTACTGGCGTTCTTCAACCAGGGTGAAGTGTGTACCTGCCCATCGCGTGCGCTGATTCAAGAGAGCATGTACGACGAGTTCATGGCAAAGGTCATCGAGCGTACCAAGACCATCAAGCGTGGGAACCCGCTGGATACCGATGTGCAGGTAGGTGCGCAGGCTTCCCAAGAGCAGTTCGACAAGATCATGTCGTACATGGATATCGCCCGTGACGAGGGCGCCGAATTCCTCACTGGGGGCAATAAAGAGACGTTGGATGACAGCATCAATAGCGGTTACTACATTCAGCCGACGCTGTTGAAAGGCAATAATCAGATGCGCGTGTTCCAGGAGGAGATTTTTGGTCCGGTGGTGGCGGTGACCACCTTCAAGGACGAAGAAGAAGCGCTGGCGATTGCCAACGATACCGAGTTTGGCTTGGGGGCTGGCGTGTGGAGCCGCGATATCAACGTCGCCTTCCGCATGGGGCGTGGCATTCAAGCGGGCCGCGTATGGACTAACTGCTACCATCAGTATCCCGCCCACGCAGCCTTTGGGGGCTACAAGAAATCCGGCGTTGGCCGCGAAACCCACAAGGTAGCGCTCGAGCACTACCAGCAAACCAAGAACCTGCTGGTCAGTTACGATATCAATCCGCTGGGCTTCTTCTGAGTCGCGCGAGTACGCAAAGCAAAAAACCCCGGTCGATATGACCGGGGTTTCTTATTGAGCGAATGCCATTACATCTGAGCATCCTCCGGCGGTTCGCCGATGGTGCCTGGCATAGCCTGCACATGGCCCATCTGCTGGCCCGCCAGGGTGAGGAAGTGTAGGTGACGTTCGTACTCTGCCACCAGGTCTCCAATCACTTGACCCCGGGTGTAGCCGTTGAGGTCTTTTTCCTGACCACCTTCTGCCAAATAGACGTCCAAACGCACGTAGAAGTCATCGTCTGCGGGGATGAAACTCGGTGTGCGCATGCGGTGCGGGCAAACCTGATAGACGAAGCTCGTCGCGTCGCCAAGGTCGACCTGCAGCGTCAGCGTGGGCAGTGATTCCCCCTCGACCTGTTCTTCGGTGACGTTGGCCGTCTGGCCCCGGCTCTCGAGCTCCTGGGCAAACTGTGTCATCGCCGGACGAATCGAGTGCTCGATGGTGGCGGCGGCACCTGCACGGTTGGAAGTGTCCAGCGCGCGGTCCAGGCGCTCGCGCCAGTCGCCGCCGGGCGCGCTGCCCGCAATCATGCGGCGGGCGTCGGCTTTGCTGCCTTCCAGCTTCAGTGCTTTGTAAGTCCCCACCATGATGGCGAAGATCACCACCGAGAACGGCAGCGCGGTGATCACCACGGCGCTTTGCAGCGCGTTCAGCCCGCCAGCCATCAACAGCGCGACGGTGATCAGGCCAATCACGGCCGACCAGAAAATACGCAGTTTCACCGGTGCGTCGTGGTTCACGTCGCTCAAGATCGAAGTGAAGTTGGCCAGCACCAGCGCACCCGAATCCGCCGAGGTAATGAAGAATACGATCCCCAGAACGGTCACGACCGCAGCGGTGATGCCCACGTAGGGGTAGTACTCCAACAGCGTATAGAGCGTGGTCTGTGGCGAATTCAAGGCCTGCTCGCCCAGTTCGGCAACGCCTTGGTTGGCCACCAGTTCGATACCGCTGTTACCGAAAATGGACATCCATACCATCATGAACGAGAGCGGAATGAACAGGGCGCCGGCCACGAATTGGCGAATGGTACGGCCGCGGGAGATGCGCGCCAGAAACAGCCCGACGAAAGGCGTCCAGGCGATCCACCAGCCCCAGAAGAAGATGGTCCACCACATTTTCCACTCTTGGGCACCTTCATCGGCAAAGGCGTAAGTATCGAAGCTGGCAGCAACGAAGCCTGAGAGGTAGTCGCCAGCGTTGTTGACCACTTTATCCAGCAGCACCAGGGTGTCACCGGAGAAAAGAACGAACAGCATCAGCGCCAGAGCCAGCAGCATGTTGAACTCGGAGAGGCGGCGGATGCCTTTCTCGACACCCGTCACCACCGAGATCGTGGCAAGCACGACCACCAGGACGATCAAGATGACCTGAACCGTCAAGGTTTCCGGCACGTCGAACATATAATTCAAGCCGTAGTTGAGCTGGATTACCCCAATACCCAAGCTGGTGGCGATCCCGAATACGGTCGAGATCACGGCGGTGATATCCACGGCGTTGCCAATTGGGCCGTGAATGCGCTTGCCCAGCAGCGGATAGAGCGCACTACGAATCGCCAGCGGCAAACGGTGGCGGTAGCTGAAGTAGGCCAGTGCCATGCCCATCAGCACGTACAGCCCCCAACCGGAGAGCCCCCAGTGCAGATAGGTTTGAACGACGGCGTTACGCATGGCCTCTTGGCTTTCAGGGGTTAGATCGGGCGGCGCCAAATAGTGGGCGACCGGCTCGGCAACGCTGAAAAACAAGAGGTCAATGCCGATACCTGCGGCAAACAGCATGGCCGACCAGGAGAGTAACGAGAACTCGGGCCGTGAGTGGTCGGGTCCTAGGCGAATGCTGCCGTAACGGGACATGCCAATGAGGATGACGAACACCAGGTACGCCACGATGGCCAACATGTAGTACCAGCCAAAGGTTTCGCTCACCCAGGCGAGACCTGCATCGAAGAAGGCGCCTGCTTGCTCGGTGAACAGCATCGTCATGATCAAGAACACGAGAATACCCGCGACACTGCCGTGGAAAACCACGGGGTTCAAGCGGTCTCGGGAGGGGAGGACGGGGTTGTCTTTCGCCATGGAGGCGGACTCCTGTTGTTAAGACAAAGAAGAAAATACGTTATTTTTGAATGAACGTTCAAATAAAATACGCGGTTTAGACGCTCGCTTCAAGTCGTTGGCCGAGGGTGAGAGATGGGGTGGTCGCGTATGAGAGGAGTATAGAAACAAACGCGCCCAGCTAGGCTGGGCGCGAAGAGCGTATTAGACGCTAAATAAACGATTTCTCGATAGAGGTTTACTCAGCGTTCATCTCATGGGCAGCATCGTCGTGGTGGCCGCGCTTGCCATGACCACCATGGCCGCGCTCTTGGCGATACTCTGCGAGCATCTCATGCATGGCATTACTGAGCGCCTGCTGCTCTTCTTCGGAGAGAATCTCGGCGACTCGGGCCTGGTGCTCTTCACGCAGCGCCAGAACGGCTTCACGGTGCTCGGCGTGGGCCTCATCGAGCGCTGCTTGCTGCTCCTCGCTGAGTTCCGCGCGCTGGTAGACCTCCTGACGACGCTCTTCCATGCGCTCTTTCATGGCTTCTCGATCCATGCCTTGTCCGTCGTGTTGATCCGCTTGTGCAGTGAAGGCGAGTGGCATTAGGGCAACGGCCAGAAACGCGGGAGCAAACAGTTGGCGAAGTGACATCTTCATGGCATACCTCATCGGTGAATACGTGGTAATTTGACGATGTCAGTATTCAATGGCTTGGTGTAAAACGGTTGCACAAAGTGTGCAACAACCGTGATCTTGCTCAGACAATTCGAGAATGAGAACACGGGGCGATCGAGCGGTGAGGGGAAACGCCACTACCGATGGTCAGAAGGAGAATTGCATGCCCGATATGCTTGGTCTTCGACGAATCGTGGGCTTCAGCGCGCTTGCGTTATGGTTAAGCGGCTGCGGCGCCACCCATCAAGTCACTCAGGGTGAGCCTGCCATCGAGCAGAGTGCCCTGCGTGAGCCCCAGCCGTTCACCCGACTGGACCCCCAACGCTATACACCAGAGGCGTGGCCCGAACCCTTACGTGCCCACGTGCTGCTCCCCAGTACGCAAAGCAGCGCGCTTCGCCCAGCAGCGCTTGTCGTGCATGGGGGCGGCTGGCGGAATCGTGGGCCGGAGGATATGGAGCGTATCGCAGAGCAGTTAGCGGCTCAGGGATACGTGACGGTAAATATCGAACACCGTTTTGCCCCCGACTATCGCTTCCCCGCCCAGCTACACGATCTTCAGCAGGCCATGGCCTGGATACACGCGAACGCCGCGACATGGCAGATCGATACCGACCGCATTGTCGGTGTCGGTTTCTCCTCCGGCGCGCATTTGGTCAGCCTGCTGGCGCTTGCGCGCAGTGACGGCCCGCTGGCAGATCCTTACGGCGGTGAGCACGCACGCTTGGCTGCGGTCATGGCCGGAGGATTACCCAGTGATCTGCTGAAGTTCGACGATGGCCGCTTGGTGGTCGATTTTATCGGCGGGACGCGGGCCGAGCGGCCGGAAGCTTACGCATTGGCCTCTCCGGCACGCCAGATTACCGCGAAGGCACCGCCCTTTTTTCTGTTTCACGGCAGTTGGGATCAGCTCGTGCCGGTCGACCACGCCACTGACTTCTACGCGGCGTTGAAAGCCCAGGGAACGCCTAGCGAACTCTATCTACAGCGTGGGCGAGGCCATGTCACGAGCTTCCTGCTGCGTGGCAGTGCCATCGAAGCGGGCATTGCGTTTTTGAATCGCCAGGTTGCACTTAGGGAAGCGGCTTACCCCTCGGGCTGATATTTGTAGCCCACGCCATACACCGAGCGAATGATCTCCTGCTCGGGTAGCGCTTCGGTGATTTTTTTACGCAGCTTCTTGATATGGCTGTCAACGGTACGTTCGGAGACGATGCGGTTGTCACGATACATATGGTCCATTAGCTGCTCGCGGCTGAAAATACGTCCGGGCGACTGCATCATGACTCGCAGTAACTGAAACTCCACTGCCGTGAGCCCCAGGTCGTGACCATTGACCAGCGCTTGCCAGCCCTCTTCGTCCAGCGTGACCGGGGCGAGTTTGACGGTCGTCGGAGCATCGCCCTGAGCGGCGGCCTGGCTTCTGCGCAGCACGGCCTTTACCCGGGCGACGACTTCGCGGGGACTAAAGGGTTTGCAAATGTAATCATCGGCGCCCAGTTCGAGCCCGAGTAAGCGGTCGACCTCCTCGACCTTGGCCGTGACCATGATGATCGGGAGCGTGGGCCACTGTTGGCGAATTTCCCGACAGAGCGTCAGGCCATCCTTACCTGGCAGCATCACGTCCAATAGCACCAGGGACGTCGCGTGTTGAGTGAGCCATGGCATGACCTCGCCACCGTGGCTGATGATGATCGGGGCGAAGTTGTTGTTTTGCAGATAGTCGGCCATGAGCCGGGCGATTTTGGGCTCGTCCTCGACGATCAGTAGAGGAGTATCCTCTGTGAGGCCGTCGTGAGATGAAGCGTCGGGGTGTGCAGCACTCTGAGACATATCGGCTCGCTTATGATCGGATTATGAGGCGCTTAGCAGCGGTAAGCGGAGGATCCAGGTCAAACCGCCCAGGGGCGAAGCGCTAGGCGTGAGTGTGCCGCCGTGGGCGGCGACGAGGGCGCTGGCAATGGAAAGCCCCAAGCCGCTGCCACCGCTGGCGCGGTTGCGGGAACCCTCCACACGATAGAGCCGCTCGGTCAATCGTGACAGCTCCTCTGGGGGTACGCCAGGCGCGCTGTCTTGCCAAGTAATCACTGCGTGGTCGCGTTCGCAGGTCAGGGCGACGCTTAGCTGACCAGGCGGCTGGGTATAGGCACAGCTGTTGTCCAGTAAGTTGTTCCATAGTTGGCGCAGCCGCTGGGCATCGCCACGTATCATGACGTCTGGTGTCAGATCGGTGCTCAGCGAAAGGCCGCTCTCTTCTAGCCAACGGTCGGCATCGTTCAAGCGACTTTCCAGACTCTCACTGAGATTCATGGGGGCTAGCTGAATATCCAGCGCGCCCGCGTCGCTTTGGGAGAGCAAGCGTAAATCGGCCACCAACCGCTCGAGTTGGGCCACTTCCTGGGCCAGCGACCCCAGATTTTCTTGGTTGAGCGGGCGGATGCCATCCTGCATGGCTTCGATTTCTCCGCGCAGAACGGCCAGCGGTGTGCGCAGTTCGTGGGCAGTGTCCGAGACCCAGCGGGCGCGGGCTTCGCGGCTGGCTTCGAGCGTGGCGGCCAGCACGTTGAAGTCCCGTGCCAAGCGCGATAGTTCGTCTCGTCCGCGCTCTGGCAAGCGGGTGTGATAGTCGCCTTCGGTCAACCGCAGGGTGGCGCCGGCTAACGCTCGGGTACGGCGCCCAAGCCACCAGGAGAGGCCTCCTGCTAGAAGCAGCGAGGCAAGCCCCAGCGAGATGACGATGAGTACCAGATTGCGCTGCTGGCGCTCCAAAAACCGGCTCTCCATGCGCTCCATCATCTCTTGCGGTGGACGAAAACCCAGCGCGCCAATCGCTTCTCGCTGGCCGCTTGGGGTCATATCGCTATACAGCATCAGCCAGCGCCAGCCTATCGAGCCGCGCGGGGTATCCGTCGGCGGTATCACATACTCACCGTCGCTATCGCGCAGTGCGAAGTCTTGTGCCTCGCCCAAGGGAGAAGGGCGATCACGATGCTCTTGGCCCAACTCGAACCGGACGATGTAGGGCCAGCGCTCTGGAGACGCTTCCAACCATGCCCAGTCGCCTTGGGTCTCCCAGCGGGTAATGAGCCCGTCGGCGAGCAGCGTGGCCCGCCGCTCTTGGGCTTGATTGAGGTACTCGAGAAAACCGCGGTCGATACTGTACGACACGGCCAGAAACACGCTGGCCGCAATGGCGACGTTGACGCTGAGAATCACGACGAACAGCTTTAGCCCCAGCCGCGACGGTCGCCACTGGCGAAGTCGACTCCATCTACGCATTAGGTCATATCCGTTTGGCTAGGCGGGTGTGGTGCGCTCAACCGTTCACGCAGATTTTCCAGGCTTAGATAGAGGCACGGCACCACCAGCAGCAGAATCAGGGTGGCGAACAGCATGCCAAAACCAAGCGAAATCGCCATGGGAATCATAAAACGAGCCTGACGGGAGGTTTCCAAAATCATCGGCGCAAGCCCCAAAAAGGTGGTCAGCGTGGTCATCATGATCGGCCGCAGGCGGCGGGTTGCGGCCGCCACGATGGCTTCTCGCGGGGCCAAGCCTTCACGACGCTTGCGGTTGGCGTAGTCGATCAACACCAGCGCATCGTTAATCACCACGCCGGAGAGTGCTAGCATACCCAATAGGCTGATGATCGACAGCCCAAAGCCCATGAGTAGATGCCCACCTACCGCGCCCACGATGCCAAACGGAATGGCAGCCATCACCAGCAGCGGCTGCAGGTAGCTTCTGAAAGGAATGGCGAGCAGCGCGTAAAGCGCGGCGAGCATCAGCCACATGGCGGTGCGCAGCGTGGCGAGGTTGTCGGCGGTGTCCTGCTGTCGGCCGCCCATGCTCACTTCGAGCCCCGGCCAAGTGTTGCTGAGCGTTGGGAACACCTCTTCTTGCAGGGTGGCGATTACCTGATTAATCGCTTGGTCACCCTCGGAATCGGCGGTGACGGTGATGATGCGCCGCCCATCGATCCGCTGTAGGCTGCTGGAGGCCTGGCTCAGTGTGATATCGGCGACTCTCGAGAGCGGCACGCTCATGCCGTCCGGCGTGCGGATCGGCAGACGGTAGAGCTCGCTAAGGCTGTTACGCGACGTCTCTGGCAGGCGCACTTCCACACTGACTTCCTGACGACCGATGAACTGCTCCACTGCCGTGGCGCCTTGCAACGGGCCGCGCAGCGCCTGGGCCAGGTCACTACCGGTCAGCCCTAACGAGCGCCCCTCGGCGGATAGGCGCATTTCGAGTTGAGGCTTGCCGTCGCCCAAGCCGCTGTCGATATCGGTCAATCCATACTCGCCAAGTCGTTCTGCCAGACGGGAGGCGGCGGCTTCCAAGACGTGGGTGTCAGGGTGGGAAAGGCGTAGGCTCAAGGCCGCGCCGCTGCCTGGGCCGCCCACATCAGATTCGAAGCGAACCGACTGCGCTCCTAAAAGATCCCCAGTGAGCTCTCGCCACTCCCGGGCAATACGTGACGGTGGCCAGGCGTCCAGGCTTTCTGGCGCGATATCCAGACGCACTTCCAGGCTTTCGCCGTCCAAACGACTGCGAGTGCTGCGAAAACTAAGCGCCTCTTCTCGCTCGCTGAGCTGCTCGGCGGCGTCGAGCAACTGCTGGCTCAGCTCGCGGCTCACGCTGATGTGACTGCCAATCGGCAGCGTCACGCTGGCCTGCACCTGATCCGACTCGACCCGGGGCATCAGAGAGAATCCGAGCCGGCCGCTCATCGCCCAGGCCAGCGTCACGCAGAGAATGGCCACTCCCACGGAAACGGTCAGCAGGCGCTGGTCGAGCGCGCGCTGCAACAAGGGTTCGAACTGCCGGTAGGTAACGTGATGCAAGCCGCGCTGCATGCGCAGGCGCACCGCTTCGATGGGTCGCTGCCAGGCGGGCGTTTGGCGGGGCTTGCTGGCATGCGCCAAGTGGGCAGGCAGAATGAATAGCGCTTCTACCAGAGAAATGATGAACACCGTGATCACGACGACCGGTACGGTGGCAAAAATCAGCCCCAAAAAGCCCGGCAGAAATAGCAGCGGTAGAAAGGCGACGATATTGGAGAGAATCGCGAAGGTCAGCGGGGTGGCGATTTCTTGAGCGCCTTTGACGGCCGCATCGCGCAGCGAATAGCCTTGCTCCCGATAGCTGTAGATGTTTTCACCCACCATGATGGCGTCATCCACCACGATGCCCAGGGCGATGATGAAGGCGAACATCGACATCATATTGAGCGACACGCCGACCCAGGGTAGAAACAGCATGGCCCCCAAAAACGCCGTGGGAATGCCGAGCGTGACCCAAAAGGCCAGCCGCGCCTCTAAAAAAAGTGCCATCAAGAACAGCACCAGGGCCAAGCCCATCCAGGCGTTTTTCAACAGTAGGCTAAGACGGTCCTCATAGACCTCCGAACTATCCCGTGACACGTCCAAGCGAACGCCATCAGGTAGGTTGGTGCGTAGTCGCTCCAGCTCGCCATAGACCGCATTGGAAATGCTAGTAGGGGTCTGATCGCCGATTTGGTACACGTCCACCGATAGCCCTGGCAAACCGTTGTAGAACTCCTCTCGGTCGGTTTCGGCAAAGCCCTCGCTGACCCTGGCAATATCGCCCAGCACCACGGGAGCGCCCTGGGCGGTGGTCAAGATCGGCAGCTCGGCGAACTCGTCGGCGCTATTGCGTCGTCCTTGGTAGCGGATCAGCCACTCGCCTTCGGCGGTAGTGAGCTGGCCGCTGGCAAGATCCAGCGCCTCCTCGGCAATGCGGCTGGCCAACTGCTGATGATCCAATCCGTAGCGCTTGATGGCCTCTTCATCCAAATGCACCTGAATCTCTCGCTCACGATTGCCCGAGAGCTCTGCGCGTGAAATACCGCTCGTGGCCTGCAGCTCGGCACGCACGCTCTCGGCGGCGTCGTGGAGAGCGGCCAACCCAACGCTGCCATACACCTGCAGGCTGACCACACTGCGTGAGCGGCCTGCCAGGGTGAAGCGGGGCGGGTCGGCGGCGGCGGGCAGGGTAGTGATGGCATTCACGGATTGTTGAATATCCTGGTACGCCCGCATCACGTCGATGCCATCGATCAACGTAGCGCTGACCACCCCACTGCCCTCGCTGGCACTGGCGGTTAGCTCATCGATGCCTTCGACATCGGCAATGGCGGCCTCGACCGGCAGTAGCAAACTCTGCTCGACGTCCTCTGGCGTAGCGCCCGGATAGCTGATGGTGACCTGGACGATTTCCGTCTCGAATTCGGGAAACACCTCTTTTTTGATCGCCAGCGACGCCATCAAACCGCCGACGATGAACAGCACCATCAACAGGTTAGGAGCAACGCCATGATCGACCATCCATGCCAACGGTCCTTTGCGCATCATCGAGCCGCTCCCTCATTCTGAGCGGGCGTGTCGCCGCGCTGGCGAAGGCGAACTTCCTGACCTTCTCGCGGCTGGGCAAGGCCCGCGACCACTACCCGTTGGTCGGGCGCCAGGCCGCTGCGCACCAACACGTCGTCTTGGCCGCGGTAGGCCAGCGTTACCTGAGTGCGCTGTAGGCGGTTCTCGTCGTCTACCCACCACACCTGCTCGCCGGGGCGCAGCGCTGCCGAAGGCAGCGCGATCAGTGGCTCTTCGGCGGTGGTGTGGAACGCCACACGCAGCACATCGCCCATCCGTAGGGCAGGGCCATCGTGATCGAGCGCCAGCGGATCGTCCACGGCGATCAATAGCTGGGCCTGCAAGCCGTTCTCTTCGAGGTTGGGTAAAATAGAGAGCAGGGTGCCTTTTCTGGAAGCGCCTTCCGGCCAGCCTTGGCTGGAGAGCGTGACGCTGCCCCCCGGCGACAGCCAGTCCAGCGATTCCCCCGGCAGTGATGCGCGCACCCAGAACTGCTCGACGCCGACCAAACTCACCACGGCGGTGCCTTGGCCCAATAGACTGCCAGCGCCCACCAAACGCTCTTGGACCATGGCTCGCCACGGGGCGGTCAAGGTCGCACGCTCCAGGTTGAGCGCCGCTTGGTCTCGCACCACGCGGGCTTGGGTCAATTGGGCCTGTGCCTGACGAAGCTGTGGTTCTCGCAGTACCAGGGAGCGGCGTTCGGCGCTGAGTTGGCGTCCAAAGGATTCATACTCGCTGCGCGCGCGCTGCTGTTCGGCCTGCTCCAATGCTAACTGCGCCTGAGCATTCGCCAGTTGAGCTTCGGCGTCTTCGAGAGCCAAACGCAGGTCGGCTTGATCGATATAGGCCACCGGTTCGCCCTGTTCCACGACTCGCCCAGGCAACACGCCCTCGCCAAAGCGTTCGAGCTGGCCCGCTACGCGGCTGGCAAGCTCGGTGGCTTTCTCTGCTTCCACGCGGCCGAAACCCTCTAGCGTGGGGGATTGCAGCCGCTGTTCGGTGGTGATGACATCGACCACCGGCGGCGTTGGCGGCGGGGGCGGACGACGCTCGACCCGAGGCGGTTGGCTGACGATCCACCACGCGAGCGCCAAACCACCGACGAACACCAGCAGTGCTGCCAGTGCACCAATACCGATGCGGCCTTGCTGAAAGAAAGCGTAAGAGCGAAAGGGGGTCATGGACGGGTGATATCCGTTGGCTAAGAGCGAAAATTCCAGAAAAATAGGCGTATCATGCTAGCATCACCGATTGCCGAGCAGCGATTAGGTAAGCTTTGTGCAAAGAGTGTGCAAGCCGACAAGAAGCGCTTTTTTTGCACCCGGCGCTGACGAACTGCGCTATAACTGCCATCATCCATGTGAAAAGCCATAGACTTCCTGGTCTGTACGACGTTATGAAAAACACCGCCACCCGCGACAAACTCATTGATTCTGGTGCCGAGCTGATTGCCCAGCAGGGCTATAATGCGACGGGTATCAATGCTGTATTAAAAACCTGCGGTGTCCCCAAAGGCTCGTTTTACCACTACTTTTCCAGTAAAGAGGACTTCGGCTTGGCGGTCATCGAGCGCTTTGCCGACGATTACGATGCGTCGTTGGCGGCGCTGCTGGAAGATACGACGCTGGCGCCTCTCGAGCGCTTGCGCCGCTACTTCGCCACCGGTCGCGCCCACATGCTCGATTGTGATCACACCACCGGCTGTCTGATCGGCAACCTTGGTCAAGAGCTCTCCGGTCAGAGCGATACCTTTCGCGATGCGTTGAACGTGGTGTTTCAGCGTTGGGAAAGGCGTTTCGTCACCTGCCTAAACCACGCCCAAACCGACGGGACGATTAATACAGCCATCGCGCCCGAGTCGCTGGCGAGCTTTATACTCTCTGGCTGGGAGGGCGCGATTCTACGAGCCAAAACCCTCAAATCCGTTGCGCCTATGGAACACTTCGAAGCCATTTTGTTCGAGCACGTCTTGGTGCCTCGCTAGCACGCTAGCGCTCAATGACGCGCGCGGAAGTGGTAATCTCCACTCTGCACGTCGTTGTTCACGGCGGCGAGCAGCGACGCATCTAGCGACGGATCATCCATGGCTAGCAAACCGCACTTGGCTAGCGCCTCGCGTAGGCTGACCTGTTCATCCAGGCGTTGATACACCACTCGAACACAGCAGGGCATGCGTTCACTGTTGTCCGCCACGCCCATTTTCAGGCCGGTGAGACGCGTGACCTGGCTCTGAAAGCTGGGAAACAGAATGGTTTGGGTGATTTCGTGTCCGTTCAGGGTTTCGTGGTCGACCAAAAACAGCCGATCGGCCAGCTTGACCGCGGCGCCGACGTAGCGGTTATGACAGGGTCGCTTACCCGGTATTACTTGCATGCGCTCGGTACGCTGGTAGACCACGCCGCCTTCTCGTTTTTCCAAACACACCAGTGTGCGCATTAAATAGCCGGGGCGCGACATCGAGTGATAAAGCTCGAAATAGCGCCCCAGATAGCGTTCCAAACCTTCGCTACCCCGCTGGATGAGCGCATTGGGCCAGGGCAGTGAGGTGCTTGCGGTGTCGGCATTGAGCTGCCCGGTTTGAACCAGCGCTCGGAAATCGTGATGGGGCAGGGCAATATCGTCTGGCGTTACGCCAAAAAAGTGGCAGATCCGCTGGAGCGCCGCATGGCTGGGATAGTAACGTCCGCTGAGGTAGCGATTGAACTGTGCCCGATTGATCGGTAGACGACGGCACACCTCGGCAATCGAGGGATAGTAGCTGCACAGCAGGCGCAAATTGGCCACAAATTCATCGTGCATGGGCGTGACTCGGAGCTCTTGGGCGGTGGCGGTGCGGCTAATGTGCCGCCTTGCGCCAGCGAGTGCAATGCTTTGTACGGACTTTCCGCCCATGGAAAGGGGCGCCACGCTGAATGGGGGAGGTGAGCGAGTGTTCGAACATTTCGAGAAGCAGACACGCCGCGTCAATGGCGTCGAGATTGCCTATCGGGTAGGAGGAAGCGGCCCAGCGTTGCTGCTGCTTCACGGCCATCCGCAGACCCATGTGATTTGGCACAAGGTAGTGGATACGCTTGCCCAGCACTTCACGGTGATTGCCGCCGACCTGCGCGGCTACGGCGACAGCGGCAAGCCGGACGACGACCCCGAGCACCTCAATTACGCCAAGCGCACCATGGCCGCCGATATGGCTGAATTGATGAGCGCGCTTGGGTTTGAGCGGTTTAAAGTACTGGCCCACGACCGTGGCGCGCGGGTGGCGCATCGTTTAGGCGTTGATCACGCCGAGCGGGTCGAGCGGATGGTGCTGTTAGATATCGCCCCGACGCTGGCGATGTATCGCGGCACGAATGAAGCGTTCGCCCGCAGCTACTGGCACTGGTTCTTTCTGATTCGCCCTCAGCCGCTGCCGGAAATGCTGATTCAAGCCGACCCCGCGCAGTACCTGAAAAGCGTGATGGGTGCCCGCAGCGCAGGTATGGCACCGTTCGCCCCAGCAGCGCTGGCGGAGTACGAGCGCTGCCTCTCGCTTCCCGGTACGGCCACCGGTATCTGCGGCGACTACCGCGCCAGCGCCACCATCGACTTGGAGCACGACCAGGCGGATATCGACGCGGGGGTGAAGCTCACCTGTCCGATCAACGTGATGTGGGGCGCCAAAGGTGCGATTGAAGCCTGCTTCGATGCCTTGGCTGAATGGCGCAAGGTAGCGACGCAGGTAGAGGGCAAGGCGCTGCCCTGCGGGCACTACATTGCCGAGGAGGCTCCTGACCTGCTGCTGGAAGAAGCGCTGTCGTTTCTACACCAGGATGAATGACATTAGGCGCTAGCAGTACCGATCATCGCGTCGGTTCTGCTAGCGCTACGCTTAACGTTCCATGCTGCTGACGATCAGTGCCGCATTGACGCCACCAAAACCAAACCCGTTGCACAATACATGCTGAGTGGCGTGCTGATGCGCCGACGTGACGAAGGTCAAATCCTGCATATCCTCGTCGCACGCCTCCAGGTTAATGGTGGGCGGGAGTTGCTGATGCCGGAGGGCCAGTACGGAAAAAATACTCTCTATGCCGCCGGCTGCGCCCAACAAGTGGCCTGTGGCGGCTTTCGTGGCCGATATGGGAATAGCGGGCAAGCGCTCACCGAATACGTTGCGCAATGACGCTATTTCAGCCCGATCGCCAACGGGTGTGGAGGTGGCGTGGGCATTGATATGGTCAATCGCATCAGGATCTAGTTTGGCCATCCCTAGCGCCGCTTGGATCGCGGCGGCTGCGCCAGATCCATCTTTTGGACCTGCCGTCAGATGGTAGGCGTCCGCGCTGGTACCGTAACCGCTAATCACTGCTAAGGGCGTGGCGCCCCGTGCCATCGCATGGTCAAGGGGTTCGATCACCATGACGCCAGCGCCTTCTCCCATGACGAAACCATTACGGGCGTTATCAAACGGCCTGGAAGCAAGCTCCGGGGCGTCTGATTCAGTGGAAACGGCCTTTAAAGCATTAAAGCTGGCGAGCGAAAGCGGATCAATACATGCTTCAGCCCCGCCGACGAGGGCGACATCGGCTTCGCCACTGCGGATGATGCGCATGCCGTCGCCAATCGCCTGTAGTCCTGCGGCGCACGCCGTTACCGGACACCCCAAGGGGCCTTGGAATCCATAACGAATAGATAGATTGCCCGCTGCCAGATTGGCTAGAAAGGCAGGCACCGTGAAAGGGGTAAGTTTGCGATAGCCGCGCTCGACCAGCGTCCTTTGCGCTTGTGTGATGGTAGGAAACCCGCCAATACCAGAGCCAATGATGGTAGCCGTTCGGCGTTTTTGCGACTGCTCGACGGGGAACCAGTCGGCCTGCGACAGTGCCTCTTGGGCGGCTGCTAACGCGTACAGGCTGAACAGGTCCATTTTGCGCTGCTCTTTGGGGTCGGCGATGGCACTCACGTCAACGCCGCCGCTGGGGTCCTGGTGAATGCTTGGTACCGTCCCAGCAATTTTGATCGGGATATTGCTGGTATCGAAGCGGTCAATGGTGCTGATGCCAGATTGGCCGTCAACCAGGCGCTGCCAACTTTTATGGACGCTGTTGCCTAGCGGGCTGACCATTCCCATGCCGGTAATCACAATAGGTGACTGCATAAGTGACTCCTGAATCAGTAGTGTGGTCACCCTAGCAATGGGCAGTATATGATCAAGATAATATTTAGCTGACGCACGATGAGGTGAGTATGCCTTACCCCAAGAGCCATAAATCGAAAACCAAAGAGCGCATTTTGGCGTCGGCGACCGAGCTATTCAGCCGCAACGGGTTTCAGAAGGTATCAATTGGCCAGATCATGAAGCTGGCGAAGATGACTCACGGCGCCTTTTATGCCCATTTCGCGTCAAAAGAGGCCCTCTACCATGAATCCGTACGCCTGACCATCGATAACAGTCGGGCCGCTAGACTGGTAAAAGGCCCTCTTTCGTTAAAACACCTGACCGAGTTAGTCGATAATTACTGCAATCTCCAAGAGCTGGAAGCGAAGCATAAGCCTGGGCCCGAATCGGTACTGTTCAATGAAATAGGCAGTGAAAAAGCCGAAATCCGCACCCTGTTCGAAGCGTCTTACATGAGTATGAAAAAGATGCTCGAAACGCGGTTGATGGCGCTTAGCAAGTTGAAACAACTCCCCTTTGCTGCTGATCGCAACGCCATTGCGGATAAGTCGCGGGTGATATTGGCATCTCTGGTGGGAGCCGTGGCGATTGCGAAAAGTCTGCCGAGCGAGGCGGAGCGCAAACAGGTATTGATCGCCACACAGCGCCAAATTTTACTCATGCTCGGGATCAGCGACACCGAGGCCGAGCGTATGTTGCAAGCGCAGTAAGACGTTACCCTCCTGAACGGATCGCCAGGATGCTGCTATGGCCGGCACTGCCATTGGCACATAACGGCAGCCGGTGATTTAGGCGGTGGCCCAAGACGAGGCGGGCAAAAAACTGGATAATGGCCGCCATTCGCCTGATGCGTTGGCGCTCAGGCACACTCATTATTCTGGACGCCCGCCCATGGAAATCAAAGTTAACTACCTCGACAACCTCCGCCTGGAGTCCAAGTTCGACGATTTTACGGTCATCTCCGACCAGCCGATTCGCTATAAGGGCGACGGCTCGGCCCCCGGCCCATTCGACTACTTCCTGGCCTCGTCGGCCATGTGTGCCGCTTACTTCGTCAAGGTGTACTGCAACGCGCGCAATATTCCCACCGAGAACATTCGCCTGTCGCAGAACAATATCGTCGATCCGGAAAACCGCTATAAGCAGATCTTCAAAATCCAGGTCGAGCTGCCGGAAGATATCTCGGAAAAGGATCGCGAAGGCATCCTCCGCTCCATTGACCGCTGCACGGTGAAGAAGGTCGTGCAGACCGGCCCGGAATTTCAGATCGAGGTGGTCGAGAACATCGACGAGGACGCTCAGGCGCTGCTGATGGGCGCGCCGGAAGGGAGCAGCACCTACATCGAAGGCAAAGACTTGCCGCTGGAGCAGACCATTGCCAACATGAGCGGTATTCTGGCCGACCTCGGTATGAAGATCGAGATCGCTTCCTGGCGCAATATCGTGCCCCACGTGTGGTCGCTGCATATCCGCGACGCGGCATCGCCGATGTGCTTTACCAACGGTAAAGGCGCGACCAAAGAGAGCGCGCTCTGCTCGGCGCTGGGCGAGTTCATCGAGCGTTTGAGCTGCAACTTCTTCTACAACGATCAATTCTTCGGTGAAGAGATCGCGGGCAGCGCGTTCGTACACTATCCCAATGAGATGTGGTTCAAGCCCGGCCCGAATGACGAGCTGCCCGCCGAGATTCTCGACGAGCACTGCCTGGCGATTTATAACCCCGAAGGCGAGCTTGGCGGCTCGCACCTGATCGATACCAACTCGGGCCGCGAAGACCGGGGCATCGTCTCGCTGCCGTTCGTGCGCCAGAGCGATGGCGAAACGGTCTACTTCCCCTCCAACCTGATCGAGAACCTGTTCCTCAGTAACGGTATGAGCGCGGGCAATACCCTGGTGGAAGCTCAGGTGCAGTGTTTATCTGAAATTTTCGAGCGGGCGGTGAAGCGTGAGATCCTCGAGCAGGAGCTGACCCTGCCCGACGTACCCCAAGAAGTGCTGGCCAAGTACCCGAGCATTGTAGAGGGCATTAATGCCCTGGAAGCTCAAGGCTTCCCGATACTGGTGAAGGATGCCTCCATGGGCGGGCAGTTCCCGGTGATGTGCGTCACGCTGATGAACCCGCGCACCGGCGGCGTGTTTGCCTCCTTCGGTGCCCACCCAAGCTTCGAAGTAGCGCTGGAGCGCAGCCTGACCGAGCTGTTGCAGGGCCGCAGCTTTGAAGGCCTGAACGACCTGCCGCTGCCGACCTTCAACTCGCAAACGGTGTCCGAGCCCAACAACTTCGTCGAGCACTTCATCGACTCGGTGGGCGTGGTCTCCTGGCGCTTCTTCAGTGCCAAGCCTGATTTCGAGTTCAGCGAGTGGGACTTCTCCGGCAGCAACGAAGAGGAAGCCGAGACCCTGTTCGGCATTTTCGAGGAGCTGGGGGCCGAAGTGTACATGGCGGTGCACGAAGACCTGGGCGCACCGGTATGCCGTATTCTGGTGCCGGGCTACTCCGAGGTGTACCCCATCGAAGACCTGATTTGGGACAACACCAACAAGGCGCTGGATTACCGCGAAGATATCCTCAACCTGCACCGCCTGGACGACGAGCAGCTCACCGATCTGGTCGAGCGGCTGGAAGAGAGCCAGATGGACGACCACGCCGATATCATCACGCTAATCGGCATCGAGTTCGACGAGAACACCGTGTGGGGCCAGCTGACCATTCTGGAGCTCAAACTGCTGGTCTACCTGGCCCTGCAACGCCATGAAGAGGCGCTGGACTGCGTGCAGATGTTCCTCCAGTACAACGACAACACTGTCGAGCGCGGCCTGTTCTATCAAGCCGTGAACGCGGTGCTAGAAATTGCCCTGGACGACGAGCTGGCGCTGGAGGACTACCTGCCCAACTTCAAACGCATGTTCGGCGAAGCCACCATGGAAGCCGTCGTCGGTTCGGTAGACGGCACGGTACGCTTTCACGGCCTCACGCCCACCAATATGCAGTTAGAGGGCTTGGATCGCCACCAGCGCCTGATCGAAAGCTACAAGAAGCTTCACGCAGCGCGAGCGGCTAAAGCGGGTCTCTAACGGCGTTTATCGGTGAGTAACGACAGCGGTGCGCGGCCCCTTGGCCCGCACCGTTTTTTTTGTGATGCACTCTGGTGCAGCAATTGGCGCAGTGAGTGCAACCAACTGCACCGCTGCGCCAAATTTCATCCCGCCCTTGGCTTGGTACAACACTCTCCGCGCATCCCAATAGCACAAAGACGCGGTCGTTAACGACGCAACTTACAACATAACGCTCAATAATAACGCGGAGAGTACTCCATGCTCGATATGCTCAATGACCTCCTCTGGGGGAAGGTATTACTTGTTTTACTGGTGGGAGTGGGGATCGGTTTTACCGTTGCCTCCCGCTTCGTACAGTTTCGCTATTTTGGTGAAATGTTCCGCATCCTGGGCACAGGACAAGCCTTCAAGCGTAACCAGTACGGCCACTTGAGCTCGTTCCAGGCGCTGGTGCTGTCAGTGGCGGGTCGTGTAGGCGGTGGTAACATTGCCGGTGTGGCCGTGGCGATTACGCTGGGCGGTCCTGGGGCCATTTTCTGGATGTGGCTCGTCGGCCTGATGGGCATGGCCACCAGCTTTCTGGAGTGTACGCTGGCGCAAACCTATAAAGAGGCCGAGGGCGACGGCACCTACCGTGGCGGCCCGGCGTACTACATCGTCAAAGGCCTGGGCAAGCAGTGGCGCTGGCTGGCGGCGTTCTACTCGGTTCTGCTGCTGATTACCTTCGGTTTTGCCTTTACAGCTCTACAGTCCTATGCGGTTGCCACGTCCTTTGGCGATGCCTTTGGCGTGCCGGTGCTGTACAGCGGTATCGCGCTGGCCATGCTGGTGGGGCTGATCATCTTTGGCGGTATCAAGCGGATTGCCCGAATTTCCGAATTTTTGGTGCCGTTCATGGCCGTGGGGTACATCGCCGTGGCGCTGCTGGTCATTGCGTTGAACATCACTGAGATTCCTGGCGTGATCGCGCTGATCGTGAAGAGCGCCTTTGGTTTGGAGCCGCTGGTGGGCGGCGGTATTGGCGCGGCCATCATGATGGGCTTGAAGCGCGGCCTGTTCTCCAACGAAGCGGGCTTGGGCAGTGCGCCCAACGTGGCCGCCGTTGCCTACGTGCCGCACCCGGCCAACCAAGGGATCGTTCAGGCGTTCTCGGTGTTTATCGACACGGTCATCATCTGTTCGGCCACGGCGTTTCTGATTCTGCTTAGTGGCGTGTATGACCCGGCTGCTGGTGCGGGTGTCGAAGGTATTGCGTTGACCCAAGCTGCTCTGGCAGACCATGTGGGTGAGTGGGGCCGCACCTTCGTGAGCCTAGCGCTGCTGCTGTTTGCCTTCAGCACCATTTTGTACAACTACTACCTGGGCGAAAACAGCCTGAACTTCTTCAGCCGTGATAACCAGAATCTGTTCAACGCCTTCCGCGTGGCCATCGTGCTGCTGGTGTGCTGGGGCGCGACGACTGACCTAGGCACCGTGTTCGGTTTTGCCGACGTCACCATGGGCCTCTTGGCGGTCGTTAACCTCGTGGCGCTCATTCTGCTGTTCAAATGCGGTCTGCGCATTATGAAGGATTTTGACAGTCAGCGCCGTCAGGGCATCGAACAGCCGATTTTCGACGCCAACCAGCACCCGGATCTCGACCTGGACCCCAAAGCGTGGGAGCTGGAGCCCCAAGAGGCCGAAGCGCTAAAACAGCGCCTGGAAAATGCGCTAGCGAAGTAAGTTCGCTTCTTTTCAGCTCATAAGGAGAACCCATGCCCCGCGTCCTCATCCTCTATACGGGCGGCACCATCGGTATGCAACCCTCGCCCCAAGGGTATGTGCCCAGCGCGGGGCTGGCCGAGCGCTTGGCGGCGCACTTGGCCGTAGGTGATCCTTATCGGCTGCCTGTCTTCGAGGTGGTTGAAATACAGCCACTGATCGACAGCGCTGAGCTGATGCCCGAGGCGTGGAATCGTCTCGTGGCAGCGCTAGAGAGTCACTGGCAGGCTTACGATGCCTTCGTGATTTTGCATGGCACCGATACCATGGCCTACAGCACTGCGGCGCTGTCGTTCATGCTCGGTGCGATTAACAAGCCGGTGCTCTTCACCGGCTCCCAAATTCCGCTGGGTGAGCCAAGAAGTGACGCGCTGAACAACGTGGTCAGCGCATTACAGCTAGCGGCTCATCCGGCAACGCCCTGCGAAGTGAGCCTGCTCTTCCATGACCGGCTGCTGCGCGGCAATCGCGCCCGTAAGGTGCGCACGCAAGGTCTGGATGCCTTCGATTCTCCCAATTTCCCCTGGCTGGCCGAGATCGGCATTGACATCACCTTTCCCCAGCCCTCGGCGCTGCTCAGTGGGGAGCCTAACTTTGCTCCCCTTCAGCTAGACGATGAAGCGGTGGCGGTACTGCCGCTGCATCCAGGAATGTCGCTACGGCGCGCTAAAGCGCTGTTGGAAGACGCCGCGCTAAAAGGGCTTGTGCTGCATAGCTACGGCGTGGGCAACCCGCCGAGTTTTGACGGCGAGCTGCTGGATGCTTTAAAAGCCGCCAATGAGAGGGGCGTGGCACTGCTTAACGTGACTCAGTGCGCCCAAGGGGAAGTCGTGCAAGGCGCTTACGCCACGGGGGCGGCGCTTAACCAGGCTGGCGTGATTGCCGGAGGCGACATCACCCTGGAAGCCGCGGTGGCGAAACTTACCGTGCTGATTGGCCAGGAGCTTTCGGGGCCAGCGCTGCGTAGGGCGCTAAGTGCGCCCCTAAGTGGCGAAGCGATGGCCCGTTAGCGGGACGTCACGCTCAGCGCGGTCACTGTGAATAAGATAATTCCCATGCCGAGCATCTGAATCATCTCCAAGCTTTCTCCCAGCACCGCCACCCCAAACAGCGTGGCGGTCACGGGCTCGACCATTGCCACCATCGACGCCATTGCCGGGGCCGCGTGCCTGATCCCCATCACGTAGAGCAAGAAGGATAAGCCCGCGCCTAAAATACCCAGCGCCACAAACAGCGGAAGCTGTGGCGCGCTGACCACGCTGAGTGTCTGAGAGAGGTCGGCGGGCACGAGCAGAACGATGACCAGCACCGTAAAGGCAATCGAAAGCACGGCGGAAGGACTGCCATGGGGGGCGGCGTACTTGAAGCCAAAAATGAACAGCGCATAGGAAAGCCCCGCCAGCAGCCCCGTGGCGACGCCCATCAGCGACAGATCGCCTGCGCCAATGGCGTACAGCTTGGTTAGTAGCACCACGCCGACCATGATCAGCGCGATGGCCAGCCACTTAACGGCCGTAGGACGCTAAAGCTTCAGCACAAACGAGGCCAGATAGACAAACACCGGGGCGCAGTACATTAATGTCGCCGCCACCGCCACGTTGCCGTACTCAATACTCAGAAAATAAAACGTGAAGTTGCCCGCAACCCCTAAGCCTGCCACCACTGACCAGAACCACAGCGAATGGCTGGCCAAGCCACGGCCGCCCCGCTGCACCAACAGCCACAGCAGTGCAAAGATAAGCCCAACGAAACCACGATAAAATGAGACGACGGTGGCATCCCAGCCGCTGTCTAATAAGATGCCCGCGATGCCTCCGGAAATCCCCCAGAAGAGTGCCGCGAGCGCAATCCATAGCGTGCTGGCGCCTGGCATGTGTCACCTTTCGTCCGTGAATGGTATGACGTGGCTTTGAAAGGTAGATGCCGAACATTCAGAACGAAAGCGCTAGGCTCGCTTCTTAACTTAACCAAAGAACCAATAGCATACGAAAACGGCGGTGGTGATGCCTGCCGCGTCGGCTATCAACGCGCAGCCAAGACCATGACGAATGCGTGTAATGCCCACCGCGCCGAAGTAAACCGCCAGCACGTAAAACGTGGTTTCGGTGCTGCCTTGGAAGGTCGCGGCCAGTAGCCCAGGAAAGCTATCGACCCCAAAGGTGTTCATGGTTTCGATCATCATGGCACGGGAGCCACTGCCAGAAAGCGGTTTCACAAAGGCGGTGGGCAGCGCATCCACGAAGCGGGTATCCCAGCCAATGCCCTCCACCAGCCAGCGGATACCGCCAAGCCCGGCATCCAGCACGCCGCTGGCGCGCAGCACACCCACCGCGACCAGCATGGCAATCAGGTAGGGCAGTAGGGTGATGGTAAAGCTCAGGCCCTCTTTAGCCCCTTCGATAAAAGCGTCGTACACCTTGACGCCGCGTAGCGCCCCAACCATCAAGAACAGTATCACGATGCTAAATAGCGTTAGGTTACCGACCAGAGTAGACGCCGCCGCCAGTGCCTGGGCGGACATCCCGGCGAGTGTGGTCATCAGCAGGCCCAGCGCGAGTGCTGCGGCTAACAGGTAGGCCAACACCACCGGTTGCCATAGTTTCAGGCGCTGCATGATCGCCACGGCTATCAGCCCTGCCAGACTGGAGGCGCTTGTCGCCAACAGGATCGGTAAAAAGACCAGCGTTGGCTCGTCCGCCCCTTGCTGGGCACGGTACATGAAGATCGTGACGGGCAGCAGGGTCAGCGACGAGGTGTTCAGCACCAGAAACAGAATTTGCGCATTGCTGGCTGTATCGCGGCTGGGGTTCAGGGTTTGCAGCGAGTGCATCGCCTTGATGCCAATCGGCGTCGCAGCGTTGTCCAGCCCCAGAATGTTGGCGGCAAAGTTCATGCTGATCAGCCCCATGGCGGGGTGGCCGCGGGGCACCTCGGGCATCAATCGGCAGAACAGCGGGTCGAGCACTCGCCCCAGCAGGCGTATCAAGCCCGCCTTTTCGGCAATGGCCAGAAACCCCAGCCACAGCGTCATGGTGCCCAGCAGCACCAGAATGATATCGACGCTGACCTTCGCCATATCGAACAGCGACTGCACTAGGCGGGCAAACACCTCGCTGTCGCCACCCACCAGCCACTGCCAAAGCGATGCCGCAAAGGCGGCAATGAAAAAACTTAACCAAATTCCGTTGAGCATGGCGGGTGGGCGTCCTTGGTGATGAATAAAGCAGAGCACTTGCTGCGTATCCTACCCAAGGAGCGCCCGTACGCGCTAACCCGACAGCGAAAGAAAAAACAGTATCAGCGGAGGCGACAGCAGCGACAGGATAAAACCGCTAACCACCGCGATCGGCACGCAGGCCACGCCGCCGTGTTGTTGTATGATGGGCAAGGTGAAGTCCATGGAGGTGGCCCCGCCGTAGCCAATTGCCAGTGCGGTGTGGCGGTGAATGACCAAGGGAATCAAAATGAACGCCAGCAGCTCGCGGGTGAGGTCGTTGAAGAACGCCACGCCGCCCATCAAAGGGCCGAGCTGGTCGCCAATCAGGATGGCCGACAGCGAGTACCATCCAAACCCAGAAGCCAGGGCCAATCCTTCGTTCCAGCTCAGCGAGAGCAGCGGCGCGGCGGCCAGTCCCGCCAGCAGCGAGCTCAGCGCCAGCGTGATGGCAATGGCAAGCCCCAAGCGGTTTAGCAAAATCTGCTTCAACGGCATGCCGGAGTTGCGTAACTGGCAGCCAATCAACGCCAGCAGCAGATAGAGCACCCACTCCGCCAGCCGGTCAGCCGTGGTGAATAGCGCCTCGCCAACCCTAGGCCCCAGCAGCAGACCTGCAGTGACACCCGCGGCGACCACTCCCACTAACATTAACGAGCCCTGCATCGCGGCGAGTTTACTGGTGGGGGCATCTTTCACCACTGGCGAGCCGCCCGCGCTGAGTCGTACCCGCCGTGACAGCCACCATAGCGCCGCTAGGTTAAATAGGGTGGTCATGCTAAACAGCAGCAGGGCATTGCCCCCCAAACGGGAGAGCTGGCTGCCTAGGTTGTCGAGACCGGCAAGGCTGATGCCCATCAACAGCAGGATCACATATACCGAGCCGCTAACGGCTCGGTTGATCAGGTTGAGTAAAGTTGATGAGCCAACGCGTACCAAGTAGCCCAAAAACAGCGGCAGTAAAACGATCAATAGGCCAGACAGCATTTAGGGCGCGTTATCCTCGGCAGGGGTGAACTGGGTCATGGTGAGCGTCGTTTGTCGGCGCCCCTCTTTTTCATAGGTGGCTGAGAGGATGAGCCCCGGCCAGTCAGGATGGAAGTTGATCAGCAAATGCCGATCGGGCTTTTCAGCATCGATCAGCGTGACCTGCTTGGCGTCGAACTCACCGGCAGGCACACGGGCTGTAGTGGGCTCGTTCACGAAGTACTGGAAGTGTTCGTCGCGCCCACGGTGATCCACGAAGTCGATATCGCAGGGGTTGCTCTCGGTGCAGCCTTCTGTGCCAGCCCTGCGGGAGAGGTCGAACAGGGCGGCTTGACGATCGATGGAGGGAATGTCGTCTTGGTTGAGCTGATAGCTGTCGCCGACGCCGAAGAGAGAGTAGCTGCTGTTATAAAGCAAAGAGTGTGTGTCGCCATCATCGATGTAGAAACGACTGCGCTCGTTACCTCGGGCGACGGCAATGGAGAAACTCATGTCGCTCAGCCAATGCGAGCCTTCATGCGTGAGCGTATGGGTAATGTTGGCGCTCGGCCAGCCGCGAATGTCAAGCCGGTACTGCGCCTCGAATGGCTGAGGAGAGGCCAAGGAAGCGCTGTCATCGGCAAGCGCGGCGGCGCTGTTCGTCATCAGCGCGGCAGTCAGTGTAGCGCCCATTAGGCCGTGCCGTGTGTTACGAGCGAATGTGTATTGCAAAGGCTCTCCCTCCCTACAGTGTGTCGTCCTAAGAGCCTTTAGCAAGCGCTTGGTTCCTTGGGTGAGTATAGCGAGCGGGCTACTTGCCGTCAGTAGCCCAGCTTGGGATCGACGGTGGCGACCGGCTCTCCTGCATCGAAGGCATGCAGGTAGGAGATGACCTGGTCGATGGCATCGTTCAGCGGTGTGGGGGCCGCCATGTGAGGCGTGACGATGACCTTGGGGTGTCGCCATAGCGGATGGTCAGCGGGCAAGGGTTCTTTATCGAACACATCCAGTAGCGCGCCGCGCAGATGGCCTGAACGCTCGTCCTGACCCAACGCATCGAGCAGCGCCTGTTCGTCGATCAGGCTACCGCGACCTGGATTGATGACACTGGCCCCTTTAGGCAGTTGGGCCAGCCGCTCGCCGTCGAGAATGTGCCGGGTTGCCGCGGTGTCAGGCAAGATCGTCACCACGCTTTGTACTTGGCTCAACAGCTCGTTCAGACCCTCATCGCCATGTAAGCAGCGCACACCGTTGATGTGCTTGGGCGTTCGGCTCCAGCCCAAAACGGGGAAGCCTGCTTGCTGGAGTGCACTGGCGACGTAGCTACCGATGGCGCCCAGCCCTAATACGCCGACTGGCCAGTTTGCTTTATCCGGCACTGTCTGGGGCTGCCAACAAGCGCTGGATTGTTGCGCAGCGTAACGATCCATACTGCGATAAAAATACAGCACGCCGTAGAGCACGTAGTCGGCCATCAGCTCGCTCATCCCGGCATCACGCAATTTGACGATGGGCACGTCTTTGGGTAGTTCAGGCGTCTTGAGCAAATGATCGACGCCGGCTCCCAGGTTGATAATTCCCTTCAGCTGGGTTTGTTCCTCGAAGAGATGCGCGGGCGCTTTCCACACCGCGAGGTAATCGGCATTGGCGCGCTCACTAGGGGGAGCGTCGCTCGTCACGACGTCCGCGTGGGGTAGCGCTTGGGCAATGGCGTTCTGCCACTGGGCCGCGTCGTCGATATGCACGACAATTTTCATATGATCTCCTCGTTATCTAGCCAATGCCGTCATTCACTATCATGGGTGAGAGTCTTACGAGTTCGCAACCCGTAGAGCGCCTTGTGCCAAGGAGTAAGAGCGCTGTTAACACCTCGATGTATACAACGTTAACGGCATATGAAATTTTTGTCATAAAGGTTTTGACCGGCAACCAAGGGTGGGTGCTAGTATCGGCTTAAGACGACATTGGCGGGCCAACAGCGGCGGTGGCCAGGTCGATCCTGTGGCCCAGTGCGGCATGTCCTTGCGGCTCGCGCTGGTTCTTAGTGATCTTTGATGGCGAGTTGCCCGATGACTGAGGTTTCCCTGCCTTTCACTCGTGAAGAGTATGCAAACCGCCTTTGGAAGGTGCGTACCGAAATGGCCGTTCGCGGCATCGATGTACTGATCGTCAGCGATCCCTCCAACATGGCGTGGCTAACCGGCTACGATGGCTGGTCGTTTTATGTTCACCAGTGTGTATTGGTAGGGCTGGAAGGCGAGCCGGTGTGGTTTGGGCGACGTATGGATGCCAACGGCGCGCTGCGCACCTGTTGGATTCATCCAGACAACATTACCTACTACCCGGATTATTACGTCCAGAACCCCGACATGCACCCGATGGAGTATTTGGCGCAGTCGATCATGCCCGACCGCGGTTGGCACACCGGCGTGGTGGGTATGGAGATGGATAACTACTACTTCTCTGCTAAAGCCTACCAAAGCCTGCTCAAGGAGCTGCCCCACGCACGCTTCATGGATGCTAATGCACTGGTCAACTGGTGCCGGGCGATCAAGTCACCGCAAGAAGTCGCCTATATGCGCGTGGCGGCCAAAATCGTCGAAGGTATGCACTCACGCATTCTAGAGGTGATCGAGCCAGGACTGCCAAAGAGCAAGCTGGTGTCTGAAATCTATCGCGTCGGTATCGAAGGCTTCGTGGACGAGAACGGCAAGGTGTTTGGTGGTGACTATCCGGCCATCGTACCGATGCTGCCCACCGGTAAAGACGCCGCTGCTCCACACTTGACCTGGGACGACACGCCTTTTCGCAGCGGTGAGGGCACCTTCTTCGAAATTGCCGGGGTGTTCAAACGCTACCATGCCCCCATGTCCCGGACCGTGTTTCTCGGCACGCCGCCCACCGACTTCATCCGCGCCGAGTCGGCCTTGCTGGAAGGCATCGAGCACGGCTTGGCGGTGGCCAAACCCGGTAACCGCACGGCCGATATCGCCATGGCGCTGGGCGCGGCGATGGACAAGTACGGCTTTGACCGCGGCGGCGCACGCTGTGGCTACCCCATCGGTATCTCCTACCCCCCCGACTGGGGCGAGCGCACCATGAGCCTGCGCCCGTCGGACGAAACGATTCTGCAGCCCGGTATGACGTTCCACTTCATGCCAGGCCTGTGGGTCGATGACTGGGGGCTGGAAATTACCGAAAGCATATTGATTACCGAAGACGGCTGCGAAACGCTGGCAAACTTCCCCCGCCAGCTGTTCGTCAAGTAGCTGCGTGACAACACAAGGGACACACAATGACGCTTCAACCGAACTCACTGCGCCCAAGCCCTATTGCTGCCACCGTTGATTTCGACGCCGACGGCGTTCAGCACGGCTTTTTAAAACTGCCGATCTCCACCGATGAGTCGGCCTGGGGCGCGGTGATGATTCCCGTCACGGTGGTGAAAAACGGCGAAGGCCCTACGGCGCTGTTGACGGGGGGCAACCACGGCGATGAGTACGAGGGAATTACCTCCCTACTCAAGCTCTCTTCGACGCTCAAAGCAGAGGACGTGACCGGCCGCGTCATCATCGTGCCCTGCATGAACACCCCGGCGGTCATGGCAGGCAAGCGTACCTCCCCGATGGACAAGGGCAACCTGAATCGCAGCTTTCCCGGTGACCCCAACGGCACGGTGACTTCGCAAATTGCCGACTACTTCACCCGCGTACTGGTGCCCATGAGCGATGTGGTGCTCGATCTGCACTCCGGCGGCCGCACGCTGGATATCCTGCCGTTTGGTGCCTCTCATGTGTTGGATGACAAACAGCAGCAGCAGGCCGCCTTGGAAGGTGCCAAGGCCTTTGGTGCGCCTTACGCCATGGTGATGTTTGAGCTGGATGCCGAAAAGCTGTTCGACACTGCCTGCGAGCGCCAGGGCAAAGTGTTTGTAGCCACTGAGCTGGGCGGCGGCGGCACCTCTACACCGCAAAGCATCGCCATTGCCGAGCGTGGCGTACGCAACTTCTTGATTCATTACGGCCTAGTAGCGGGTGATGTTGAGATGCCCGAAGGTGGGCAGATGTACCTCGATATGCCCGATGCCAGCTGCTACGTGCAGAGCCAACACTCCGGCGTGTTGGAACTGTTAGTGGCCCTGGGGGATGAAGTGAAGAAGGGTCAAACCATCGCCTATGTCTACGACATGACCCGCAGCGGCACGGCTCCGGTGGCCTACCAAGCTGAGCGTGACGGCATTCTCATGGCTCGCCGTGCGCCGTCACTGATCAATATGGGGGATACCCTGGCGGTGATCGCCGATGTTGTCGAACGCCTGGAGGCGTAGCCCCCGGCATGATGAAACTGGACCGTTTTGATCTCAAAATCCTTGATATCCTCTCTCGGGATGGGCGAATCACCAAATCCAAACTGGCCGAGGCGATTAACCTGTCCGTTAGCCCCTGCTGGGAACGGGTGAAGCGCCTTGAAAAGGCTGGGGTGATCGAGGGCTACACCGCGCGAATCAATGCCGACGTGTTGGTACCGCGCAACCCGGTATGGGTGCAGATCGAACTCAAACAGCACAATGCCGACAGCTTTGCCCGCTTCGAAGCCCTGGTGATGCAAACCCCCGAAGTGACCGAGTGCGTGGCCGTCGGCGGCGGGGTGGATTATCTGGTCAAGTTCGAGGCCCGCAGCATCGACAGCTATCAGCGCCTAATGGATAAGTGGCTGGTCTCCGAGGCGGGCATCGAGCGTTACTTCACCTATATCGTGACGAAAACGGTCAAGCATCAGCCCATCGGCATCGATACCAGCGCCGCACTATAGCTACGTTTATGGGCTGCCAAAAAAAACCGATTTAAATCGTCCTGCCACAAAAAAAGTGCCGGAAATCTCCGGCGCTTTCGAAAACACTTCGTGATGGTTCTCCCTTACGCTAGGCACATAGATTCCACACGGCCTTAACCGCCGTTAATGGCTCTTTCGATGTACACGGTGTGTCGCCGTTGGCTGGCTTCACCGTACTGGCTGCACCTGGGGAGATACTCATGACCACACTATCCACCACGCTCGTGAAACGTCTGGAAGATCCGCGCCTGTTTCGGCAGTACGCCTATGTGAATGGCAAATGGACCCATGGCGAGGGTGGCCGCGAAGAAGCGGTGGTTGACCCCGCGACGAATGAGGCCATTGGTCATATTCCTCTGCTAGAGGCGGCTCAAATCACCGCGGCGGTGGACGCAGCGGAAGCGGCCTTCGTCCACTGGCGCGCCCTGCGCGCCGATGAGCGTTGCGAACGCCTGCTGGCGTGGTACGACCTGATTCAAGCCAACCGTGAAGACCTGGCCACTATCATGACGCTGGAGCAGGGTAAACCGCTGCCGGATGCTCGTGGTGAGGTGGAGTACGGTGCCAGCTTCGTGCGTTGGTTCGCCGAAGAGGGCAAACGCACCTACGGCGAAACCATCCCAAGCCACATTCCCAATGCATCGCTCGGCACCATCAAGGAGCCGGTGGGCATTGCGGCGATGATCACACCCTGGAACTTCCCGCTGGCGATGATCACCCGTAAAGCCGCCGCTGCGCTGGCCGCAGGCTGCCCGGTGATCGTGAAGCCCGCCAACGAGACGCCTTTTTCGGCACTGGCGCTGGCCGAGCTTGCCGAGCGTGCGGGCATTCCGGAGGGTATCTTCAACGTGGTGTTGGGTGACCCTGCGGAAGTCTCCAAGATTTTATGCAGCGAACCGCGCATTCGTGCGCTCTCGTTCACCGGCTCCACCCGCGTGGGCCGCCTGCTCATCGAACAGAGCGCCAATACGGTAAAACGTCTTTCGCTGGAGCTGGGTGGCAACGCGCCGTTCATCGTTGGACCGGATATGGACCCCAAAGAAGCCGCCTATGCGGCGGTGGCCGCGAAGTTCCAAACCGCCGGGCAGGATTGCCTAGCCGCTAACCGGATACTGGTACACGAATCCATTCACGATGAGTTCGTGGCCCAGTTCACCGAGCGCATGGCGGCACTCACCGTGGGCAACGGCCTGCACGGCGAAGTGGATCTTGGCCCTCTGATTCACCGCCAAGCGGTCGAAAAAGCGGCTGCGATTGTCGATGATGCGATCTCGAAAGGTGCCACGATGATCGCGGGTGACCAAAGCCAAGCGCCGGGCGATAACTTCTTCATGCCGGTGCTGCTGACCGGTGTGACGCCGCAAATGAAAGTATGGCAGGAAGAGAACTTTGCCCCCGTGGCCGGCATTACCGCTTATAGTAGCGACGACGAAGTGATCGAGATGGCCAACGACACCGAATATGGTTTGGCTGCGTATATCTATACCCACGATATTCGCCGCATCTGGAAGCTGATGCGCGCGCTGGAGTACGGCATGGTGAGCGTCAACTCGGTGAAGATGACCGGCCCGCCCGTGCCTTTCGGCGGCGTCAAACAGTCCGGCCTTGGCCGTGAAGGTGGCGCGACGGGCATCGATGAGTACCTGGAAACGAAGTACTACTGCCTGGGGGCGCTGGGTTCCGTATCGGGTAGTTAAATATCGCCATTGTGCATGGCTGGATAGGGGCACACGAACACGCTGTAGACCCATCCCTGGGCGCTCGGCTTTTTCATCCCTGAAAAAGACGGTTCGCTTAGCCCCTATCCAGCCCCGCTGGCCCCAGTACTATTGAATTGAAGCCTTTCTAATATGTGAAAGGCGTATCGTACAGAGAGAACGTTATGAGCTTGCATCAGGACCTGATCGAACGCGACCGCAAAGTCACCTTCCACGCCTCTACCCATTTGCGTGATTTCGCCCATGGCGATGCGCCGGGCCGCGTGATTACCGGCGGTAAAGGCATCCACATCGTGGATAAAGATGGCCGTGAGTTCATCGACGGTTTTGCGGGCCTTTACTGCGTCAACATCGGTTATGGCCGCACCGAAGTGGCGGAAGCGATTTACAAGCAGGCGCTTGAGCTTTCCTACTACCACACCTACGTCGGCCACTCCAACGAGCCGCAAATCGAGCTGTCCGAGCGCGTATTGAAAATCGCGGGCCTCAACATGTCCAAGGTTTACTACGGCATGTCCGGCTCTGACGCCAACGAAACCCAGCTCAAGATCGTGCGCTACTACAACAACGTGCTGGGCCGCCCGCAGAAGAAAAAGGTCATCTCGCGCATGCGCGGCTACCACGGCTCAGGCATCGCGTCTGGCTCGCTGACTGGTCTGAAGGCGTTCCACGACCACTTCGACCTGCCCATCGATACCATTCGCCATACCGAAGCGCCGCACTACTACCTGCGTGCCGCCGAACAACACGGCATGACCGAGCTCGAATTCTCCGCCTACTGCGCGGACAAGCTCGAAGCGATGATTCTGGAAGAGGGACCGGACACCGTGGCCGCCTTCATCGGCGAGCCGGTGCTGGGCACCGGTGGTATCGTGCCGCCGCCAGAAGGCTACTGGGAAGCGATTCAGCCGGTGCTGGACAAGTACGACGTGCTGCTGATCGCCGACGAAGTGGTGTGTGGTTTTGGCCGTACCGGCTCCGACTTCGGTAGCCACCACTACAACATGAAGCCAGACCTGATCACCATCGCCAAAGGCCTGACCAGCGCCTACCAGCCGCTGTCGGGTGTCATCGTCGGCGACAAGGTATGGAAAGTGCTGGAGCAGGGTACCGGCGAATATGGCCCCATCGGCCACGGCTGGACCTATTCCGGCCACGCCTTGGGCTGTGCCGCTGGCCTGGCGAACCTGGATATCATCGAGCGCGAAAACTTGGTGGGCAACGCAGCAGAAACCGGCGCTTACTTCCAGCAGCAGCTGAAAGCGACCTTCGAAGGCCACCCGTTGCTGGGCGACGTGCGCGGCGTAGGCCTGATGGCGGCGCTGGAGTTTTCACCGGATGCCAAGCAGCGCCTGCACTTCGACCCCACGCTGAAAGTCGGCCCTCGGGTGGCGGCAGCGGCTATGGAAGAAAATCTGATTGCCCGCGCCATGCCCCAGGGCGACATTCTCGGCTTTGCACCGCCGCTGACCATCAACCGTGGTGAAGTGGACGAGATGATCGGCCGTGCCAAGCGCGCCATCGACCGCGTGACCGATGAGCTGGTGCGCGCGGGTGATCTGAAAACCGGCCAGCAGGAAGCCGCCTTCACGATTTAACGCCTGAACGCATAACTCGACCAACGACACTGCCCGCTTGCTGCGGGCAGTGTCGTTTCAGTACGTAGTGATCACTGGGATTAAAACCGGTAGTCGACGCCCAGGCGAACGTCGCGCCCGGGCTCGGCCAGCCCTACGATGCCCTCATAGCCTGGGAGGTGCTCGAAGTCAGCGTTGCTGGCATGGTCCAGATACTGCTTATCCAGCAAGTTGTTGACGGTTAGCGTGACCGCTAAGTCCTCGCTTTGGGTGGGAAGCCATCGGACATAGGCATCGTGTACGCCATACCCCGGTTTGCCAATGGTGCCCACCGAGGTCTCCAAGGCGCTAATGCCTTCGACGAACTGGCCACGCCAGCCCACCTGCCAGGCGCGATTGACTTGGTAGTCGACGTTTGCCGTCCAGGTATTGCCGATGGTGTTACCAATACCGTTGTACTCATAAACGGTCAGCGGCTGGCCATTCAGCTCGATATCATTGTGATGGAAGCTCAGCCCGGCGGACAGTGATGCCCACTGGTAATTCGCGCTGAGCACATAACCGTTGGATTCAAGATCGCCGACGTTCTGATACAGGGTAGGGCGGCCCAGGGGGTCGGCAATGACGTCATCGATGGTCGAACGGTACAGCTCCGCACTGAGTTGCCAAGGGCCCTGCTCGAAGCGCGCGGCGATTTCACTATTACGGGCCTGTTCGCCGCGAAGATCCGGGGCGTTGGCGGCGCCTTCGAGCTTGAACGCATCGTGGGCTTTCGGGCCGCGGAATGCGCGCGCATGGGCAGCGCTCAACGTGACGTGATCGGAGACCATCCATTCGGCGTCGATATTGGGGCTTATGTCGTCCTCGCGGTAAGAGAGGCCGCTATTATCGGTGAGGCGATAGCGGTCGTACCGGGCGCCGATCCCCAGCCGAACGTCATCGGTGAGCTGCAGGTCGTTTTGTACGAATATCCCGGCGATATCACCGCTTTCGCGTTCCTGTGTAGGGTTTTCCTCGTAACCTGCGGTGACCTCGTCATCCCGATAGTCGATGCCGTAAACGATACGGTGGCTGCCCACACGGCTCGTATTGGCAAGCGTCAGCCCGGTGGACTCGGATTCGCCGAAATAACGTCCCCAGCGGTCCGCGACGTTTTGTTCCACATCGGCCGTGGTGTGGTACAGCGTGGCTTCCAGGTCGAGCCATGATTGCCCCTGCGGGCGCAGTTGGTAATTCAGCGTACTGGTTTGGCGCTCGGCATCCAGCGAGTACAGGCGATTGAAGCCGCTAACGACCCATTGAGGCCGCTGGGCCCGTTCGCCTTCGTCCTGACGAATCTCATGGCTGAGCGTAAAACGCTGTGTGCCGAAGTCCCCTAGCAGTTTCACTTGGCCCAACTGCTGATTGGCCTCGGTGCCGGCCTGTTCGCTGCCGTTGCCGTCTTCATAGCGTTGCTGGTCGCGTTCGACGAGAGTGCCCATGGCGCTCCACTGGTCGTTGACGCGACCAAACAGGGTGGTGCTCACGCGATAACTTTCTGGGTTGGTGCCCGCTCCCGCCGACAATAGCCCGCCCAAGTGCTCTCCATCACGCAGTAGATCATCGGGGTCTTTAGTGACAAAGCGAACGCTGCCGCCTAGGGCACCGGGGCCATCAGTGGCACGACCGGCCCCCGTGGTGACTTCGACGCGCTTGAGCAGGGCAGGATCTACACCAATACGGCCCGTATGGTGAAACAGGCTGCCGCTTTGTGCCGCGCCGTCGATGGTGACGTTCAACAGCGGGTCTTCGATGCCTCGCACGTAGAGCTTCTGTGCGATGCCGAGCGAGCCGCCCACGCTGATTTGTGGGTCTTGATTGAATAGATCGCCAAGATCGTCGGCTTGGTAGCGCTCCAGCGTCTCGGCTTCTACCACGCTGTCGCCATGGAGAGGCGCTTCCCCGACGACGTGAAGGGTATCCAGCAACGCTGGCGATTGAGCAAACGCGGTGCTGCTCATCAGAGTAGCGATGGTTAGCGTAAGAGGATGACGAAGAAAGCGAGCGGTTGGCTGCATGGTAACGAGTAGGCTCCCATATTTTTCTATTTGATTATTATTCTCGTTTGAGTGTGCGCGGCTGGCTACCGTTTTTACAACTGTTACAACTGATCGTGTGCGGGTAGGTCGATGCCTTGCTGGGCTGCATCTCTCGGCAGTGTGATGAGGTGTTCCAAACCACCCTCGGGGTGGTTACGTGTGACGATGTTGCCGTGCACGGCATGGATATGACGCAGTGCCAATGCAAGTCCTAGCCCCGTGCCTTCTGGGCGGCATCGGCGTGCATCGGCTGTGCGATAGAAGGGGGTAAACAAGTGCGGTAACTGCGAGGCCTCGACGCCTGGACCGTTATCGCGCAGGGTTAGCCGATAGCCGCGCGGCTGGGGGGTCAGAGACAGTGTCACTGTGGGCGGCGGTGACGTAGCCAACGAATAGTGGCAGGCGTTGCGTAATAGATTCTCCAGCGCCTGTCCCAATGCGCGCTGGCTAGAGTGGTACAGCAGAGCGCTCTCCGGCAGCGACACGCTCCAGCGGTGATCGGGGTACTCGAAACGCGCGTCGTCCAACAAAGCGTCCAGTAGGTCGACCAGATCAAAGGTGTCGGTACCCAAAACCGGTGTCTCATGGCTCAGCCAAGCAAGCGTTAGGGCATCATTGACTAACTGGCGCATCTGCTGACTTTCCTGCTCCAGGCGAGCGACGGACGAAGGCGAGCTAGCGCCTGCTTTCATATGCTCGATCGCCAAGCCAAGGCGTGTCAGCGGCGCGCGAATTTCATGGGAGAGATCGGCCAAAAGCTGCCGCTGGGCAGCGATGGTCGCTTGGGTTTTGCTGGCCATGCCGTCGAATCGGAGCATGAGCTCGCCTAACTCGTCGTCACGGGGCATCGTGCTCGGTGATGGATGAGGCTGACCGTCGCTGATGGCCTGCGTGGCATCGCGCAGGTAGCGCAGCGGCCCGCTAATGTGTCGATACAGCAGCCAGCCAATGGCTAACAGCGTCAGAAGCGGGATAACACCATTGACGAGCCAAATGACGCTTCTCAAGTGGCTACCCGGGCGCATGCGCTGGGGCAGGGTAATTAAAAAGTGACGGTGGCCGCCTTCGAAGGTGATGTCCATGATGGGATTGTCGGGAAAATAGAGATGAATCGGCCACTCGATCAGCCGGCCCAACCGATAACCCTCTCGAAACTGTTCGGAGAGCGTGCCCCCAGCCACTGGCGTTACGCTGGAGGTAACCACCGCTGCCCAGGTGTTCTCCTGGGCTTGCAGTGCGTCTAGCCAGTCGGCGAGTGCAGCGTCGTCGCCCTCGCGGTAAAGGGCTTCGGTAGTCTCGCCCCAGCTTGCCAGAGTGCGTTGGTGGTGTGGGGCAATCACGCTCATTTGGCGCTCTGCCCATTTCTCGAGCAGTGACGTCGAGACCACTAACGCAATGCCACCGGTCGCCACGATGCCGCACAGCTTCCATAGCAATCGCTGTCTCATTGCAAGCAGTACCCTTTGCCGTGCTGAGTTTGCAGCCTTAGCGCGTCGAACCCGGCACCGCTGAGCTTACGACGAACGCGGCTGACGTGCATATCCAGGCTACGGTCATAGGGGCTGTACTCCCGCTGAAACAGGCGATGATAAAGATACGTCTTGCTCAGCGTTTGGCCTCGGTGATGGGCCAACAACCACAGTAAACGAAACTGTAGTGGGGTAATCTCGACGGCTTGCCCTGCCACTTTGATCTCTGTGCGAGAGGCGTCAAGGGAGAGGTCATCCACCTGCAAGCACTGCGCTTGGGCAGCGGGTGGTGGGGCCGAGCGACGCAGCAATGCGTCGATACGCAGCGCCAATTCGAGCGGGTGGAAGGGCTTGGCCAAATAGTCATCCGCGCCGTGCTGTAGCCCTTTGATGCGCTCTTCTTCGGCCCCGCACGCGCTCAGCATTAAAACGGGCAGGGAGAACCTGTCACGCAGCACTGCGAGTAGCTCCAAGCCGCTCATGCCCGGCAGTCGGACGTCCAGTAGCAGCAGATGGATATCGATTTCCTGTAAACATCGAAAACCGCTGTCGGCATCCAGGCAGTGAGTAACGCGGTAGTTACGCTGGCTGAGCAGCGTGATCAACTGCTCACCAAGGATAGGGTCATCGTCGATCAATAAGAGGTGGTGAGGAGCAGGCATCATGAACCATAAAGAGCATTGTTCTAGCGAATGATAATAATGATTGTTTGCATTACTGTTGGCAAGTAATGAAACGAACACCGCAAGGCGAGGTCTCTTTTCACGACCAAATGAGATGTCATGCTAATGGAGGTTTTCGGCCAGCCCGCTAAGCTTAACGTCATAAAGCCACCAATGTTTGAAAAGGAGCCTGTCATGCAACCGGTACTCGCTTTTGACGTATACGGCACGCTGATTGATACCCAAGGCGTGACGATCGAGCTGAAACGTCGCCTGCAAGATGCGCAGCAGGCGGGAGAGTTCGCCAAGCGCTGGCGGGAAAAACAGCTAGAGTACAGCTTTCGCCATGGGCTGATGGGCGCCTATGTGCCCTTTGCCGAGTGTACCCGCGAGGCGCTGGTATTTACCGACCGCGCGCTGCAAACCGGCCTGTCGGATAACGATCGTGACCACTTGATGGCGGTTTATGCTGAGCTGCCCGCTTTTCCCGATGTGGTGCCTGCGCTGGATCGACTGCGCGATGCCGGTATTCGCTGTGTGGCGTTTTCGAACGGTACCGAAGACGCCGTCAATCAGCTGTTGACGCGCGCCGGGGTGAAAAGTCACATGGACGCCGTGGTGAGTGTCGACGCCATCAAGCGCTTCAAGCCCGACCCCGCCGTTTACGCCTATCTTCGCACACGGTTAGAGACGCGGCCGGAAACCACATGGCTCATCTCCAGTAACCCGTTCGATGTGATTGGTGCCACCCATGCGGGCTTGCGCAGTGCCTGGGTACGTCGCCATTCGGATGCACCGTTCGACCCTTGGGGGATCGAACCCGATATGACGGTGCCCGAGTTGGAGACGTTGGCAGAACGCATGATGCGATAGGTTGGTATCCATCGCTATCGACCCCATAATGGGGGCAGCTTTCATTATCACGGGTAAGACGACATGTCGAAAAAAATCTACTGCATCGCAAGCTTCAAACCCAAAGCCGGTAAAGAGGAAGCCGTCTTCAAAGCGCTGCAGAGTCTAGAGCCCAATACGCATCGCGAAGATGCCTGCCTGCACTACACGGTGACCCGCCAAATCGATAACCCGTTTGCCCAGGGCACTAGCTATCCCATCGTGTTTCACGAGATTTGGGCCAGTCGTGAAGAGTTCGAGGCGCACTGCCAGCGCAAAGAAATTCAAGAGTTCTTCGCCCAGCACGTTGAGTCGCCCGACGGCGATATCGAAGACGCCAACGTGTGCGTCTACACCGATGAGCCGTGGAATTTTGATGCGCCCAAGGTGTCATGAGGGCACAACGTGTAGAATAGGCGACCAAAACCGAACGATGATGGAGCCCATATGACCGAGAAAAAGATGAACGTCGAAAGCTTTAACCTGGATCACACCAAGGTAAAAGCCCCCTACGTACGTTTGGCCGATATCAAAGAGGGCCAGAACGGCGACCGTATCCATAAATACGATCTGCGTATCTGCCAGCCTAACAAAGAGCACATGGAGATGCCTGCGCTGCACTCCCTGGAGCATTTGATGGCGGAAATGTCGCGCAATCACACGGATAAAGTGGTCGATATCAGCCCGATGGGCTGCCAGACCGGCTTTTACATCGCGCTGATCAACCACGATGATTACGACGATGTGCTGTCGATCATCGAGCAGACCCTCAACGACGTACTTACCGCCACCGAGGTGCCCGCTTGCAACGAAATGCAGTGCGGCTGGGCCGCCAGCCACAGCCTGGAAGGCGCCCAGGCGCTTGCCAAAGGTCTGCTGGCCAAGCGCAGTGAATGGACCGAGGTCTTTGCTTAAAACCCTGGCGTTAATCTAAAACGCCAAACGCCCCCTTAATTGGGGGCGTTTTGGTGTGGGGGCAGCGTCTTTGGTGCGTAGGCCAAGAGCCTCTTTAACACCCGATAGTGCGCATTACCCGCTTTTAACAAGGCTTCATTTTCGGTTGCTCTGCCTAGTCGCGTTGTGCATCTAGTTAACTAGCAAAGTCACTTGTTGCCTTACGGACCCAAACTTGTTTTCACATAAACGCCATCAAGCGTGGGGCGTCGATTAGCAGGGTAATGCCGTTACCTTAACAAAACTGCAACAGTTGTCGTAAAACGCGTGGCAGGGCGCCCGGCGCAAACGAGACCGCCCATGGTATATTAGGCCGCTAATGAGTCAGACAGGCAGTGGGGTAGATACATGGGTGTTGGAAGACCGATGCAGCATGAGCCAGAAGCCGCATTGAGCGCTGCTATGCAATCCTTTTGGCGTTCGGGCTACCATCATACATCGCTGCGCGATTTGCTGAGTGCCATGAACATTTCCCGCAGTAGCCTCTATCATGCCTATGGCAGTAAAGAAGCGCTTTTTACCGAAGCGCTGACACGTTACCGGGATCAGCTTTTGGGAGAGTTAGCGACATTGCTCGCTCAACAAGAGAGCGCTTGGCACTTTATCGACAGTTTATTGACACGCACTGCCGAGCAGGCAGAGAGCGAGCAAGCGGCGTTGGGCTGCTTGATATTCAACTCGGCCACTGAGTTGGGTAACGGTGACAGCGCAGAGGCCCAGGCGGCCAAGCAAAGTGTTCAGGCCATCACCGATTTCTTCGTTACGGTGATTGAACAAGCACAGCAAGAAGGCGCTATCTCTCCGGGACATGATGCAGGCAGCTTGGCGTACTTCTTGACGCTCTCTATGTCAGGGCTGCGGTTACTACTCAAAAGTGGTGTCAATCAACAGCAAGCGAAAGCGCAGGTCGAACATGTATTACGCACGCTGGCGAGTCGCTAAGGTGCACGTACTTGTGCATGTGCAGTACGCCTATCAGCGCAGCTAAATGTTTGATGAAGCATATAATAAAAAGTGTCCGCTTGGTTCTTTTGCTATTTCATTGCTCTTTAGGTTTTAGCCTAATTGCACACTGGTCGTATCACTCCTTGTGTTTCATCAATGTTAAAAATTATCAACTTTTTGAAGTAAGCATCTGAAAGTAATGGTGCTTAGAAAACGAGGCGTTTTACCAATTGACAGTGCTACCCTGGCGCGAGATAAAGTATAGCTAGCCTATGATGTGGGCAACTGGGTCGATGCCACCAGGGTATAACGTAATGCTCAACAAGCGCTGGCAACACATTCGTCACTATAAGTTGTCTCTTGACGTCGACACCGACGCACTGGATAAGCTCATTGCTTCCGTCGCAGACTTTTTCGAATTTCCCATTGCGCTGGTTTCCGTTCTGGGTCAGAAACAGTGGTTTATCGCCAAATCAGGGTTAGACGTAGATGTTACGTCGTTGGAGGATGCATTCTGCCGCCACGTGGTAGCTTTACGGGCTCCACTGGTGATCGAGGATGCCAGCCAACATCCTGATTTTTGCGATAACCCACTGGTGCTAGCAGCGCCGCACATACGCTTTTATGCGGGCGTGCCCCTCACGGCAGGCGGTCGCGAGGTAGGGGCCGTTTGCTTGATCGATAACCGACCCAATACCCTGTCTGAGAAAGACCTACGTTTCTTGGAGTCGTTGAGTTACTTCATTAGCGATTACATCTATCTTATCGATAAGCAAAGATCAGGCATCAGTAATAGTGATTTCGCCATGATGATCGAGTCTGCTGACGTGGGCGTTTGGGACTGGGAGATAGCCAACGATCACAGTGTATTCAATCAGCGTTGGTGTGAGATGCTGGGTCTGGAGTGCGATGAGGTGGAGAGTCGCTCCAGCTTCTGGAAACGTTTGATTCATCCGGAGGACTTCACGTCGGTCAATAACGCTATCCGGCGGCTCTTGGCGCAGGAGGACGGTGTATTGAACGTCGAGTATCGCATGCGTCATGCCGAGGGCCATTGGCTGTGGGTCAACTCCTATGGCCGGGTGGTGGCCAATGACAGCGCAGGGAGGCCGCTGCGTTTAACCTGCATCATGCGGGATGTTTCGGAGAAAAAGAGCGCCGAGCTTCGGGAGCGAAAGCAGGTGCAGCTACTCAACTTCATGAACCGCGCCCAGAGCGTTTTTCTTCGCGAAAAAGACATTCGCCACTCCTGTGAACTAATCTTCGATGAGCTGTTATATCTCGCAGAGAGCCAGTTTGGACTGATCGGCCAGGTGCAAGTGCGAAGCGACGGGGAGAAATCCCTGTTTATCCACGCCCTATCGAACATTAGCTGGAGCGAGGAGACCAATGAACAGTACCGGGCTTACCAACGGGGCGAACTGTTTTTCAACAATCTGGACAATTTGTTTGGCCACGTAGTGACCAGTGGTCATGTCGTGATTGCCAATCGCCCTCGTCAGCATCATGCATCTCGCGGTACGCCTGCCGGGCATCCTCCGCTACAGAGGTTTTTAGGGTTACCTATCAGAATTGCCGATGACACTGTCGGTATGATAGGGCTCGCCAATAAACAAGACGACTACACCGACGAGGACGCCCTCTTTTTTCAGCCACTTTTAGATACGTTAGGCGCCTTCTTTTACGCCTTGGAAGTGGAAAAGTCCCGCCATCATGCAGAACAGCAGCTACGTTATCTCGCTGAAACCGATATGTTGACGACATTGCCAAATCGGCGCGCTTTTGTGGAGCGCGCAATGGCCTTTTATTTACAAGCGAGGTTTACCTTTACTGTTGCTGTCATCGATATTGATTATTTCAAGTCGATCAACGATCAATACGGACATCAGGTAGGCGATGAGGTACTCAAAGAGGTGGCCAATCGTCTCAGCAACTCGCTACGTACGGATGACTTGGTCGCACGTATGGGCGGCGAGGAATTTGGCGTCTGCTTGTGCGACACCCACGACGCCCCAACGCTAGAGACACTTCGGCGAGGGATCGCCGAAAAGCCTGTTTTGACCAGTGAAGGGGCGGTGCATGTCACAGTGAGCATTGGCGCTTGCCAAGTGAGCCCCTGCGGGAGTGATGAACATTGGGAAGAGGATTTACGCCATGCCGATATGGCGCTGTATCTTGCCAAAAAAGAGGGACGCAATCGGGTGAGATGGCACATGCCGAGCATATCGACACATTTTACATAGGTGGGCTAGCAGTGCAGCAATGAATTGCCTAAGCTAATGATTGACAGCCCAATGTTGAGTCTCTATAAGGCTATTTCACCCACTACCAAGAGCTTCCATGTTCCTTCTCATCACGATTGCTACTCTTTCAATCGCGTTTTCCTTTCTGTGTTCCATCCTTGAGGCAGCGCTGCTGTCGATTACGCCGAGCTATATTGCCAAGCAAAAAGAAGACAATCCAAAGCTACATACCGCGCTGACCAAGTTAAAAACCAATATCGATAGGCCCCTGGCGGCGATTCTGACGCTCAATACGATTGCGCATACCGTCGGTGCCACGGCTGTCGGTGCCCAGGCGGCGGTGGTGTTCGGCGAGTCTTCCATTGCGATCGTGTCTGCGGTCATGACCATGTTGATTCTGATCCTTTCAGAGATCATCCCCAAAACGATTGGTGCGACCTACTGGCGTGGTTTGGCCCCTGTGTTACCAAAACTCCTCAATCCTATGATCGTAGGGTTACTACCGTTCATTTGGATGTCAGAGCAGATTACTCGCCGTCTAGGTAAATCTGAACATGACGTGGATTTGCGTGACGAAATCAAAGTATTGGCGCGGGTGGGGCTCGAAGAGGAGGTGTTGGATGCTGACGAATCACGCACCATCATCAACATGCTCAACCTGCACGATATTACGGTGAACAAGGCTATGACGCCACGCACCGTGTGTGAGACCGTGCCACCCAACATGACCGTCAGCGAGTTCGACGAGCAGTACGGAAAGGCGCCATTCACACGCTTTCCGGTGATGGATAACGGCGAGCAGGCGTTTGGCTATGTGCATAAATCGGATATGTACCACGCCGATGACACCAAGACGATGCGTGAATTGATGCATCCCATCGGCAGCGTCGACGTCTCCAATAATGTGGAGCAGGTCTTCACCTCCATGTTGAAAGATCACCTTCATATGCGCGTGGTCTACGATGAGCACGGTACCTTCGTGGGTCTGATCACCCTGGAGGACATTATCGAAACCATCCTGGGTCAAGATATCGTCGATGAGACCGATAGCGTGGCGAACTTGCGCCATTATGCAAAACAGCGCTGGGTCAAGCGGATCAAACGCGAAGAGAAAGAGGTAAAACCGGCCGAGTGAACGCTGCCATCATTTCATTGCTTTAGCACTAAACGTTCTATAGTGAAGGCGTTGAAAGTCATATATGGTATGAGAGCCACTTCACTTCAACGAGGAGCAACGATGTCATTACGTATCAATGCAGTCGTGCCTGATTTCGAAGCAGAGACGAGCCACGGGCCGATCCGCTTTCACGATTGGATCGGCGACAGCTGGGCGATTCTGTTCTCACACCCGAAAGATTTCACGCCGGTGTGCACCACGGAGTTCGGCGCCGTCGCAACGCTAAGTGCCGAGTGGGAGAAGCGTGGCACCAAGGTCATCGGTGTGTCCGTCGATGGTGTAGAGGATCACAAGCGCTGGGCGGGCGACATCGAAACCGTGAGTGGCAGCAGCGTCGGCTTCCCGATCATTGCCGACGAAGGTCTCAAGGTCTCCAAGCTGTTCGATATGCTGCCGGAAGATGCCTATCTGCCCGATGGCCGCACGCCCGCCGATAGCGCTACGGTGCGTTCGGTCTTCATCATCGGCCCGGACAAGCAGCTCAAGCTTTCCATGACCTACCCGATGACCGTTGGCCGTAACTTTGCGGAGATTTTGCGGGCGTTGGATGCGTTGCAAACCACTGCGAAGCATGGCATCGCCACCCCGGCGGATTGGACGGTCGGACAGGATGTCATCATTCCACCCAGTGTCTCCGACGAGGATGCCAAGCAGAAGTTTGGTGAGTTTGATGCCGTGCTGCCTTACCTGCGCAAGACCAAGCTGCGTTAAGCACGCCGATAGTACGTGTTAAAAGCCCCGTCAGCGCAAGCTGGCGGGGCTTTCGTGTTCATAGGGCGTCACCGTCATGCAGGTTCGAGCGTCAGGTGTTCGATGGAGTGAGAAACGCTTTGTGCCCCCTGAAGAATGTCGTTCACGATCGCCTCGATCTGCTGCACGCTGGTCTGGCTGGTTTGCCCCTGCTCCACGACCTGTTGCATCGCCTCAGTGGTGCGCAGCACCAGAGCGCTATTCTCTTTGAGCACTCGGGTGATCTCGTTGACGGCGTCGCTTGAGCCCCGGGCGAGCTGACGCACCTCGTTAGCCACGACCGCAAAGCCACGCCCTTGTTCACCCGCACGGGCGGCTTCCACGGCAGCATTGAGGGAAAGCAAGTTAGTTTGGCTGGCAATTTGAGCAATCGTGTTGGCCGTTTTGTTGATTTGCTCTGCCTGTTTGTTTAGGTCGCTAATCAGGCGCTGCGCGTCTCCCAGCGTGTGGCTGGCATGCTGAAAGTGAGAGAGGACGTTTCGCAGATGCTCGAGTCCCTCTTGCGCAATGCGCTGGGTCTGATGAGACGACACGCGGGCGCTTCCCACGGTCGCGCGAGCGGCTTCGGATGCTTCCATGGCACGGGTAATGTCCGTGGCGAATTTCACCACCTTCACCACCTTGCCATCACCGTCCACGATGGGGTTGTACGTGGCTTCCAGCCATACCACGCGACCCTTTGCGTTCAAGCGCATGAACTTGCCTTGCTTGAACTCACCGTTGGCGAGCTGTTTCCAGAAGTCTGGGCGCTGCTGGTAGAACTCCTTCGTACAAAACATACGGTGATGCTTGCCACGAATGTCACCTAGCGAATAGCCCATGGCCTGCTCGAAGTTACGGTTAGCATCCAAGATGTAACCGTCTGGGGTAAATTCGATGACTGCCATAGAGCTATCCAGCGCCTGTAAAATCGCGCGTTCACGGGCGGCGCGCTGGTGTTTATCGGTGACGTCAGTGGCCACTTTGAACACCTGTACGACCTTGCCACGACGATTTTTAATAGGGACATAAGTGGCCTCTAGCCACACTTCCTCACCGTGGGCATTGATGCGCCGGAAACGACCTTGCTGACGCTCTCCTGCGGCGAGTGCTTCCCAGAAGGTGGCATAGGCTGCGCTCTGAGTATCTTCTGGATAGCAGAAAAGACGGTGATGCTGACCTTTGATCTCTGCCAGAGAGTATCCCACCGTTTCCAGAAACTGCGGGCTGGCATCTTGAATGATGCCTGCGGGAGTGAAGTAAATGCAGGCCGTATGTTGCGCCATGGCGCCGCGCAAGTTATCAGAGGAGAAGGGGCTAAGCATGGAGCAGACTCTCAATCACGTTATTATAAATGCGCTAAGAGTAGACCAGTTTCTTATAGAAAACATTGTTTTGTATCAGTGCGACACAAAATGTCACATGGGTAGCGTTATGTATCTGTTTTAACATATGTTGACTAGTATGGACAGGTAGGTGGGGTAGCATCGGCGGAGAAGCCCAAGTGGGTGAACCAAGCTATTGCGCTGCCGCCAGCGTTATCGCCGTCGCTCATTAAAGCGATGCCGTGAATCTCATCGGGCGCGCTGCCGAACAGGGCGCGATAGTCGGCGCGCACGTCGCGTACTTCCGCCTGCCACTGGCCTACGTTGTGTTCGCCGCTTTGCAGTGCCAGAAGCTGAGCGCGGTCAGTAAACGCATTGGACCAATGAGCTCCCTGCGGTTGCTCAGACGCCCAAACGTAATTCACGGATTCCACTTGCCAGGGCAATAGGCCTGTTTTTCGGGCAACGTATACTCTTGCGGGGTAGTCGTCGCCCGCTTTGGTCGTTTCGTCAAGTCCCGGGTAGGTAGTGCTAACTTGCCAGCACCAGTGCAGATACGGTGTGGCGTTTAGGTCGATGGTTCGCTCAAGATAGCGAGCGGAAGCCTGCCCCAAGGCGTCTGCTTGAAGCACGCGCTGGCCGGATTTTTCCACCACGCGATAGCGCGTTTCCCCAGCGAAGCTGCGCGTTGGCCATGTCATGATGCGCTCTGGTGTAAAGCGTACTTCTTGCGCCGAGGCGTGATGAGTGATGTTAACGCTGATTAAGAACGTCATGATGAGACATGGCCAAGACGTGCCGCACATACCGTTCTGATGCTTTCTTTTCGTTGTCATAGTGGTCATCTCTCTAACTGCGCGCAGGGTGTCGCTTTTTGGCACGTTAACCTACGATTGACGCCTGCTCGCGAACCCAGTCGTGCTTCGAGTGCTCTCGAAGACATCGCCATGTGAGGTTACACTGACTCGCCAATGGGGTGACCTAGACGCCCGTTTCCTTACAGACGTCGTCAGCGGTTATCTCACCTTTTTATATGACATATCGAGTCAATGATTTCTCATGGAAAATACGCTGGTACTAGGAGTCGTAGGGAGTTTGGTGGCGGGGTCATTGACCGCGGTGGGGGCTCTGCCGGTACTGCTGGGAACCACGCCGAGTCGAGGGTTTCGAGATTTAGCGCTGGGTTTTGCCGCGGGTGTGATGCTGGCGGCCTCGTTTTTTTCACTGATCATTCCCGCACTCGACGCCGCTGAGATTTACTATGCTGGCGGGCCGGTGCCTGCGGCTCTCGTCTGCACTGCCATTTTGCTAGGTATGGGTGCCCTTGCCTTACTCAACGAAGGATTGCCCCACGAGCACTTTCAACAGGGGCGGGAAGGGCCCGAAGCCGCATCGCTGCGCCGCGTTTGGCTATTCGTGTTTGCCATTGCGATTCACAATCTGCCGGAAGGGTTAGCGGTCGGCGTTGGTTTTGGTGCCAATGGCCTAGAAGGAGGTATGCCGCTAGCGATAGGTATTGGCTTACAGAACATGCCGGAAGGGCTGGCGGTGGCCGTCGCGCTGATGGGCGAGGGTTACTCCAAGTGGCGCTCCTGGTCGATCGCCGCGTTGACCGGGCTCATCGAACCGATTGGGGGGCTCTTTGGTGCTAGCGTCGTCACCGTCTCCCAAGTACTGCTGCCTTGGGGGTTGGCGTTTGCGGCAGGGGCCATGCTCTATGTGATCAGCCATGAAATCATTCCCGAAACCCACCGCTGCGGCCATCAGAAGAAAGCGACGTTTGGCCTGGCGATGGGCTTGGTGATCATGCTGTTTCTCGATGTGTGGCTGGGCTAGGCTCAGCGTTGCAAGTGTTCTACGAGCGCCTGGGCAAAAGTATCGGTAGTGCCGGTGCCGCCCATATCGGGTGTCACCATGTCGCGGCGGTTTTCGAGCACGGCGCGAATCCCCTGACGAATGGCATCCCCCTTGGCGGTCATGCCGAGATGGTCGAGCATCTGGGCGGCGGCGAGCAGTAGGGCACAGGGGTTGGCAATTTTCTTGCCTGCAATGTCGGGGGCTGAGCCGTGTACCGCTTCGAAAATAGCTGCTTTCTCACCGATGTTCGCCCCTGGGGCGAGGCCCAAACCGCCTACGAGACCGGCGCAGAGGTCGGATAGAATATCGCCAAATAGGTTGGTGGTGACCACCACATCGAACTGATGAGGGTTCATGACCAGCTGCATACAGGCGTTATCCACGATCATCTCTTGGAATTCGATCTCGGGATACTCGCTGGCGATGTCGCGGGCTACGTCCAAAAACAGGCCGGAGCTGGTTTTGATGATGTTGGCTTTGTGAACGGCAGTGACTTTCTTGCGGCCGTTTTGCTTGGCGAGTTCAAAGGCGTAACGCACGATGCGCTCGGAGCCTTGGCGGGTCACTTTGATCACTGAAATGCCGGTGTTGCCGTCGTCAATCATCTCCTGGCCATCGGAGAGGTAGGCCCCTTCGGTGTTTTCCCGCACGGTGATCATGTCGATATCGTCGTAACGGGAGCGCGTGCCCGGAAAGCTGATGGCGGGACGCACGTTGGCATAGAGATCGAAGTGGCGGCGTAGCTGTACGTTGATCGATGAAAATCCCTTCCCAATCGGCGTGGTGAGCGGGCCTTTCAGAGCGATACCGTGCTTTTCGATGGCATCCAGCGAGGCTTGGGGAATCAGCGTGCCGTGTTTGTCGAGCGCGACCAAGCCCGCGTCGATGAATTCGTAGGTCAACCCGCACTCGAGTGCGTCGAGCACTTGCAGGGTGGCGTCCATGATCTCAGGGCCGATGCCATCACCTTTGATCACTGCGACTGTCTGGCTCATGTGCGGGTCCTCTCGTTCGATAGCGTGGGAAAGAATCAAGATGTCGAGAAGGCGACGGTAATATCGCCATGCAAGTGCCATGGTAAGCCAAGCTTAGGGGGCAGGTCATCGTCTAAACGTCTAGGGAGGCGGGTGTCAATCGGCCTGTTTGCTGGTAGAATGCCGCGCTCACGGCGACCAGCACGTCTGGCCTCTCGCCTGAATAACGATGATAGAACAGCAAGGTGTAACCATAATGAACAATGCATGGGCATTCATTGCTCTGCCGACTTCAGGGCTGATGACTCCACCCTAGGTTTTTCCCTCCTTATCAGCGCCATGATGCTTGTCGCGTCATCCCGGCGCTATGGCACTCCGATGCCGCTATTTGGCTACCGACGCGTGTGCGTCTTCGTTCGGTAGCATTCATTCGACAAGCTATGACTAATGTGTGCTCATTTGCTGCCTCTGTGCGGCTATGGCACGCACTATCTTTAAACCTCAAACCATGGACTCCCTGAATGGCACCTTTCAGCAAGCATGAGTGGTTTTCTAACATCAAGGGCGACACGCTGTCCGGTATTGTCGTCGCGCTGGCGCTCATTCCTGAAGCGATCGCCTTTTCGATCATTGCTGGCGTGGACCCGAAAGTAGGGCTCTATGCTTCGTTCTGTATTGCGGTGGTGATCGCCTTTACCGGTGGCCGCCCAGGTATGATTTCTGCCGCGACAGGGGCGATGGCGCTGCTGATGGTGACGCTAGTGAAAGAGCACGGGCTAGAGTACCTGCTGGCCGCCACGCTGCTGACCGGCGTGCTGCAAATCATCGCGGGTTACCTGCGGCTGGCGGAACTCATGCGGTTCGTATCTCGCTCGGTGGTCACCGGGTTCGTGAATGCGCTGGCGATTCTGATTTTCATGGCGCAACTGCCGGAGCTGACCAACGTGACGTGGCACGTGTATGCCATGACGCTGGTAGGCCTGGGCATTATCTATCTGTTCCCCTATCTGCCGATGATCGGAAAATCGGTGCCTTCGCCGCTGGTATGCATCGTGGTACTGACGGTGGTGTACATGGTGAGCGGTATGGATATTCGCACCGTGGGGGATATGGGCGAGCTGCCGGATACGCTGCCGGTTTTCCTGTGGCCAAACGTGCCGTTGAACCTTGAAACGCTGATGATCATTTTCCCCTATGCTGTGATGTTGGCCGTGGTGGGTCTGCTTGAGTCGATGATGACGGCCACCATTGTAGATGACCTTACCGATACGCCTAGTGATAAAAATCGCGAGTGTAAAGGCCAAGGCATCGCCAACATTGGGGCGGGTTTTATGGGCGGCATGGCCGGTTGTGCGATGATCGGCCAGTCGGTGATCAACATCAAGTCGGGCGGCCGGACGCGCCTATCGACACTGATTGCGGGCGTGGTGCTTCTGCTGATGGTGGTATTCCTAGCAGACTGGGTGTCGCAAATTCCCATGGCAGCGCTGGTGGCGGTGATGATCATGGTCTCGATTGGCACCTTTAGCTGGGAGTCCATTCGCGATCTGAAGAAGCACCCGTTGAGCACCAATATCGTCATGCTGGCAACGGTGGCCGTCACGGTCGGTACCCACAATCTGGCGATCGGGGTTTTCGTGGGCGTACTGCTGGCGGCGCTGTTTTTTGCCAACAAAGTCGGCAACATCATGTACGTTGGTTCGAAAGAGGTAGAGGCCGGCAAACAGCGCGAGTATCAGGTGGTGGGGCAGGTGTTTTTTGCCTCATCCGAGCGTTTTATGGCTGCGTTCGACTTCAAAGAGAGCATCGACAAAGTCACCATTGATTTATCGAAAGCGCACTTTTGGGATGTGACCGCCGTTCAGGCACTGGACCGCGTGGTGATCAAGTTCCGTCGCGAAGGCACCGAGGTAGACCTAGTGGGCTTGAGCGAAGCAAGCGCCACTGTCGTGGATCGCTACGCCGTTCATAACGACCCGGAAGCGGTCGATAAACTGATGGGCGGCCATTAATCCTCACGGGCATACTGTCATCGCCGACGCTTACTTGCCGTGAGCGTCGGCTTTTTTTGTGTCTTTGCTGGGAATTAGACGCTTCGGTACCCAGCGAAGGTATGCCACCATACCCAGTAACTCGACCAGCGATTGGCACACGATGATGACCACCGCGGCTTGCCAGCCATTGGGTAGGGTGAGAGCGATGGGCAGCATGACGAAGGAATTACGGGTGCCGAAGCTAAACACCAGTGTGCGTGTGCTGGTGGGCGGCAGTTGAAAGAGGTGGCCAAGCGCTTTGCCGAGCAGCGCCGCGACGATCAAGAAGCCTATGAAGATCAACACTGCGTGCCCGAGTAGCTGACGCAGGGTCAACACCTGTGTGACCTGAGTCGCCGCAATGATCAGCAACACGCAGGCTAAAAGCGGTACCGGCATCCATCCCAGTGCTCGGGTAGCCCGTTCGATAGTGGCGAATCTCTGCGCTGCGCGCTCCGTGAGCCAGGCGAGCAGCAGGGGCAGCACTATCAAGCTCAAAAAGGCGCTCAGTAACGTAGGGGAGAGTGTTAATTGCAACCATTCGCTGCCTAGCAATAGCCATAGATAGGCAGGTAGTGCCACCATCTGCACGAGCAATAAAAGGGGTGTCGCGGCAATGGCGCGGGCTGCGTCGCCTTGGCCTAAGTGCGTAAAGGTAATAAACCAGTCGGTGCAAGGCATCAGCAGCACCAATAAAACGCCTGCCAGCACGGGCAGCGGCAAGGGAATCCACACCACCAACACCCCCAGCAGTGCAGGAATCACGACAAAATTACCTATCAACAGCGCCGCTATGAAGCGCGTATCTTGAAGACCCTGCTTTATTTGCAGCAGCGGGATTTGGGTGAACGTGGCGAAGAGCAGTAAACCGAGCAGCGGCCATAGTGCCTGCTCAAACGCTGCCATTGGTTCTGGAGCCAATAGGCCAAGGCAAAGTCCGAGCGCGATAAACGCCAGATAAATCCATGACTGCTGCTGTTCGAGCTGTTCACGTATCAAGAGCTTAGGCCACTGGTTGGTTTAAAAAGGCCAAGCGCTCGCCCATCCAGGCGGCGGCTACGCACAGCGGTAAGCTGCCTATACCGTAGAGCAGCGCCAGCCCTAGGCTGCCCTGCTGGGCCAAGTGCAGCGTTTCCAGGCTAAACAGTGAGAAGGTGGTGAATCCCCCGCAGAAACCTGCCATTAGCAGCGGTTGCTGTCGTGCCAGCGCGCTTTGGGGCAGGCGGGTCGTCGTCGCGGCGAGCCAGCCGATGAGGCAAGAACCCAACACGTTGACCAGCAATGTCCCCCAAGGGAAGTGGCCACCCAGCACGGCCATCGACGCCAGCGAAACGCCATAGCGCAGCACGCTGCCCAGAGCGCTGCCAAGGCCAACGGCAAGATAGGCGTTAAGATTCATCGAGGGCTCCTCTGCTCTTCAAGCCTGGGCCAGCCACCAGCCCAGCGCTGCCGTGGCGACGCCCAACAGTAGCGTGGCGACCATGTTGAGGGCGGCGCGCAACGCCTGGCCGCGCTGCCATAGCTCGAGGGTCTGTAAGCTAAACGACGATACCGTGGTATAGCCGCCGAGCAGACCCGCTAGCGCAAATAGCCAAAACGGCTGTGTGTTGGGCACGCCGTAAACGCCTAGCAGCCAGCCTGCCAGCAGCGCTCCGCTAGCGTTGACGACGAGTGTTCCCCAGGGGAAGGCGTTGCCCAGTAAGCGGGCCATGGTATTGGAGATCGCAAAGCGTCCCAATCCTCCCAGTGCACCGCCCAGTGCGACGAGTAATAGACTCGTGATGCCGTGCCCCATGCTACGCCTCGCGCTGTCGTGGTGAAATCGCTAGGCGGCTAAGTGTAGCATTGCGACGGGAGGGACGCAGAAGTCGGCCATTACTCAAAAAAGCCGGTGCTACGGTGTTGCCGATCCACCTCTTCGTGTACAAAAGAGTCAGAATGACGATCACTGTTCATGCACCCGTGTAAGGAGACACCCACATGTCTGACTACGTGTTAGCCGCCATCGATGGTTCCCACTACTCAGAAAGTGTCTGTGACTATGCGGTGTGGGCCGCCACGGCGCTCTCGGCTCCGCTGCGTTTTCTGCACACCGTCGATAACCATGCCCAAGTCGCCGAGCCCGATCTGACCGGCCATCTTGGCCTAGGCACCCGCGAGCACCTCTTGGAACAGCTTTCGGACATCGAAGAGCAGAGGGGAAAGCTCGCCCGCGAGCAGGGGCGTTTGATGCTGGATGCTGCCAAAGCGCGCAGCGAGGCAGCCGGTTTTGCAGACACTCCCTGCATGCAGCGTAACGGCACATTGGTGGATACCTTGGCGGAGCATGAAAAAGAGCTCCGCCTGTTGGTGCTCGGCAAACGAGGAGAAACGGCGCACCAGGCCAGCGGCCATCTAGGGTCTAACCTCGAGCGCGTCGTTCGCGAGCTGCATCGGCCCATATTAATGGTGCCGAAGGCATTCGCCCCACCCAAGCGCATTCTGATGGCCTTCGATGGCAGCAAAACCGCCCGCAAAGGGGTAGAAATGCTGGCAAAAAGCCCGCTATTCGAAGGCGCTGAGTGTCACGTGGTGATCGTGGGGGCCGAAACCGCCGAGAATCGCTCGCAGCTCGAGTGGGCCACCGAGACGCTTCGGTCGGCAGGACACCACACCGAAGGCGCCATTCGAGCGGGAGACGTCGAAGAAGCGCTGCGTGCTTATAAAGAGGAAAAAGGGATCGACCTGCTCGTGATGGGCGCGTACGGTCACTCGCGCATTCGTCATCTGCTGGTGGGTAGCACTACCACGGCGATGTTGCGTAATGCCCACTTACCGGTGTTGATTTTACGCTGATGTAAAGCGATGGTCGCCCGGCCGCCGCGCGTTTGGCAGCGGCCGGGGTACCGATCAGGCGGTGCTACTAGCCACTTCCCGCTGCTCGGCGCGAGCGGGCTGAGTCGCATTAATCCCCGACAGCACGGCTTTGAGCGATGCGCTCACCGTATCGCTATCCTCCGCTACGGCACACACCCGCTGACCATCGATGTTGAGCTGCACGAAGGCAATGGCGTTGGCTTCGCTGTCGCCGCCCAGTGAGTGTTCGCTGTAATCGAGAATGGCGACGTGGCTACCCGTATGGCGTCTCCAGGCATCGGTGAACGACGACATGGCGCCATTTCCGGTCCCTGATAAGCGCAGCGTGTCGGCACCCTGCCACAGCGTGATGTCGATCCCTTCCTGCTGTCCCTTCGAGAGTCGATAGTCGGCGAGGGACAGCGGCGCACCATGGGAGAAATGGTCGAACATCACCTGTCGAATCATTTCGCTGGAGAGCTCGCTATTACGGCGTTCGCTCTCTTGTTGTACGTAGGGGGCCAGCGCGAGCATCATCCAACGAGGCAGGCTGATGCCGTAGTCGCGCTCCAACAGAAAGGCCATGCCGCCTTTGCCCGACTGGCTGTTAACCCGAATGACGGCTTGATAGTCCCGCCCGATATCGTGCGGGTCGATGGGCAAATAGGCCACTTGCCACGGTTCGTCGGGTTTTTGGTGCTTGAGCGATTTACGAATCGCATCCTGGTGACTGCCAGAAAAGGCGGTATACACCATCTCACCTACCCAGGGGTGACGGGGATGCATGGCAATCCCTGTACACTCGTGCACCACCTGAATGATCTCGTCGGGGTTGGAAAGATCCAGCTTGGGATCGATACCCTGGCTGTAGAGGTTCATGGCCAGCGTAACGATATCCATGTTGCCGGTGCGTTCACCGTTTCCCAGTAAGGTGCCTTCGACACGGTCGGCCCCCGCCAGTAGTGCAAGCTCTGCCGACGCTACGGCACCACCCCGATCATTATGGGTATGCACCGAAATGATCACGCTATCGCGGCGACTGATGTGCTGGCAGAAGTACTCGATCTGATCGGCGTGATGGTGGGGGCCTGCCACTTCCACGGTGGTGGGCAGGTTGAGAATGCACTTGTTGTCTGGGGTGGGCTGCCAGACATCCATCACCGCTTCGCAGATGGCCAGGGAGAAATCGATCTCGGTGCTGGAGAAGCTCTCCGGCGAGTACTGGAAGCGCCAATCGACGTCGGGGTATTGGGCCGCATAGGTCTTGACCCACGTTGCGCCTTGCACGGCGATATCGGTGATACCGTCGCGATCCATCTCGAACACCCGCTCCCGTTGGATCGTGGACGTGGAGTTGTACAGGTGGATGATGGCGCGCTTGACGCCCACCAATGACGCAAACGTTTTTTCGATCAGGTGTTCGCGGCACTGCACGAGCACGGCGATGGTCACGTCGTCAGGAATTTGATTCTCTTCGATCAGCCAGCGCACGAAATCGTAATCCGGCTGGCTGGCGGAGGGAAAGCCGACCATCACTTCTTTGATACCGACCTTGATGATCTGATGCCAGAAGCGCTGTTTCTGCTCTACCGTCATCGGCTCGAGCAGGGCCTGGTTGCCATCGCGTAGGTCTTCACTCACCCAGATGGGCGCTTGAATCAGCTCCCGGTCGGGCCACTGGCGGTCGAACGCGGGCACCCGGGGAGCAGGACGGTATTTGCGATGATCAAAAGCAGGCATGGTGAATTTCCTGAGAACGGTGAGTTGTTTGGGGCGGCCGCTGGTGGCGCAAGCCGCTGTGGCGTGCTCTTCCGGGTCAGGGAGAGCCTAGGGAGGACGCCTGGGTAAGGCGTCAATCGAGGACTGCTTTTGGCAGTCAACATAGTCTACGACACACGGCGCGAAAGGTTATTGCGAAAATATGGCGTTAGCGCAAAAAAATGGCAGAATATATCGAATCAAGTTCTTATTTTGGTAGGAGATATCGCTGTGGCCAACGCGCCTTTGACTCTCGACCGTTTTGATCGCCGCATCCTCGACGTGTTGCAACAGGAGGGGCGTATCAGCAATCAGGAACTGGCCGAACGCATTGGACTGTCCCCCTCGCCGTGCTTACGGCGCGTGCGAGCCCTGGAAGAGCACGGCTTGATCACCCAGTATCGAGCGGTGGTCGATGCGCGCCCGCTCGGCTTTCAACTCATGGCGCTGCTGCATATCTCGATGGATCAGCACACCCCCGAGCGCTTCGATAACTTCGAGCGTCATATCCGTAACATTCCCAACGTGGTGGAGTGTTTGATCATTACCGGGCAAGCGGCGGATTTTCAGCTCAAAATTCTGGTGAGAGACATGGACGATTATCAACACCTGCTGCTCCATGTGATCAACCGCATCGAAGGCGTCACCGGCGCCCATACGAGTTTCGTGCTGCGCCGGGTGTTCGAGCATCGCCCCGTGCCTACCTCATACTCGCTGGCTAACGAAGCGTAGGCAGCGGCGGAATAGCGGTTTACACTGCTTTTTTTCATCTAGCCAGGAGTTCGATCTATGCATATTCAGCGTCATGATACAAAAGCCCGCATGAGCCGTGCCGTGATACATCAGGGGGTGGCCTATTTATGCGGTCAGGTAGCAGGCCCCGAGGCTCGCCACGGCGATATCAAAGCACAAACCGAGAGCATGCTGGCGCGCGTCGATGCGCTTTTAAAAGAGATCGGCTCTAGCCGAGAACAACTGCTAAGTGCCACGATTTACTTGAAAGATGGCAGCGATTTCGCCGCCATGAACGAGATATGGGATGCCTGGGTACCGGAAGGCCATGCACCGGCACGCACCTGCGTATGCGCGCCGATGCCTGCCGATGAGCTGAAAGTCGAGATTACCGTGACGACGGCCGTGGGTGCGTAACTGCTATCGCTTATTTGACAGGCTTTTCTGCCGGAAAGCGGGTGTCGCGTAGGCTGTCTTTGATCTTTTTTAGGTGCGGCAGAAAATCTTCGCCGCGCCTGAGCGTGACGCCCGTGGCCAGGGCATCGATCAGCGTCAGTTGAATGACCCGAGACGTCATCGGCATGTAGTGGTCGGTATCTTCAGGGGTGGTGACTTCCAGCGTGGCCGTGCACTCCTGAGCGAGCGGAGAGTGGGGCGCGGTGATGCCCAGCACTACGGCGCCTGCTTCCCTGGCTACCTTGGCAATGTCGACCAGCTCACGGGTACGCCCAGTGTAGGAGATGATCACTACCACATCGCCGGTATGGCAAGCGGCTGCCACCATTCGCTGCATCAGCACGTCGACGTAGGCCATCACCGGTAGGTTGAAGCGGAAAAACTTATGCTGGGCGTCTTGCGCCACGGCGCCGGAGGCACCCAATCCAAAAAAGTGGATCTGTTTGGCTTGCGTCAGGTAATCCACCATCCTTTCGACGGCGGCCATGTCCACTTCCCGCTGCGCTTCGTCTAGCGCCGCAATGGTCGCCCCAAAGATTTTATGGGTGTACTGAGTAGCGGTATCGCCCGGCTCGACGGCACGGGTGACGTAGGGCGTGCCGCCTGCCAAGCTCTGGGCCAGCTTGATTTTGAAATCGGGATAGCCCTTGGCGCCGAAGTTGCGACAGAAGCGGTTGACGGTCGGTTCACTGACGCTCGCCGCTTGAGCAAGGCTGGCGATGCTCAGGCTGGTGGCCGCTGCGGGGTCTTCCAGAATGACGTTCGCAACTTTACGCTCTGAGCGATTCAACTCTTCCAAGCGTTCCCGTAAGCGGTCTAGCAGGTCATGCGCCATTAACTGACTCCGTGGCAAGCGTTAGGTGTGAAGAAGGTGTCCAGTCCCTGCACCAGCGATAGAACTCATCGGCAGGCAATGGACGAGCATAGTAATACCCCTGAGCAGCTTCGCAACCAATTGAACGTAAGTAGTCGGCCTGCGCAGCCGTTTCGATACCCTCGGCGACCACGTCGCAGCCCACGGCATGGGCAAGCTGGGTGATGGTGAGAGCCAAATGGCGATCGATGGCGTCCTCCTCCAGGTCCATCACGAAGGCGCGATCGATTTTCAGCGTCGAGAAGGGCAGCGTTTTGACATACGCCAGTGACGAGTGCCCGGTACCAAAATCATCGATGGCCACGGCAATGTTCACTTCTGCCAACTGCGCGAGCTGGATGCGCGCATTGTGCATATCGCTGAGCAGACCCGATTCGGTGACTTCCAGGGCAAAGAACCTTGCCGGGATGCCATGATTGGCCAGTCGCGCCAGCAGGTTCTCGGCAAAGTCCTTACGCGCTAGCTGACGTGCTGCTACGTTCACGGCAATATGGAAATCGTCGTCCAACAGTCCCTTGGCCCGCCAGTCGGCAATATAGCGCATGGCTTCCTCGAGTACCCACTCGCCAATCGAGAGGATATCACCGCTGGCTTCTGCCAGGGGAATGAAGTCGCCAGGGGAGACGTGGCCCAGCTCTGGGTGGTGCCAGCGTAGCAGCGCTTCGGCGCCCACTACGCGCTGAGTTTCGAGTGACAGCTTGGGTTGGAAGGCCAGGGACATTTCCCCTCGCTGTGTGGCGCCGCGAATGGCCTGCTGTAGGTGCAACCGATGTCGCTGCTGGTTTTCCAGAGCTTCATTGTAGCTTTGCAGTCGCAGTGTGCCGCTCTGCGGAAGTGCCAGGGCGGCCATGTGCACCAAGCGCTCGATGTCGAACTGGCCCTGCGACCAACTGATACCAATACGCGCGTTAAGCGGCAGTAGCAGGTCGTCTAGGGACTGGTCGTGTTCGAAGCAGTCGAGCAGCCGTGAAGCGAGCTGACGCAGCTCGCTCAGCTCGGCCGTTGGGGTAATCACCAGCAGCTCGCTGCCGCCCCACAGCCCGAGTGTGCTGCTAACGTCCAACTGGCCGTCGAGCCGGTGGCTAATGTGCACCATGAGCTGGTCGGCAATGCCGTAGCCATGTAAACGCACGACATCATCGAGGTGATCCAGCGCGATAAACAACAACCCCGTGGGACAGCCCTGTTGCGCCGCGTCGGCCAAGCGTTGTGTCAAGGCGCGACGGTTGGGTAGCTGGGTGATAGGGTCGGTGCGTGACTGGCGATCCAACTCCTCGGTGCGCTTGGCCACCATCTCCTCCAGCGTCTCGGCCTGCTGGTCGCGAACACGATAGCGGTGCTCCACGCTCAACGTGTTGTGAATCCGCTGAAGCACTTCATCGTGTTTGAAGGGTTTGGTCAGAAAGTCCCTTACACCCATGCTCAGCGCGCGATGGCGGGTTTCGTCATCGATTTGTGCGGTCAGCACGATGATTGGCGGCGCATGCTCGGCAAACGTCGCCTGCAGTTGCTCCATCACGCTGTAGCCATCTAAATGAGGCATACGGATATCGAGCAAGATGAGATCCGGCATCGCTTGCTGACAATGTTGCAGGACTTGGCGAGGATCGCTTAGACCATGCACGTTATCGAATCCATGATCGTCGAGCAGATCTAGCAGTAGCTCGACGTTGATGCTGTTGTCATCCACTACCAGCAGGTGTTTGTTCATGAACGTCATGGCGCCTTCCTTGGTATGGCGTCTGTAGACACATAGCGTCTCAGTGTCGCCGAGAACTGATCGATGTCGAGCGGCTTCGTGAGGTAATCGACAAACCCTGCCGCTAGGCCGTGCGCTCGGTCACGCTCCATGGCGTTGGCCGAGAGGGCCACCACTGGAATGTGACGTAACGAGGCATCTTTTTGAATTGCATCCAGCGCCTGATAGCCGTTCATGCCGGGTAGGTGAATGTCCATCAGCACCAGATCCGGAGGAGAGTAGCGCATGAGATCGAGCCCTAGCTCGGCGCTGGTGACGGTCTGTAGCCGCACCTGGTCAAAGTCCTCCATGATATCTTCCATCAAGCGCTGGTTGGTGGGGTTGTCTTCGATATAGAGTAGGTGATGACGCTGGCCAGGGGCGGCGCTGGCCAGCGTCATCGGCAAGGGCGTCTCGCTAAGCGCATCGGCCTCGGTGATGGGGAGGGTAAACCAGAACGTCGCGCCTTGGCCGGGTGCACTCGTCACGCCAATTTGGCCCTGCATTCGCTCCACTAATTCTCGGGTGATCGCTAACCCAATACCCGTCCCCTCGATGGTGCCATGCTCGGCATCGAGCCGATTGAAGGGTTCGAAGAGCTCGTGCTGTCGCTCTGGTGCGATACCATGCCCGGCATCCGTGACGCGAACGCACACGTCGTTGCCCCGTTGATCGACGGCAATCCGGATCGAGCCCTGGGGGCGATTATATTTGATGGCATTGGAGAGTAAGTTGAGCAATACCTGCTTGGTGCGGGTGTAATCCGCGGCGACCCACCAAGGCGCAGGGAGTGGCTCGCGCTGAAGCACTAGCCCTGATGCCTCGATATTGGCTTCTAACGTGTTGCAGGCATCCTCGATCACGCTCTCTATCGCGATCGGCTCGATGGAGAGCGCCATGTGGCCGGACTCGATTTTAGCCAAATCGAGCACTTCGTTGATCAAGCTAAGCAGGTGCTGCCCACTTTTCTGGATTTGCCCTACCTGTCGCTTCTGCTTGTCGCTGAGCGGCTCGCGCCGTCCTTTGCCAAGCAGCTGCGCAAAACCAATGATGGCATTGAGCGGCGTACGTAGCTCGTGGCTCATGGACGAGAGAAATTCGCTCTTCGCCCTATTGGCCTGTTCGGCTTGGTCCCTCGCCGCCGCGAGGTCCATGGTGACCTGCTCGCGCTCTGCCATCTGTCGATAGAGGTTGATCAGCAGCGCGCAGGTATCGGTAAACGGCTGAAGCCAGTGTAACAACGAATGGTTCAGCGTTTGTTGGCTGTTGGCAATGGCGAACATGCCTATCAATTTATCGCCACTGAAAATTGGCGCGCCCAGGTAATTATCGATACGCGGGTGGCCCGGTGGAAAGCCGCCGCGTTTGGCGTGACGATAAACGTCGTCGGTGATCACCACGTCGCCGTGGGCAAACACGCGGCCTAACAGCGAGTCGGGATTGGTCAGCACCATATCCCCAGTGCGCAGCTGTTCCATCAAATGGCGCGATTCATCGCTCCAAGAGAGATCGGTAATGGCGTGGAGCTTGAGCGTATTGGTGGTGCTCGTTGGCATTACTTCGCCAATCAGCGCGTAATCGCTGTCAGTCAGCTCGCGCAATGCCTCCATGAGAAAGGTCCAGAGCTGCTCGCCGGACATTAGCGCCTGATAATCGGTAATGCCCTGGTGCAGCACTTTCAGCAGGCTCTGCTCTTTATGCATGCGGTGATTGGCGTCGTAAACGTCGCTCAGGTTGGTCAAAATACCAAGGAATTCCACCACGTCGTTCTGCTCATTATGGATGGCGTTGACCGCTAGATGAACGGGAACGAGGTGGCCTTCTTTGTGCAACGCCTCTACTTCGCGACCCCGTCCAATGACATTAGGGTTACTGCCTGCCAAAAAGCGCGCAATGAATTGGTCATGTTCGGCGCGAATCGCGGCCGGGGTCAGCATCGAGACGTTACGACCCAACACCTCGGCTCTGGTATAGCCCAACATGGTGAGTGCAAAAGGGTTGATGCTCAGCACGTTGCCAGCTAGGTCGATTCGCACGATGCCGGTGGCACTCTCGTTGAACAGCGCCTCGTAACGACGCGTGGTTTGCGACAAGGTGTGGCGCATTTGATGCTGGCGCAACAGTTCGTCCACTTGCCCTGCCAGGCTGGCCAGTAGCTGTCTATCCCGCGTCGAGAAAGCGCGTGGCCGATCACTGATCAAACATAGCGTACCCACGGCCAGCGAATCGGAAGGCCTGAGCGGGTGCCCCGCATAGAAGCGGAGATGCGGTTTCCCGGTGACGAGCGGGTTATCGGCAAAGCGCGGATCGCTCTGGGCATCTTCGATGACCAGCGGCGTATCGGCGGCGATGGCGTGGGCACAAAAAGAGACCTCTCGGCTGGTTTCGCAGATGGGTAGCCCCGGGTGAGACTTGAACCACTGGCGCTCTTCGTCGACCAGTGACACGAGTGCCATCGGCACGTCAAACAGGTCCCGGGCAAGCTGTGTCAGACGCTCGAAGGCGTCGTCGGCCGGGGTATCGAGGATGCTCAACGCGCGCAAGGCCGTCAGGCGCTGTGTTTCATTCTCCGGTCGCTTGGCGGCTTGCATGGCGTTTCCTAGACGTGAGGGGGGGATTGAAAAAAACGTATTAAATAAATATCGGACATTAATCCCCTAGCTTTAGCCAAGACGCAGCAAATGCAGCAGCCAGCGATGATAGGGCGGTCTTAACCAGCCGCTATTGGAGCGCTTGGGCTGGTAGAACACGCTACGTTGGTGGCTAAAGCGTTCAAACCCGTGGCGGCCGTGGTAAGCGCCGCTGCCACTCTCGCCAACGCCACCAAAAGGAAGAGTCGGTACGGCGTGGTGAAGGAGGGTCTCATTGAACACCAACGCCCCGGAACACGTTTGATGGCGAAGCGTCTCCTGCAGCGCCTTCTGGTGGGTGAAGGCATATAGCGCCAAGGGGCGAGGGCGTGCATTGATCAGCCGAATGGCATCATCGATATGTTTGACGCTGATCACCGGTAGCGCCCGCCCAAAGATCTCCTCTTGCATGAGCGATAAGCTCTGCTGCGGGTCGATGACCAACGCCGGCGCGTGGGGTCCGTGTTCGAGCACGCGACAACCGCGCGCTCGGGCATCATCGAGCAGCCGTTCGATTCGTGCGTGGTGGGCGTCGCTGACGTAGCCGGTGGCGTCTTTGGCATCGGGTCGCTGGCGGCGAATGGCTCGTTCCAAGGCGTGGGTTAGAGCGTCCAAGCGGCGGCTCTCAACGATGACGTAATCCGGCGCGATACAGGTTTGTCCTGCGTTGAAACCTTTACCGAAGATAATCGCCTCAGCGGCGCTGTCGAGGTCCGCATCACTGGCCACCAGCGCTGGTGATTTGCCGCCTAGCTCCAACGTGACCGGTGTTAAGTTGGCGGCGGCAGCCGTCGCGACCTGCCTGCCTATCTGGGTCGACCCGGTAAACACCAGATGGTCGAACGCCAGCGCGCTGAACGTCTTGGCGACGTCGGCCCCGCCCTCGATCACGCAGAACTCCTCTTGCGTGAAGTGTTGGGGAATCAGCTTGGCGAGCAGTGCGCTGGTGTGGCGAGCGTGCTCGCTGGGTTTGAGCATCACCGTGTTGCCAGCCGCTAGCGCATCGATGGCGGGCATCATGCTAAGGCTCCAAGGATAGTTCCAGGGAGACATTACCCCCACGACGCCCAGCGGCTGAGGAGCGACTCGGGCGCGCGCTGGCCAGAGCCGCAGCGGAACGCGTGCGCGACGAGGGCGCATCCAGTGCCACAGGTGGCGGCGCGCATAGCGAGCGGCATGAAGGACGGGAAGAATTTCAGCGAGATGGATTTCGATTTCGCTGCGCTGGCCGAAATCGAGCTGGATGGCTCGCACGATGTCGTGCTGATGGCGTTTCGTCATGCGGGCGAGGCGCGCCAAGCGCTCGCGCCGTACGGCCAGCGTGGGAAAAGGCGCCGGGCCTGCCGCCTCGCGCTGCGCCTGTAACGTATCCGTTAAATCGCGGTTCATGGCCTCTCCTTAGGGGTATACTGACTGCCGACGATACGCAGGGCCAGGCGACCTTGAAACGCTGTCTGAGCAGGATCGACAATTGTTTACAAACTAGGCGCTTCACACGCGTCAGCGGCCGGAGTGGTACAGTAAGGCATACGCCATCTGTGCCAGTGTGCCAGGGAGATGTTATGCCTTCTCGTCCGCTCTCCTACTCCATTCTACCTGCCATCGAGGCCGTTGCGGCAAGCCAGTGGGATGCGCTCGGGTGTGACGAACAGCCTTTTTTACGTCACGGGTTTTTACACGCGCTGGAGGCCAGCGGCTCCGTCAGCACGGCCACCGGCTGGGAGCCTTGTCATCTGTGTGTCTGGCAGGGCGAGGCGCTGGTGGGTGCGCTGCCAATGTACCGTAAGTACCATTCCTATGGGGAGTACGTGTTCGACTGGGGGTGGGCCGACGCGCTGGAGCGCGCCGGCGGCGATTATTACCCCAAGGCGCTGAGTGCGATACCTTTCACGCCAGTGCCAGGCCCTCGTACCTTGATCGCGCCAGACGCCGATGCCGACGCCGTTCGAGCCCAGTTGGCGATAGGCTGGCGGGAGCAGTGTGACACCCTGGCGCTGTCGAGTTGGCACCTGCTGTTTGCCGAAGAGCCGGAAGTCGAGGCGTGGCAGCGCCACTGCCCTGATCTGATCGCTCGGGAAGGCGTACAGTTTCAGTGGCGAGATCGTGGTTTCGGTGATTTCGAAGGCTTTCTCGCCAGCCTCACTTCCAAGCGGCGGAAAATGATCAAGCGTGAGCGGCGTTTAGTGGCCGACCAGGGCATTACCCTGCACCGTTTGGAAGGCGAGGAGATCCGCGATGTCGACATGGCGCATTTTTACCGCTGCTACACCATCACTTACCACGAACGCGGACGCCCGCCCTACCTCAATCACGCCTTCTTCGAACGTTTGCGTCACGTGATGCCCGAGTCGCTGATGCTGGTGCAGGCGCGGCTAGCGGGGCGTCCCGTCGCCGCAGCGCTCTATTTCCAGGGAGGCAAGACGCTCTACGGTCGCTACTGGGGGAGTGAGGTCGTCGCCGACTGTCTGCATTTCGAAGCGTGCTACTACCAGGGCATCGACGCGTGCTTGGCCAAGGGCATGACGCTATTCGATCCCGGCACCCAGGGCGAACACAAGCTCGTGCGGGGGTTTGCTCCCCAGCGGGTTCGTTCGCTGCACTATTTGGCCCACCCGGGGTTGGCCGCTGGCGTGGCGCAGTTTTGTCAGCAAGAGGGTGTCCATATCATGGCCTATCGCCGCGCCGCCGAAGATGCTTTACCGTTCAAGTAACGCCTACCGCGTCGCGGCTCGCTGGACTCTGCCCTTAATGGCATAATGCGCGCCGTTTCCGCTTTCACGAAGGATGTCTGGGATGCACAAATGGCTCGTGGGCCTGCTACTGACCGTGTTGGGGTTGCTACAGTACCAACTTTGGCTGGGCAACGGCGGCTGGCAAGATCTGCAGCAGGTGGAGCAGCGGGTGGCCCTGCAGGAGGCGGCCAATGATCCGCTGCGTGAACGCAACGCACGGCTGGCGGCGGAAGTCACCGATTTGAAAACCGGGTTGGATGCCATCGAGGAACGCGCCCGCAGCGACATGGGCATGGTGCGCACCGACGAGCAGTTCTTCTGGGTGCCGGGCGTGGCCATCGAAAACGAGTTGGTCGGCATTCATGCCGGGCTAGTCGCTCAGCCCGGTGTCATTCCAGCCGACGGTGAGAGCGAGTGATGCAGACCTCGCCGCTTTGGCTCGTTGTGCCTGCGGCCGGGCAGGGGAAACGAATGGGCGCCGACAAGCCCAAACAGTACCTTCCCCTGGAAGGCCAACCCATCTTGGCGCACACCCTTGCACGTCTGCATGATGCCTTCCCTCAGGCGCATTTAGTGCTTTGCCTGGACCCAGAGGATCACTGGTTTCGGCCAGACTGGGTACCGTTCACTCACTGGCAGCAGGTGCCCGGCGGTATAGAACGGATGGATAGCGTGATGAACGCACTGGAGGCCATCGCGGCCAACGACAGCGACTTGGTCATGGTGCACGACGTCGCGCGACCTTGTATCACCCGCGCCGATCTGCACGCCTTGTATCGGGCGGCCCAGTCTCATCCCAGTGGTGCCCTGCTGGCCATGCCGGTAGCAGATACCATGAAGCGCGATCAGGGGGACCAACTAAGCCACGCCACCGAACCCCGTGATGGCCTGTGGCACGCGCTGACGCCGCAAGGGTTTCGCTATGCGCTGCTGAGGCGCGCGCTGACCAAGGCCCAGCAGCAGGGCTCCGTGGTCACGGATGAAGCCTCGGCCGTCGAGGCGTTGGGGGAAGCTCCCCAGCTCGTTAGTGGGCGGCGCGATAATATGAAAGTCACCCACCCTGACGATTTAGCGTTGGCAACGGCCATCATGGCAGCCCAGCGCAGCTCAAGTAACAGGAGTTTCTAATGCGAATTGGCCACGGCTTCGATGTACACCGCTTTGGGCCGGGTGATCATTTGATGATCGGTGGCGTCAAGCTGCCGTTCGAACAGGGCTTCGTTGCCCACTCCGATGGCGATGTGCTGCTCCACGCCATCAGCGATGCGCTGCTCGGCGCCTGTGCGCTGGGCGATATTGGCCGCCACTTTCCCGATACCGACCCGGCATGGAAAGGCGCGGACAGTCGCGGCTTACTTCGTCATGTGGTCGCGCTGGTGAGGGACGAAGGGTTCGACGTCGTGAACCTGGACGCTACCATCATGGCGCAAGCGCCCAAAATGGCGCCGCACATCGAGGCCATGCGTGCCGCGATTGCCGAGGAAATAGGCGTGACGCTGGGGCAGGTCAACGTTAAAGCCACCACCACCGAACGTCTTGGCTTTACCGGGCGGGGGGAAGGGATCGCCGCCGAAGCGGTGGTGCTGCTGGCCGCGCAAGAGGCATCGAATGCTTGATCTCCCCGCCTGGCAGCGCAGCTTGACGCCGACATTCGGCGTGCCTGCGCCCGGCCAGTATCGCGCTCGGCCGGAAGACTTCATCGTCGATGAACAGCTCGACTTTACCCCGGAGGCTCACGGCGAGCATCTGTGGCTACGCCTTGAAAAGCGTAACCAAACCACGTTAGATGTGGTGAAACTGCTCAGCCGTTTGTGCGGTGTCACCCCGCGCGATATCGGCTACTCCGGTATGAAGGATCGCGTGGCCGTTGCGCGCCAGTGGCTGAGCGTTCATCTGCCCGGTCGCGAAGCGCCTGAGGACTTAACTGCCACGCTTGGCGCTGCGGGCGTCACGGTGCTGGCCATGGCGCGTCATCCGCGAAAGCTAAAGCGGGGCGTGCACCGCACGAATCATTTTACGCTGCGCCTAAGTGGCGACGCGGTTCGCCCAAACGATTTATTGCCACGTTGGGAAGCGCTCTGCGCCCAAGGTGTCCCCAACTACTTTGGCCACCAGCGGTTTGGCGCTGGAGCGCGCAATCTGCAGCGCGCCGCCGCCGTACTGGCCAAAGGTTGGCGCAAACGCGATGATCGCCAGGGGATGATGCTTTCGACCGCGCGCAGCTTTCTGTTCAACGAGCTGCTCAGTGCCCGACTGGCAGACGGTAACTGGTGCCAGCCCGTCGCGGGCGATACCTTGATGCTTGATGGCACGCAAAGCGTGTTTTCCATCGATGACGTCGAGGAGAGCCTGGTGGCACGCGCCGCCGCGCTGGATGTTCATCCCACGGGCGTTTTGTGGGGTGTGGGCGGCGGGGCGCACGGTGATGCGGGCCGTTACGAAGCGCAACTGGCGGCACGCCATCCTGCGCTGTGCGCCGGCCTCGAGCAGAGCGGCGTCAAGCGTGGACAGCGTGCGCTGCGTGCCCGGCTGATCGCGCCTCAGGCCAACTTCGAACAAGAGTCCGTGCTACTCTCGTTCGCGCTGCCCCGAGGCAGTTTCGCGACGGCGGTGATTGGCGAATTGATTCATCATCCCGACACGGCATGACGCCGAAGTAAGAAGGAGGTTCTGATGCGGCGACTGCTGCTTTCCAACGATGACGGCGTCCATGCTCCTGGCTTACGTGCGCTCTACGAGGCGCTTTTGCCCCATGCCCATTTGCGTGTGGTCGCCCCGGATCGCGACCGTAGCGGCGCAAGTAACTCGCTCACGCTGTCGCGTCCGCTGTCGCTCACCGCGCTAGAGAACGGTTTTTACAGTGTCGATGGCACACCCGCGGACTGCGTTTATCTGGGCGTCAACGGCGTGTGGGACGAGCGTCCGGATCTGGTCATCTCGGGTATCAATCATGGCAGTAACCTGGGGGACGACGTGCTTTACTCGGGCACAGTGGCCGCCGCGATGGAGGGACGCAATCTCGGCATGACGGCCATCGCCATGTCGCTATGCGGCACCCAGCACTTTGCCACGGCAGCCAAGTTTGCTGCCAGCTTGATCGGCGCGGCCGACCAGCTCTCGCTGCCGCCGCGCACGCTGCTGAACGTGAACGTGCCAGACGTTCCCTGGGAAGTGATCAAGGGTGTCAAGGTCACGCGTCTCGGCTATCGTGGGCCCGCAGAAAAACCGGTGCCCGTCAAAGACCCCCGAGGGCGTACGCGCTACTGGATCGCGCCTGTGGCGGCGAATGCGGATGACGGAGAGGATACTGACTTTGCCGCCGTCGATGCAGGCTATGTGTCGATCACGCCGCTGCAAACCGATTTAACGCGCCACCCGGCGCGTCGTGATGTGCAGGATTGGTTGGATGCCTTTGCCTGATCTATCCCCTAGGGAGCTGCGCGGGCGGGGCATGACCTCTCAGCGCACTCGAGATCGTATGATCGAGCGCCTGGTCCAGCAAGGCGTGAGCGACCCGCGCGTACTGGACGTCATGGCCAGCGAGCCTCGCCATCTGTTCGTCGACGAAGCGCTGGCCCATCGCGCTTATGAAGACACCGCACTGCCCATTGGCTTCGGCCAAACGCTGTCGCAGCCGCTAACGGTGGCGCGCATGACGGAGTTAGTGCTGCGCGCATCGCCCCGGTGCGTGCTAGAAGTGGGCACTGGCTCAGGCTATCAAACACTGATTCTATCGCGGCTGGTAGAAACGCTTTACTCCGTGGAGCGAATCTATACCCTGCACGAGCGTGCCGCCGAACGTCTTTGGCGGCTGCAAGCACCGGCCACGCTGGCCGTCGCCGATGGCGGTGAGGGGTGGCCGGAAGCAGCCCCTTTCGACGTCATCCTGCTCACCGCTTGTGCGCAAACGCTGCCTGAGGCGCTGCTGGAACAGCTCCGCCCCGATGGCGTGATGATCGCGCCGCTGGAAGAGCCAGACGGCAGCCAGTGGCTGACCCAAATCAAGCGGATTGGCTCCGCCTTCGAAAAGCGCCGCTTAGAACCCGTGCGTTTCGTACCTTTATTGCAAGGAGTGGTGGATTGAAGCGTCGACCCCTAGGACTGTTTTTGCGAGGCGCTGGGATGGGCGCGGCCGATGCCGTTCCCGGCGTCTCGGGAGGCACGATTGCCTTTATTACCGGTATTTACGAAGAACTCATCGATACCATCAAGCAGTTTGGCCCCAGCGCCCTTGGCGCATGGCGCCGCGGCGGCTGGAAAGGGCTGTCGCAGCATTTGAACGTGGCCTTTTTGCTGCCGCTGCTGCTGGGTGTGGCGGTCAGCTTGTTCAGCGTTGCCCACTTGGCGCTGTGGCTGATGGAGGCCTATCCGCTACTGTTGGAAGGCTTCTTTTTTGGGCTGGTCGCGGCGTCGGCCTTGGTGGTCGGTCAAGCCGGTGATCGATGGAAAATTTGGTACTTGCTGCCGCTGCTCATCGGCTTGATGCTCGCCGAATGGTTGCCGAGCCTAATGCCGCTGGTGCTCATGGTGGGTAACGAGTCGCTAGTCGTCATCCTGGCGGGTGCCATTGCGATCAGTGCCATGTTGCTGCCCGGCGTATCGGGCAGCTTTTTACTGCTGACGATGGGGCTCTACGGCACCATCATGGGGGCTATTCGCAGCTTCGACATCGGTATTATCATACTGTTTGGAATGGGCTGTGTGGTGGGGCTGGCACTCTCGTCGCGCCTGCTATCGTGGCTGCTACGGCGCTACCATGGCGCGACGTTGCAGCTGCTGCTGGGCTTCATTATCGGCTCGCTACCGGTTCTCTGGCCCTGGCGTGAACTGTTACGCTACCAGCTAGGCCCCGATGGGCAGATGATCCCGCTGGCTTACCGCTATTTGTTACCCAGCGATTACGCCGTGCTGACAGGGGCGTCGGCACAGGTAACTGGCGTGATAACGTTGATGGTCGTCGGTGCGCTACTCGTCGTAGCGCTCAACCGGCGTGCGGCCACTCATGCCCAGCATCACTCGACAGATAATCGTTCCATTGATCGTTAGCACGGCGTTGAACAGGAGTAGGGTTTCCATGCGTAAGGTTTTTATGATGACGGTGCTTGCACTGGCGGTGAGTGGCTGTGCCAGTCAGCAGTCCAACACCCCCCAGGTGCGCGATTTGAGCGACGCACGCCGTGCGGTGGAAAACTCACCACAGTACACCGTCAAAGCAGGCGATACGCTCTATGGCATCGCGTGGCAGCACAATCTGGACTATCGCCAGCTTGCCGCCATCAACAATATCGACGCGCCTTACCAAATTTATCCTGGTCAAACCATCGCTTTGCGTGAAGGCGCGGGAGGCATGTCGACTGCGTCTGGCGGCAACGCGTCACCCGCTTCGACCAGCGGTGCCGTTGCTACGGGGCTACAACCACAAGCCACTGCCGTGGCGAGCAATGACCAGGAACTCGACTGGCTGCTGCCGGACGAGAGTGCCATCGAGCGCAACCAGCGGCTAACGGTAGAGCGTGCGGAGCGCACGGCGGTCGAGGCGTCTCAACAGGTCGCTGCCGCTACCGAGGCGTCTGAGGTGGCTGCTCCCCAGCAGCCAAGCACTCAGCCCGAGCAGGAGCCCGAGCCCGAGCGGGCACCCGCGCCGGAACCTGAGCCGACACCCGCCGCCGCACCAGAGCCTGCCGCTGAGCCGGCTCAAGCTGCCCGCACCGATCGTTCGTCACGGACCTTTACGCCTGCCGAAAACATCGACTGGCGCTGGCCCACCGACGGCCAAGTGACCGGCGAGTTCGGGCAAGGCGGCAGCATCACCGCTGGGATTGATATCGCCGGACAAAAGGGGCAACCTGTCCGTGCTGCAGGTCCTGGGATCGTGGTCTACGCCGGTAGCGGCGTACGCGGTTACGGTAACCTAATACTACTGAAACACAACGATCAGTTTCTCAGTGCCTACGCACACAATGATAGTTTGAGCGTAAAAGAGAATGATGTCGTCGAGGCTGGTGAAGTCATCGCCACGATGGGCGATAGCGATGCAGATGCCGTCAAACTGCATTTTGAGGTGCGCCGCGATGGCCAGCCGCAAAATCCGTTGGACTATCTGCCCTCTCGCTAGTCATCCCTTGGCGGGTGTAAGGTAGACCTGCCAAGACTACCCGAACAGCTGATTCAGGGCGTCATATAACAATAAGGTGCACGCGCACAGGAAGTGCGACCACCCTTACTTTTCTACATGGCGGATAGGCGAAACCACGGGGGTATGACCATGAGTATGCTGGAGAAGGACCTACAGGAGATTGACCTGGATGAAGTTGAAGAGGCGTTGGATGACGCCGATGACGACGCCACAGCCGAAGAGGATGCGTTCGAAAAAGCGCTGGGCCGTGAAGATCGTCAATCGACTCAAAGCTTGGACGCGACACAGATCTACCTCAATGAGATTGGCTTTTCTCCGCTACTGACGCCGGAAGAAGAAGTGTATTACGGACGCTTGGCGCGTAAAGGCGATGCCCTGGGTCGTTCGAGGATGATCGAGTCGAACTTGCGCTTGGTGGTTAAAATTGCCAGACGTTACTTGAACCGGGGGTTGACGCTGCTCGATCTAATCGAAGAAGGCAACCTTGGTCTGATCCGTGCGGTAGAGAAGTTCGACCCCGAGCGGGGTTTTCGCTTCTCGACGTACGCCACATGGTGGATTCGCCAGACCATCGAGCGTGCGTTGATGAATCAGACGCGCACCATTCGTCTGCCTATCCATGTGGTTAAAGAGCTGAATATTTATCTGCGCGCTGCTCGTGAACTGACCCAAAAGCTGGACCACGAAGCCACCGCCGAAGAGATTGCCGAACATCTCGACAAGCCGGTCGAGACGGTCAAGAAAATGCTCGGGCTGAACGAAAGAGTATCATCGGTGGATTATCCCATGGGAGGCGAAAGCGACAAGCCGCTGATCGATACGCTCACCGATGATGAAGTACTCGGCCCGGAAGCCTGCTTAGTGGACGGCGACGTGCGTGAGCACGTAGACCACTGGCTGGATGAACTGAGCGAGAAGCAGCGAGAAGTCGTGGTACGTCGCTTTGGTCTACGCGGCCACGAGGCGGCAACGCTAGAAGAAGTGGGTGCCGAAATTGGTCTCACCCGTGAGCGGGTGCGTCAAATCCAGGTAGAAGCGCTAAAGAAGCTACGCCGCTCGCTGGAAAAACAGGGCCTCTCTCTCGACGCGATTTTCGAGAGCTAGGCGATCGTCGTGAGTCGCGTCAGCCGTTCTGGCCGCAGCACCGATAGCGCACCGAGTGACCCACTCGGTGCGCTGTTTTTGGGCGAAAGGTTTTCCACCGCTGCCGGGCGGGACGCTTGATCGTGTCAGCATTGTCCATCCGCCAGCGGCATTACCTGCCCATGCAGGAGTGAATGAGAGGGTGAACGAGATAGTGAATGAAATGGTAGATGAAAGAGCGAGAATGCCATGCGCCCGCTAGTGGCCCATATTGATTTGGACGCCCTGCGTCACAACTATCGACTGGCGTGTCGCTGCGCCCCGCAAAGCCGCTCGGTAGCGGTGATCAAAGCCGACGCCTATGGGCATGGAGCACTGGCCTGCGCCCGTGCGCTGGAAGCCGACGTCCCGGCCTTTGCCGTGGCGTGCATCGAAGAAGCGTTGAGCCTGCGTGAAGGCGGTATCCAAGCCCCCATTGTCCTGCTCGAGGGTATCTTCGACGCCGACGAGCTGGCCCTGGTAGATGAACACCGTCTGTGGATCAGCGTTCATAGCGCCTGGCAGGTAGAGGCGCTGCTGTCTTATTCGCCCCGGCAGCCGATTCCTGTTTGGCTGAAGGTGGATTCCGGCATGCACCGGCTGGGGTTCTCGCCCGAGCAAGCGGTCAGCGTGTGGCAGCGGCTGGTCGACGCACCCCAGGTAACGGCGCTGCATCTGATGAGCCACTTTGCCAGTGCCGATGCCCAAGACCCTAGCGTCTTCAACCAGCAGATGCGCGTGCTGCAAGGGCTAGCGGATGAACTGAAGGCACCGCTGTGTTTGGCCAACTCTCCGGCGACGCTGGCCTGGCCAGTCGCTCACGGTGATTGGAATCGCCCTGGGGTGATGCTCTATGGCAGCGACCCGCTGGAAGTGGCCAACGACGTCACCCGCCAGCTACGCCCGGTCATGTCGTTACGCTCGGAAATCATCGCGCTGCGCGAACTCGATACCGGCGAGCAGGTTGGCTACGGCGGGCGCTGGAAGGCCCCGCGTCCCTCCAAGATTGCCGTGGTGGCGGCAGGGTATGGCGATGGCTATGATCGCCACGCGGTCGACGGCACGCCGGTGCTAGTCAATGGCCAGCGCTGCCCGATTGCTGGAAAGGTGTCGATGGACATGCTGACGGTGGACGTGACCGATGTACCCGTCGCGGCCATTGGCAGTGAAGTGGTGCTATGGGGAGCAGCCAGCAATGGCGCCGTACTGCCGGTGGATGAGGTGGCCCGCTATTGCGCTACCATCAGCTATACACTGCTCACCGGGGTGCTGCCTAGAGCTCCTCGGCGTTATCATGGGGCTCACGTTTGAACGGTTATCGGTATGTCTAACGCGTCTAATCCGCGCTCCTTTGCGCACCCTCGTTACTGGCCAACATGGCTGGCGATTGGCCTAATGTACGTGGCCGCGTGGCTTCCTTGGCGCGTGAAGCTCTGGGTGGGGAAAGCGATTGGCCTGCTGGCGTGGCGCTTCGTGAAGCGTCGTCGGCACATCACCGCCACGAACATCGCGCTCTGCTTTCCAGAAAAAAGCGCCGACGAGCAGCGCCAACTGGTCAAAGAGACCTTCATTGCCAACGGGATCGGTTTGGTCGAAACCGCAACTGGCTGGTGTCGTGATGCCGAAGGGCTGCGTCATCGAGTGGCCTATCACGGCCAAGAGCACCTTGCACGCGCTAAAGCTCAGGGCAAAGGCGTGCTGGTGGTGGGTATCCACTTTTCGACGCTGGACTTAGGCGGGGCGTTACACTCGCTGTTCTTCCCGGCAGATGTGGTTTACCGCCCCCATAACAACCCGCTCTTCGAGCGATTCATGACCCGAGCACGTTCACGCATCTTTGGCCAAGCCATTGATCGCCATGACCTGCGCGGCGTGGTGCGCCGCATCAAAGCGGGGCACATCGTGTGGTACTCACCGGATCAGGATTTCGGCCGCGATGTCAGCGTCTTTGCGCCGCTGTTTGGTCAGCCGGCGGCGACCATCCGTCTCACCTCGAAAATCGCCCGCATGACGGGCGCCCCCGTCGTTCCGCTGATGTTCCACCGCAACCCGGATAATCGCACCTACACCATCGAGTGTTTGCCGGCGTTCGAGGATTTCCCTAGTGGGGATGAAATGGCCGATGCCTCGCGGGTGAATGTCTTCATCGAGCGGGCGATACGCAAACATCCCGAGCAGTATCTATGGCTGCATCGGCGGTTCAAGACTCGCCCAGAGGGCGAGGAGAGTGTTTACTAGCCATCGCTGCCCAGTCAAGGTAAGAAAAAAGCTGCCCGCGGGCAGCTTTTCATTGGTATCGAGGCGGTCTTACAGCCATGTATTAGTCGAGGTTGCGGGAGTAGAAAATTTCCAGCATCTCTTTGCGCAGACGGCTTTCGATGTCTCGTGCTTCTTCGAAGGTGATGTCGCGACGTGAGGTGCCGAACAGGTAGTTATCCAGTTCGAAATCCTTGAGCAGCATCTTGGTGTGGAACATGTTTTCTTGATACACATTCACGTCAATCATCTGGTAGGCCTGCTTGGTATCTTCTGCCAAGTAGTCCTGAATGGACGTGATATCGTGATCAATGAACAGTTTTTTGCCATCCACGTCCCGGGTAAAACCACGTACGCGGTAATCCATGGTCACGATGTCGGAGTCGAAGCTGTGGATCAGGTAGTTCAGCGCTTTCAGCGGGCTGATATGACCACAGGTCGAGACATCGATATCCAAACGGAAGGTACTAATGCCGTTGTCCGGGTGCGATTCTGGGTAGCTGTGCACCGTCACGTGGCTCTTGTCCAGGTGCGCGACCACGGTTTCCGGTAGCGGGCCCGGCCCCGGCTCGGTTTGACCCGGCGTGGGTTCATCCAGCTCGTGCTCGGCGATCAGGATGGTGACGCTCGCCCCGTGGGGTTCGTAATCCTGGCGTGAAATATTCAGCACGTGGGCGCCGATGATATTGGTCACGTCCTTGAGAATCTGCGTCAAACGTTCGGCGTTGTAAAGCTCATCGATATAGTCGATGTAAGCCGCACGCTGCTCTTCGGTCTTGGCGTAACAGATGTCGTAAATATTGAAGCTCAACGAGCTGGTCAGGTTGTTGAACCCGTGGAGTCGGAGATTATCTGACACGTCCGAACCTCCCTATGGCAGATGAAGACACCCCGACGATCCAGCGCCGGAACCGATAAACACTTGTTACCGTGCTGAAGCAGCCGCGACGTCCGACGCGGCCCCGCACTACGCAGTAGGGGGAGAAACAAGCGGGCGTATTATGCCCGCCCGTGGCGTGGGTTGCATCCGGCCAGGCGATTTTTTTTGACGCAGAGCGACCGTCTCGCGGCGCAGGGCTCAAGCTTCGATAATCTCGAAGGAGTGAGTAATCTCGACGCCGCCGTTGACGAGCATAATCGAGGCGCTGCAATACTTCTCCGCGGACAGCTCTACCGCCCGTTGTACCTGCTTTTCTTTCAGGCTGCGGCCTGTAACGACAAAGTGGACGTGAATCTTGGTAAACACAGAGGGCACTTCGTCGGCACGCTCGGCGTCGAGCTCCGCCACGCAGTCGGTGACATCGGCGCGGGCCTTATCGAGAATGTTCAAGATATCGAAAGCGGTGCAGCTTCCCATGCCCATCAGCAGCATTTCCATCGGCCGCGGGCCGGTATTGCGGCCACCGTGATCGGGCGGACCATCGATCACTACGCTGTGCCCGCTACCCGACTCTGCGACGAACTGACGACCATCGGTCCATTTTACCCGTGCTTTCACGTTGCTCTCCTCATCTTGGCGACGATAGGTAAGTCGCGCAGCATAACATTTCTAGGCGACAGCGCACGGCTTCATCGCGCGCGGTTAACAGGCGTCAAGGCTGCGCCAGATGCTGTTCCAGTTCGGCGAGCCGTTTCGGGGTGCCTACGTCTACCCAGTGGCCGGAAAAATGCTCACCGCTGACTCGTTGCTTGGCCATGGCTTGCTTTAGCAACGGTGCCAGTGCAAACGCCCCAAGGGGCTCTCGAGCGACGAGTTCGGGGTGTAGGATGCCAATACCGGAGTAGGTCAGGCGTGGCTCTCCCATTGGCGTAACGCGGCCCCGGTCGAGGGCAAAATCGCCGTTTGGGTGGTGTTCCGGGTTGTCCACCAAGATCAAGTGGGCAAGATCGCCCTCTGTCAGCGCGGCCGCGCTGGGCAGGCGATCACACCACACATCGCCATTGACGAGTAAAAACGGCGCCTCACCTAGCAGAGGCAGCGCCTTGCGAATGCCTCCGCCGGTTTCGAGTGGTTGTGGCTCCACGCTCCAGTGAAGGTGCAGTTGGTGTGCCGAGCCATCACCCAGCGCCCCCATGATCTGCTCGGCACGGTAGCTTACGTTGATCACCACCTCCTCGATGCCCGCACGCTTCAAACGCTCCAGGTGGTGGACGATCAGCGGTTTGCCCGCTACGGGCAGCAGCGGTTTCGGGCAGTGGTCGGTGAGTGGGCGCATCCGTTTGCCCAAGCCCGCCGCTAGGATCATCGCTTTCATGGCGTTGATGCCTCCAGGCGCTGGAGAATGGCGGGACGCAGCACCTCGCGGACCCAGTCGGCAAACTCATCGTGTTCGGGAAGGGCCATTAAGCTATCTTCCAAGTGGGTTAAAAAGTGCGGCAGGCGGGCCAAGTAGCCTTGCTTGCTGTCACGCAGCGTCAATCGACAAAAAATGCCCAGGACTTTGAGCGAGCGTTGGGCGGCCATCGCGTGGCACTGGGCCAAAAAGGCAGCCTCGCTCACCGAGCGGGTCAAGCGACCCTCTTGCCGGGCTTGCTGATAGAAGGTACTCACTAGCGCGGCAAACTGGTCAGCGCTGAAACGGCAGTAGCGACCTCGCAACAGCGAAATGACGTCGTAGCTGAGCGGGCCTGCCACGGCGTCTTGAAAGTCGATCATATAAAGCGTCTGATCGTGCCACATCAGATTCATCGCATCGAAATCGCGGTGAACGCTCACCACCGGCTGTTCTAGGGCGCGCTCGATCAAGCCCGTGCGCAGTGTTTCCCAACTGCCGGGAGCGGATAGCGACAGCCAGCGCTCCAGGCACCATTCGGGAAAGAGATCCAGTTCCCGGGCGAGCAGGGCGGCATCGTAGGCGGGAAGAGCGGCCGGATTGGCGCGGTTTTGCAACTCGGCAATCAGTGACAGCGCCGCCAAGTGGTTCTCTTTCGTGCGTGCCGGGTCGGTAAAGGTAGCCTGCAGCGGCGTATCGCCCAGATCGTCGAGCAGCAAAAAGCCGGCCTCCAAGTCGCTGGCGTGAATGGCGGGAACCGGTAGCCCGGCGGCGTGCCAGCGCTGGCCGATGGTCACAAACGGCGCGGAGTCCTCCTGGGCAGGTGGCGCATCCATGATGATTTGCGTGTTGCCATCCGGTAGCGTTAGCCGAAAATAGCGCCTAAAACTGGCGTCACCGCCCGCAGCAGAGAGGCGAAGAGTGGCACGGTCGAGGCCGTGGTGTTGCGCCGCCCACTGAGTGAGGGCGTCGATCCGAGAAGAGGACATGCAAGCTCCTTGCTGGTCGGGCATCATGCGGGCTGTATAATACCGATTCTGGATGCCAAGGATAACGAACATGGGCAAGCGAATCTCGCGCACCGTACCGGTTGCGCATACGCTGCTGGGCAGTTTGCTCGCTGGCGCCTCGTTTTCAGCGGTGGCACAGGACCCAACCCTGCCCGCAGAGGCGCTGGACTGGCAGGCCTGGCGCCAAGACGAAGCGTCGCAACAGCTATGCCGGGGGCGCTATGTGATGCCCGGCTACCGCTTGCCAGCGGAACAGAACCCAGAAACGCTTTCGGTGGAAACCGACGAAGTGGACTACGCCGCCGATGGCGAAGCCTTGCTGCGGGGCGATGTGGTGCTGCGCCGAGGTAATACCGAGCTGGAGGCCGAGCGCGTCTTTCTTCCGGCGGATCGCCAGCGGGTGGATGCCGAGGGGAGCCTGGCCATTCGTGATGGACAGGCCCTCGTGCGCGGTGAACAAGCCACGCTGATGCTGAACGAAGATCGCGCCTCGCTGCGTAACAGCCACTACGTGCTTTACGAACAGCATCTGCGTGGGCAAGCCCGACAGCTAGAGCAGACTGGCGAAAATCAGTACCGCCTTCAGGAGGCTACGTTTACTACCTGTGACCCCGGTGCCAATAGCTGGCAACTGGTGGGTAGCGATATTCGTCTCGATCAAGCCTCGGGGTTTGGTACCGCCCGTCACGCGCGGCTGGAAGTCAAAGACGTCCCGATATTTTACTGGCCGTGGCTGCGTTTCCCCATCGATGACCGCCGCCATACCGGGCTGCTCTCGCCGTCAGTGAGCTTCTCAAGCGATGGCTTCGATTATACGCAGCCTTTCTACTGGAACATTGCACCGAACCAGGATGCCACCATTACCCCGCGCTGGATGTCGGACCGTGGTCTGCTGCTCAACGGAGAGTATCGCTACCTGCTCGAGGGTAGCCAGGGCTTGGTGGAGGGCGGCTATCTCGATAGCGACGGCGGCACCAATAACGGCGATAACCGCTTCGAAGGCGACGACCGCTGGTACATTGATGCTCAGCATGCAGGACGGCTCACGCCGCGCAGCGACTATCGACTGCGCTACGGCGCGGCCAGCGATGGCCGCTATTTCGACGACTTTGGCGGCGAGTTCGGCAACAGCGACCGCGTCAGTATGGAGCGTCTGGCCCAGGTCGATTATCGCGGTGAGCGCTGGCAGCTCGACGCAAGGGCCCAGGGCTTTCAGCGCCTGGAAGACCCGCTCAGCGATACCGATCGTCCGTTCTACCGCCTGCCGAGTTTGACCGCCAACGCCAACTGGCAGCTAGACAACGGCCTGTATACGCAGTGGCGCTCGAACGCGACCTACTTCTGGCGCGACGTGGATGAGCGGCGAGTTCCTGAACGCGAAGCGGCCATCGGTTCGCGCCTGCACCTGACGCCCGCCGTGGGCTGGCGCTACGAGCAGCCTTGGGGCTATATCGAGCCGCGCACCGAGCTTTGGCACACCGCGTACGAATTGGATTATGGCGATCGGGTGACCGATCGCGCCACCTCGCCTTCGCGCAGCGTGGCGATCACCTCCATCGATAGCGGCTTGGTCTTCGAACGTGAACTGGAGCTCGGCGGGCGCGATTATCGCCAAACCCTCGAACCCCGGGTGAACTATGCCTATGTGCCGCGCACCGACCAGACCCAACTACCCGATTTCGATAGTCGTGAGCGGGCGTTCTCCTGGGATCAGCTCTGGTCGCCGCACCGCTTCTCTGGAGCTGACCGCGTGGGCGACCTCAACCGCGTCTCGCTCGGCGTACAGTCACGCTTGATCGAAGATAGCGCTGGTCGGGACCGGCTCACCTTCGGCGTCGGTCAAAGTTACTATTTCTCCGAGCGGCGCATCGATAGCGAAGGCGACCCGGACACGCTGCCGCCGCGCCCCAGCGAAGACCCTTCCGTGAATCCGGAAAGCCGCTATCAGGCCACCCGTGACCGCTCTCCGCTGGTCACTCGCCTGGATTGGCAAATATCGGATCGCTGGAGTACCGGTTACGAGTGGCTTTACGATGATGAGCGTGAACAGACCGAGCGATCCAGCGTGGACGTTCGCTATCGCCATCCGGAGGGGCACGTAGTGAACCTTGGCTACCGTTGGGAGATCGAAGGGTTCGATCCGAGCGTGGTGCCGGGGGACGATGGTTTCCGCGACTACAGCCGTGAAGAGTGGGATCTTTCGCTGGCGTGGAAAGCGAGCCCAAGGATTGATTTGATTGGCCGCTACCTGCACGATCAAACCAACAACCGTCCCTTGGAACAGCTCGCGGGCCTGCAGTGGAACGACTGCTGCTACGGCGTACAGCTGGTATGGCGTGAATGGATCGACGACAACGATACGGCGCGGGTTGGCGATGACTTCAACGACCGCGGGCTATTTTTGCGCTTCGTGTTTCGTGGTCTAGGTGGCGTGGGCCAAGAGGCCGACGGCTACTTTGAACAGGCGATTCCTGGCTACCGTCCCACGCCCTTATGAACGACCACTTTAAAATAGCGACTGAAAGAGACTTTTTATGATGATCAGAAAGACCTTGCTGAGCTGCGCGCTGAAGAAACGAGCCACCCAGCTGTCCGCAGGCAGCCTGATGGTGCTCTGCCTGGGCACGGGTGCGGCGCTGGTTCCGCTGACCGTTCATGCGCAAAACTTCGAGTCGGCCCAGCGTCAGCAGTTGGATAGCGTCGTCGCAGTCGTCAATGATGGCGTCATCATGCGCAGCGAGTTGGATGACCGCATTGCCCAGGTGGAGCAGCAAGCAGCGGCTCAGGGCGGCAATTTGCCGCCGCGTAACCAGCTGGCCCAGCAAGTGTTGGAGCGTATGGTCATGGATGAAATCCAGCTGCAAATGGCCCGCCGAGCCAATCTGAGCGTGGATGACACCGAACTCAACCGCCAGCTGCGCAGCATTGCCGAATCCAACGGCATGACGCTGGACCAGTTTGCCGATGCGGTAGAAGCCGACGGCATTACCCTGGCCGACGTGCGCGAAGACGTACGTCGTGAAATGTTGATGCGCCAAGTACAGCAGCGCCAGATCAGTCAGCGTGTCACGGTCTCCGATCGCGATGTGGAGCGTTTCTTGAGCCAGCAGCCGAGCCAGCAGCAGGGCCAAGCCTTTATCGAAGAAACCCGTGCCCGCCATATCCTGGTGGAACTGACGCCTACGCGTAACGAGAACCAAGCCCGTGCCCGCGCAGAAGAGGCTCGCCAGCGTTTACAGCAGGGCGCAGAGTTCGCGTCGGTGGCCCGTGAGTACAGCGACGATCGTGGTAGCGCCATGAACGGCGGCGACCTGGGCTGGGTACGCCCTGGACAAACGGTCCCTGCGTTTGAAGAAGCCATGACGTCTCTCAGCCCGAACCAGCTCTCCGAGCCTGTGCGCTCGCAGTTCGGCTATCACGTCATCGAAGTGCTGGAGCGTCGCCGTCAGGACGTGACCGAAGAGAGCCGTCGTGAGCAGGTGCGCCAAGCGATTTTCCAGCGTCGTGCCAACGAAGAGCTGCAAACCTGGCAGCGTGAAATCCGTGAACAGGCCTTCGTGGATATTCGTCTCTAATGACGCGGCCGCTGCTGTTGACCACCGGTGAGCCCGCGGGCATCGGGCCAGAGCTTGCGCTGATGCTGGCCGCTCGTGGGCAATTAGCCAACACGGTGGCGGTGGGTGACCCGCAGATTCTGCGCCAGCGCGCCGCGCTGCTCGGGCTGGCCGTAGAGGTCGTCGAGGCCACGCCGGGTGGCTTGGATATATCCTCTCCAGGGCGTTTGGTGGTGTGGCCCGCCACACTGCGAGCGCCTGCCACGCCTGGGGTGCTCGATCCCGCCAATGCCCGCTACGTGTTGGAGACACTGCAAATCGCCGTAGACGCCTGCCAAGCAGGGCAGGCTGCGGCTATGGTCACCGCGCCGCTGCATAAAGGGGTCATCATCGAAGGGGGTTTTCCCCATTTCACCGGCCATACCGAGTGGTTGCGCGACGCCTGTGGCGTCGATGAGGTGGTGATGCTGTTGGCGACCGATGCCGCGCTGCATGCCAAGAACCCGCTTTGGCAAGGCAGCGGCGATTTGCGCGTGGCGCTGGTGACGACTCACCTGCCGCTGCGTGACGTGGCCGATGCCATCACATTCGAGCGGGTCACCCAGATTACTCGCCTGCTGGCCGCTGACTTGAAGCGCCAATTCGGCATCTCGAATCCGCGCATTGCGGTGTGCGGCCTCAACCCCCATGCCGGGGAGGAAGGGCATTTGGGGCGCGAAGAGCTGGACACGATCATTCCGGCCCTCGACGCGCTGCGTGCCGACGGGTTGGATATCCAAGGGCCGCTGCCCGCCGATACGCTATTCACGCCGCGTCATTTGGCCGGGATCGATGCCGTTCTCGCGATGTATCACGACCAGGGCTTGGCAGTGCTAAAATACGCCGGCTTTGGTCAGGCCGCGAACATTACCCTGGGGCTGCCGCTGGTGCGTACCTCGGTGGACCACGGCACCGCGCTGGATTTGGCGGGCCACGGTACTGCCGACCCCAATAGCCTGGGCGTCGCGCTTGCCCTCGCGCAGCGGCTTGCCGCTCAGCGTGCCAGCTCCCTGGCCGCTTCATGAATCAACCCTCCAAGGAACACTGTTAGATGTCTCAAGTGCCTCAGCAGCACCGTGCTCGTAAACGCTTCGGTCAGAACTTTCTGCGTGACCTCGGCATCATTTCGCGTATCGTCCGCGCCATTGGGCCACGCGAAGGCGACCGACTCGTCGAAATTGGCCCCGGGCAAGGTGCACTGACGGCGCCGCTGCTGGAAGCGGCGGGAAAGCTGGAGGTGATCGAGCTGGACCGCGATCTGGTTCCAGGCTTGCGAGTACAGTTTTTTAACTACCCTGAATTCGTGATTCATGAAGGCGACGCGCTGAAGTTCGATTTTGCCGAGCTCAAGGGCGAGGGCCCGGCGCTGAGGGTAGTGGGTAACCTGCCTTACAACATTTCCACGCCTTTGATCGTGCATTTGCTGAGTATGGGTAGCGCCATCGCCGATATGCACTTCATGCTGCAGAAAGAGGTGGTGGAGCGCTTGGCCGCCGAGCCGGGCAGCACCGACTGGGGTCGCCTGTCGGTGATGGCGCAGTACTACTGTCAGGTCGATCAGCTGTTCATCGTGCCTCCGGAGGCCTTCGTGCCGCGCCCGAAGGTGGACTCCGCGATCGTGCGTCTCACTCCCTTTGAGCACCTGCCCCACATCGCCGACGATCCGGCCCTGCTGTTCGAACTGGTCAAGCTGGCCTTTGGGCAGCGGCGTAAAACGCTGCGCAATAACCTGAAAGGGCGGGTCAGCGCCGAGACGTTGGAAGCGTTGGGCATCGACCCGGCGCGACGCCCGCAAACCCTGACGGTGGCGGAGTACGTCACCATCGCCAATCAGGTCGCGGCCAACGAGTCGGCCAGCGCAGACAACGACCGCCAGGGAGGCGACGAGGGGTGAGTGGTTTGGAGATCGAGGTCAGCGTTACGCCCGAGTTTCGTGATGCCGAGTCGAGCGACAGTGAATCCCGCTACGTGTTTAGTTACACCGTAACGGTCCACAATCAAAGCCCACATAGCGTGCAGCTAATGGCGCGTTACTGGAAGATCACCCAGGGCAGCGGCGATAGCCAAGAGGTACGCGGCAAAGGCGTGGTGGGCCAGCAGCCGCTGATTGGCCCTGGTCAGCGTTTTCGCTACACCAGTCGAGCGATCTTACAAACGCCGGTGGGGGTGATGGAGGGGGCTTATACGCTGCTCAATACCTATACCCAACGAGCCTTCGACGTGCCCATTGCACCGTTTCGGCTCGCCGTTCCACGGCAGCTACATTGACGCTGATCAGGCGTGGGACGGTCGCCTGAGTTGACGATCTAAATGGTCACAAAGGCGCAACGCCAGTTGAACGATCGTCAGCGTAGGGTTGGCGTGGCCGACGCTTGGAAACACGCTTGACCCCGCTAAGTACATGTTTTCTTGGTCGAACAGGCGACAGTCACTATTGACGATCCCCTGTTAGGCGCGATGGCTCATCCGAGTACCGCCCATATGGTGGCGCCCCGCCAGCTCGCCTTCGCTGGGCATTACGACAGGCTGGGCAGCTAACCAATCAGCGAGCTTTAAGCGCCCGATATTCTGGTTGAGCAGGTGTTCTCCAAGTAGCAGCATACTGTCGCGAATGGTGTGGCGGTCTAGCGCTGACTGCTGCCAAATAAGCCGACTGCGTGGGATACCGAACTCATCGACCTCCGTATCCAGCGCCACTCGATTGTCGAAACGCGGCTCCTGCTCCCAGGCGGCGCGTAGAATCACGCCATGCATGACGCGACCTTGGGCTTGCCACGTGGAGAGCTGTTCTCCAAGTGCTGGCGCGTCTTGTGACAGCGTATCGATCAACTGCTGAGTGGCCTCCCTGTTCATGCGGTGTAAGCGCAGGCCGCAGTTGAGCAACTGGCGCTTGGAAAGCATATCGGGAGTGGGGGATAAAAAGACGTTGTACTCTTGATCCAGCCCCAGCGCCTGCGGTTCAAACAGCAGTGCTTGGCCCACGGAAGCATGCGGATGCTCCATCCAATAGCGACCCAATGTCGATGCGTCGCGGATAAGCTGACCATTGGATTGCTGGTTTAACCACAGCAGCAGTCGCGAGTTTTCGATGCCGCCGCAGGCGAGTACGAAGTATCGTGCACGAACCTGGCACTCATCCCCCTGAAAGTTACGCAAGGTGGCGCGCTCGACTCGGCCAGCGTGACGTTCAAGCGCCACCAAATTGGCCGTCAGACAGTACTCAACATGGGCAGACGCATTGAGTGTGGCGGCATATTTATCTTTCAGCCGCACAGGGTTGCCCAAAGAAAAGTAAATACGCTCAAATCCTGAGCCGGGCACCGGGTAATCAGCATGGGGTTGCGTTAAGTTTAGCAGCTTGGCGGCGTGGGTGTAATAGGGCGCGAGCGCCTCTTGAGTAATTGGCCAAGCCGTATCAGGAGCGGCCGTCTTTGCAGTAAAATCGTGGGCGTCCAAAGGCCTACATACCCCGCCCCAGTGATTGGTAGAGCCACCTAAATAGCGTAGGCGTGCGTCATCCAGGGGAATGTAGGGGTCGCCGACGACCTCGCCTCGGTAAATGGCTTGGGAGCGCTCGCTGTAAGAGGCCTCTCCACCTTCGCACAGCAACGTACGATGCCCTTGCTCAGCCAGCGTCACGGCCATGGCGATTCCGGCTGCACCGGCACCGATGATGCAGATGTCGTAGTCGATTGCTTGGGTCGCGAGGGTGTCAAAGGCGAGATACATTAGCGGTCTTCAGCGCTTAGCAGCCAACCGTTCACCAGTGCCGGCGCCGGTGGAGAGACGGATTGTGCAGCCGCTATCGGCCACCGGCTTAGGGTGAGCACGGTGCCTGTCGAAACAAGCAGGCATTTTAAAACGTCTCGGCGGGCAAGATCGATCGGGGAGTGACGCGGAAAGTAAGGGCTCATTAGCGTACCGTTATCCTTAACAGAGAGTCGCGAGCTGTCTGAGTACATAGTGATGTAACTTTGCCGATTGCTCCAGAATTTTTGTGCTGACGGAGGGAGATAACGCCGAGGCGTTCCCTTGAGTCGTTAGGCGTGTTGTCCATCATTTTCATTCCATTCATCACAAGGCCTTAGCCTATGAGTACGTACGCCATTGGCGATCTCCATGGTTGCCATGCCGAATTTGTCAGCCTGTTGGAAAAACTACGCTTCAACCCGGCCCAGGATAGGCTTTGGCTGGTAGGGGATCTGATTAATCGCGGCCCTGGTTCGCTCGCTTGCCTGATGGAGGCCAAGGCGTTGGGGGGGGCCGTGCGCTGCGTGCTGGGCAACCACGATTTTCATTTGCTGGTGGTGGCTCGTGGGGGCGGCAAGTTGAAAAAGAACGATACCTTGGACGATATTCTGGCATCTCCCCAGCGTGAGTCGCTGCTGGATTGGCTGCAGAACCAGCCCCTGGTCGTGCGCGAGGAGAGTACGCTCATGGCGCACGCGGGCCTACTGCCAAGTTGGAGTGCCGAGCAGGCGCTAGCGCTTAGCGGTGAAGTGCAGTCGGCACTTCAGAGCGAGCGTTCGGGCGAGTTTCTGTCCCAGCTTTTTGGCAATCAGCCGGATCGTTTTCGGGACGACCTGGAAGGCATGGATCGTCTGCGCTGTATCGTCAACGTGTTGACCCGGATGCGCTTCATCGACACCCAGGAGCGTCTCGATTTTGCGGCCAAAGAGGGGCTCGATAGCGCCCCTGATGGATTCGCTCCCTGGTTCCAGTTTCCACGTCAGGATGATATACGCCTAATGTTTGGCCACTGGGCCGCGTTGGAGGGGCGCACGCCCCACGCCAAGATCAACGTCGAGGGGCTGGACACCGGCTGTGTATGGGGCGGCGCGTTGACCGCTATGAATCTGGAGACCGGCGAGCGCACCTGCGTGATTAGCCAGCAAGGAGGCCGTTAAGTGTTTCAACAGGATGCTCTTACCCAAGGGTTAGAGGTGTACCGGGTAGGTGGAGCAGTGCGGGATGCGCTGCTGGGCTGGCCGGTGGTCGATCACGACTGGGTCGTAGTAGGGGCGACGCCGGACGACATGCGTCGGCGGGGCTTCAAGCCTGTGGGTCGCGACTTTCCGGTTTTTTTGCATCCCCATACGTCAGAGGAGTATGCGCTGGCGCGCACCGAGCGCAAATCCGGTCATGGCTACGGGGGCTTCGAGGTGTATGCCAGCCCGGACGTGACGCTGGAGGAAGATCTGTCACGGCGTGACCTGACGATCAATGCCATCGCTCAAGGGGCTAACGGAGCGCTGACCGACCCGTTTCACGGTCGGCAGGATATCCAGCAACGCCTGTTGCGCCACGTATCGCCTGCCTTCAGCGAAGATCCGCTGCGGGTGCTACGTACCGCGCGCTTTTTAGCTCGCTATGCGCATCTGGGCTTTGCCATCGCCCCAGATACCCAGGCGTTGATGCGTCATGTCAGTGAAAGCGGCGAACTTGGCCATCTCGCCGCAGAGCGGGTGTGGGTCGAGACCGAAAAAGCGCTTGGCGAACCCAATCCAGAGCGCTATTTCACGACGCTACACGAGTGCCAAGCGCTGGCCACTTGGTGGCCGGAACTTGCCGATGACGAAACGTTGGCTGCTGCCCTCGATGCGCTAGCCAGCGCGCCTGAGACCTCGTCACCCGCGCTGGCCCACTGGCGCTATGCGCTATTGGTGTCGGTGCTTAGTGATGAGCAGCGCGACGCGTTAGCGAGCAGGCTGCGGCTGCCCAACGCGGTGGCGCAGTTGGCCCGCCATACCGCGCTGACGAAAGCGCTGCTCGATGAACCGCTCGACGATGAGCGAGTGCTGCACTGGTTGGAGCGCTTGGATGGCTGGCGCAAACCCGCTCAAGTCATTGCGCAGTTACAACTTGTCAGCCGTTTGGCACCGGCGCGCCAACCCCGGCTTAAGAAGGCGTGGCAAGCCGCTCAGGCAGTGAGCCCCCAGGCATTGCTCGGTGAGGGGTATCGTGGCGCCGCCCTAGGAGACGCGCTGCGCCAGCATCGCCAAAAAGCGGTGGCAGGCGCGTTAGACGAGGGGGCGTCGCGCTAGCGCGCTATGGCCACCCGGAACTGCGGGTCGGCTTGGGAAATCCAGCGGCCTCGCCAGTGAAAATCGATCGGCCATAGGCGTTGGTCGCCTAAGGTAAAGCGCTTCCAGAGTGTGGCATAGGGGGTTTGGCAGGCGGGGTGGCGCGTGTTGGGCAAAAGCTCCGCCAGGGGTTGAAGCACGAAGGCGTTACGGGTGATTTCGCCACGCGGCAGCGCGACGTCATCGATGACCCCGCAGGCATCGCCGACGGTCAGTAGGTCGATGTCCAGCGCGCGGGGGCTGCATTTCATCATGTCCGGCGTTCGGCCGTGGGCGATTTCGAGCTCTTTGGACCATGCTTGAAGCTCGCTCACCGACCAGTCGCTATAGAAAGCGACCACCAAGTTGTAGAAGTTGCGGCTATCGTTGAAGCCGACCGGCTCACTTTCGAAAATGCGTGATATCTGCAGCGGGCCAAAGGTATCTTCCAGGGCGTCTAGGCAAAGTCGGATATGGGTGTCAGGATCGATGTTGCTGCCCAAGCTGAGTGTGACCAGATTCATGACGATGTGTCCTGCGTGGCCTCCGGCAGCGTGCCGCGCGTGATTTCCAGGCCGACGCTGGCCGCTTGAGGAACGGCACCGGGTTTGCGGACGGTCATGCGAAGCCAACTGATCGGAAATTCGTGCTGCAAGCAGGCAGCAAGGCGCTCTGCGAACGTTTCCACCAAGGCGAATTGATGCTCGTCGGCAAACTGCTGGATTCGCTGGCAGATAGCGGCATAATCCAGCGTTAGGCGTAGCTCGTCCGTGGCGGCCGCTGGCCGAATATCCGTTGCCAGCGATAGATCCAGGCTCAGCGATTGCGTTATCGTGCGTTCCCAGTCGTACACACCGATGACGGTGTCGACGGTGAGTGCTTCGATCAAAATGCGGTCCACAGGCCTTCCCCCAGGGTCAACAAGCGGGCGATTGTACTTGAGGATGACCTGAAACGACAGTAAGGCAGCGGCGTCGGCCGCCCATGCCAGGGTAGGCAGTCCATGATATGGATCGTAATCGGTTATTTGAGCGGTAGTTGGCTGGCGGCGGTGAGCGTATGTCGGTGGGCCGGTGTGACGGATCCACGGTTTTGCGGCTCTTACAACCCAGGATTTTCGAACGTGCTCCGCCTATATGGTCCAAGGCTCGCAGCGGCCACGCTGCTGCTCGATGCGTTAAAAGGGGTGCCTGCAGTGCTGGCTGCCAAGCTGCTGGCGCTGCCGGTATGGTTGCAGGGTATTGTGGGGCTGGCCGTGTTGCTGGGTCATAGCTATCCGATCTGGCACGGCTTTCGCGGCGGAAAGTCGGTCTCCAGCGCGTTTGGCGTGCTGTTGGTGCTGGTACCCAGCGTGGCGCTGCTCACGGCGCTTTGCTGGGCGCTACTCGCGTGGCGTTTGCGCACGGCGGCGGCTGCATCGCTCGTTAGCGCGCTGTTGGCACCGCTGCTGTGTCTCTGGCTAGCCCCCGGCTACGTCAGCGTCGTAGGGGGCTTTAGCCTGCTCGTATTGGCCCGCCATGGCCTCAATATTCGCCGTTTGCGCCGCAGGGAAGAGCCGCCCCTACGCGGATAGGCGCGAGAGCTACCGTGGTGCGGTAAGCGTATCGAGCGGCCAGCGAGGGGTCGCCTGCATCACGCCGTTGTCATCCCGCTCGCCGGCTGCCAAGCGCTGCGCACCGACATAGGCAATCATGGCGCCGTTGTCGGTACAAAAGCGCCCGCGAGGGTAATAAGCACGGGCTTGGCGCTTTTGGGTCTCCAGCGCTAGCCGTTCACGCAGGCGAGTATTGGCGCTGACGCCGCCTGCCATCACGATGCGTTTTAGGCCGGTTTGGTCAAGGGCGCGGCGGCATTTGATCACCAGTGTATCGACGACGGCTTCTTCGAAGGCTCGCGCAACGTCGGCCTTCGCCTGATCATCCAGTTCGTCTGCCGCTTCTAGCTGTCGAATGGCCGTTAGGGTGTGGGTTTTAAGGCCTGAGAAACTGAAGTCCAGCCCCGGACGATCAGTCATTGGGCGCGGAAAACGAAAGCGCGTCGGGTCGCCCTGTTCGGCAAGCTTTGCGACCAGCGGTCCGCCTGGATAAGCAAGGCCGAGCATTTTGGCGGCCTTGTCGAAAGCCTCCCCGGCGGCGTCATCCACCGACTCCCCCAGCAGTTGGTAGTGCCCTAACCCCTGTACTTCGACTAGCTGAGTGTGGCCGCCCGAGACCAGAAGGGCCACGAACGGGAAATCGGGGGCGTCATCTTCCAGCATCGGGGCGAGCAGGTGGCCCTCCATGTGGTGAACGCCCAGCACCGGTATGTTCAGCGCTTTGGCCATGCCGTGGGCAGTGCTGGCGCCAACCATCAGAGCGCCGACGAGGCCCGGTCCGGCGGTGTAAGCGATACCGTCCAGGTCTTGGCGGGTGAGCTGGGCGTCTTTCAATACTTGCTCGATCAACGGCAACAGCTTGCGGGTGTGATCTCGGGAGGCCAGCTCCGGCACGACGCCGCCGTACTCCGCATGCATGGCGATTTGGCTATACAGCGCATCGGCCAACAGGCCGCGCCCGCCGGTGAACGCGGTATCGTAAATGGCGACGCCGGTTTCGTCGCAAGACGTTTCAATGCCCAGTACGCGCATGGCAAAAGAACTCGTGTAGGTGGTAAGGCAGAGGTTACAAACCGGCTAGTCTAGCATTATGGCAGTAGAGGGGCGTAAGCATTTGCAAAGATCGCCAACCGCGACTAGACTACTGTGCGCTGTAAAACTGGGTCGTACACCGTTGTGTTCGGTGTGCGTACTATCCGAACTCAAGACTCCTTAAGGTAGGTGAGTGCTTAATGCCTTCTGTAAAAGTACGTGATAACGAGCCGTTTGACGTCGCCCTGCGTCGCTTCAAGCGTTCTTGCGAAAAAGCTGGCGTTCTGTCTGAAGTACGTCGTCGCGAGCACTACGAGAAGCCGACTGCTGAGCGTAAACGCAAAGCGGCCGCTGCCGTAAAACGTCACGCTAAGAAGTTGCAGCGTGAGCGTAAGCGTTTCGAACGGCTCTATTGATCCGTACCTGGGGATAGCCAGCGCAATTGACCGGTTATCCCAAGAGGGATGCCAAGCGGCCGCCACTAGGTGGCCGTTTGTTTTTCGTTCAGTGATGTGTGTTTTGCGCGGTTTAAGGTGATCAGGCGCGTTGTCTGATGACGTTAGACCCGCCCATTAGCGCTTCGCGCGAGGATGCCCGCAGTTCATGGCAGGCCAAATTCCACAGCGTTTCATTGACGACCTGCTCGGCCGCGTTGACGTGGTGGAGGTTGTCGGCGAGCGCGTGCAGCTTAAGAAAGCGGGTCGTAACTTCTCCGGTTTGTGCCCTTTCCATCAGGAAAAAACACCGTCGTTCACGGTGAGTGCCGACAAGCAGTTTTACCACTGCTTTGGTTGTGGCGCTCATGGCAACGCGCTGCGCTTTTTGATGGAGTACGACAAGCTGCCGTTCCCCGAAGCGGTAGAGCAGTTGGCCGGGCGTTTAGGGCTCGACGTGCCCCGTGAGGGGGCGGATGACCCGCGTGCTCAGCAGCGCGAGAAAAAGCGTAAAGAGGGCGTCAACCTGCTGGAAGTGGCCGCCAGCTTCTACCGCGAGCGGCTGAAAATGCAGGAGGGTCAAAGTGCTCAGCGCTACCTGCAGGGCCGCGGACTGTCGCCAGAGGTCATCGACACCTACGGTATTGGTTATGCGCCGGGTGGCTGGGAGGCGCTCAAGCAGCATCTGTCGGCAAAAGGGATCGGCGAGCCGGTACAGGTCGAGTACGGACTGCTGATCCACCGCGAAGACACTGGGCGCACCTACGACCGTTTTCGCGACCGAGTGATGTTTCCCATCCGCGACTTGCGTGGTCGTACCCTAGGCTTTGGCGGCCGGGTCATGGGGGATGAACAGCCCAAATATCTCAATTCACCAGAAACGCCTGTCTTTCATAAAGGGCGCGAGCTATACGGTTTGTACGAGGCGCGTCAAGCGTCTAGCAAACTCGAGCAGTTGGTGATGGTCGAAGGCTATATGGACGTGGTGGCGCTGGCTCAGTTCGGCATTCATAACGCCGTCGCTACGTTGGGCACGGCGACCACGGAAGATCACTTGAGCCGCCTGTTTCGTTTGGTGAGCCGAGTAGTGTTCTGCTTCGACGGTGACCGGGCGGGCCGCCAGGCGGCAAGTCGCGCGCTGGAAACCGCTCTCCCGCAGATGATCGATGGGCGCGAGGCAAGGTTTCTGTTTTTGCCGGAGGGTGACGACCCGGATTCGCTGGTGCGTCGAGAGGGCAGTGAGGCGTTCGAAGATCGTGTCACCTGTGCGATGCCGCTCTCGGAGTTTCTCTTCGAGCAGGCCGCCCAGGGGCGCGATTTGAATACGGTGGAAGGGCGCGAGCGATTTGCGAGTCAAGTGCTGGAGGCGCTGAACAAGGTGCCTGACGGTATGCTGAAATCGCTACTGCTCGAGTCACTGGCCAAACGCAGCGGGCTGGCCCAGTCGCAGCTTCAGGCGCTGCTGGATAAGCGCACCGCTTCCGCCAGCGCATCGCCGCAGTGGGAGCCGGTGGATGACGCGGCGCTCGAGCCGGTGGTGGCGGACGAGGCTTCACGCCCTGCTGCCCGCCGCCGTCAGGGAGCGAAGCTGCAGGCGCTATCGACGGTGGCTCGGATCGTACAGCTACTGCTTCACGAACCACGCTTGGTGACGGTGCTGCCCGAGACGTTGGAGTGGCTACCCGACAACAGTGAAGAGGCACCGCTGTGTCGCGACCTGATCGCGCTGCTGCGCGCCGGGCGCTACCGGAGTCCGCAGGTGGTGCTGGCGCATTTTCAGGGTAGCCATGAGGGTCAGGTGTTGGCCGAGCTCGCCCAGCGTGAGCTGCTGATTCCGAAAAGCACCCGGGAGGCGGAGCTCAATGGTTTGGTCGAGCATTTGCTAGAAAAGCAGCGCAAGCGCTCGCCTCAGGAAGAGTACGATGCGCTGCTGGCGCTGGAGCGCTCTGGACAGAGACTGAATAAGGAGCAGCGTCAGCGATTGGCAAGTCTGATGATGGAGCTGGTTCAGCGCTCAGGAGACAGACCAGTCAAGAGCAATACATAGCGAGGGGTTGAATTACGACGCTTCAACACCATATACAGGGCTAGTCGCCAGGCGCTGGCCTAACCGAACAACCTAACACACCTGAATGACCGCGCAAATACGTTTCGCTGGAAAAAATCCCGCTATTTACGCTATACTGTTCGGCTTGTTGAGTTTAATCGATTCAGCGCCCCAGGTGTTTCATTCTTCTTCGTCGAGATAGGGTTTCTATGGCTGGAAATGCGCAGCAGCAGTCACGTCTGAAGGAGTTGATCGCGCGCGGCAAGGAGCAGGGCTACCTGACCTATGCCGAGGTCAACGACCATCTACCCGAGGATATCGCCGACCCGGATCAAGTGGAAGACATCATTGGCATGATCAACGACATGGGTATCAGTGTCGTTGAGGAAGCGCCTGATGAAGACACTTTGATGATGTCGGATCACTCCACGGACGAGTCCGCTGCGGAAGAGGCCGTTGCGGCGCTCGCCGCCGTGGAAAGCGACGTAGGTCGCACCACCGACCCCGTGCGCATGTACATGCGTGAAATGGGAACGGTCGAGCTTTTGACCCGCGAAGGCGAAATCGAAATCGCCAAGCGAATCGAAGAAGGCACGCGGGAAGTGATGTCCGCACTGGCGTATCTGCCGGGCGCGGTCGCGTCGATCCTCGAAGCCTACGACGCCACTCAGGACGAAGAAGCGCCTGGGCGCTTATCCGATCTTTTCTCTGGCTTCATCGACCCCGACGAAGGTATCCCCGGGGTTGCCGAGGCAGAAACGCCGGAACCTGACGTCGATACCGAGCTGAGCGACGATGACGATATCGATAGCGACGCCGACGATGACGAAGAAGACACCAGCGCCAGCGAAGGCGGTCCAGATCCAGAAGAGGCTAAAGCGCGTTTCGAGCAGATTCGTGAGCAGAACGCGGCGGTGGAAGCCGCGCTGGCCAAACACGGTCGTGGTAGCTCCGAATTGAAATTCGAACAGGAGCGCCTCGCCGAGCTGTTCTCGCCGATCAAGCTGGTGCCGAAGCACTTCGAGCGACTGGTAGGCCAAGTGCGGATCAGCGTCGAGCAGGTGCGTGCCCAAGAAAAAGCGGTCATGCAGCTGTGCGTCAAGAAAGCCAAGGTGCCGCGCAAGACGTTCATCAAGTCGTTCCCGGGCCACGAGTCGGATCAGACGTGGCTGGACGCCTTCCAAGAAGCGCAGCCCAAGTACGCTGACCGCTTAGAGCCACTGCGTGCCGATATCGCCCGTTCTCAGCGCAAGATTGCCTTCGAAGAGGACATGGTGCAGCTCTCGGTAGCCGATCTGAAAGAGGTCAACCGCAAGCTGTCGATTGGCGAAGCGAAAGCACGTCGTGCCAAGAAAGAGATGGTCGAGGCGAACTTGCGCTTGGTGATCTCGATTGCCAAGAAGTACACCAACCGCGGCCTGCAATTCCTCGATCTGATTCAGGAAGGCAACATTGGCTTGATGAAGGCGGTGGACAAGTTCGAATACCGTCGTGGCTACAAGTTCTCGACCTATGCGACATGGTGGATTCGTCAGGCCATCACTCGCTCGATTGCCGATCAGGCGCGGACCATTCGTATTCCGGTCCACATGATCGAGACGATCAACAAGCTCAACCGCGTCTCCCGTCAAATGCTGCAAGAGATGGGGCGCGAGCCGACGCCGGAAGAGCTAGGCGAGCGTCTGGAAATGCCGGAAGACAAGGTGCGTAAGGTGCTTAAAATTGCCAAAGAGCCGATCTCCATGGAGACGCCGATTGGTGATGACGACGATTCGCATCTGGGGGATTTCATCGAGGACGGCACCATGCTGCTGCCGATCGATATGGCCACCGGCGAAGGCTTGATCGAAGCGACCCGCAACGTGCTGGGTGGTTTGACTGCCCGCGAAGCGAAAGTCCTGCGTATGCGTTTCGGTATCGACATGAACACCGACCACACGCTGGAAGAGGTGGGCAAACAGTTTGACGTCACCCGCGAGCGGATTCGTCAGATCGAGGCCAAAGCGCTGCGCAAGCTGCGCCACCCCAGCCGCTCAGAACCGCTTCGTTCGTTCCTAGACGAGTAAAGCCGCGAGTAGTGAAGAGTGAGTGGTGAAATAGAGTAGCCACGAAGACCGAAAAGCCCGCCGTTCTCTGAACGGCGGGCTTTTTATGTTATGCCGTTTAAAGCTTAGAGCGTGTAGTAAGTGGCAGAGCCTGGACCAACCGGTAGGCCAAGAATAAACACCCAGATAAAGAACAGCACACTCCAACCGATCAGCATGAACAGCGTGTAAGGCAGCATGAGAGCGACCAGCGTGCCGATGCCCATGTCGTTACGATAACGGGTCGCCACCGCGAGAATCAGGCCAAAGTAGCTCATCATGGGCGTAATCAGGTTGGTGACGGAATCGCCGATCCTATACGCCGCCTGAATGACTTCGGGCGCGTAACCCATGAGCATCAGCATGGGGACGAAGATAGGGGCAGTGACCGCCCACTGCGCCGAGGCGCTACCCAGCGACAGGTTGACGAAGGCACACATGAGAATGAACAGCGCAAACAGACCGGGGCCTCGCAAGCCAATGGAGTCCAGCAGGTCAGCGCCCGCCACGGCGGTAACGGTGCCAAAATTACTCCAGTTGAACAGCGCCACGAACTGAGCGGCAAAGAACACCAGCACGATATAGAGGCCGAGACTGCTCATGCTTTTGGCCATGGCATCGACGATATCGCGATCGTTTTGCATGGTGCCCGCCAAACGGCCATAGACAAAGCCCAGTACGGTGAACGCAATGGCAACGATGACCACAATGCCGCGTAGGAACGGCGAACCGCTCACGAGGCCCGTCTCTGGGTTGCGCAGAATGCCACTCTCCGGCACCACCATGACGGCCACTAACGCTACCAGCGCCAGGGCGGCTAAGCCCGTACCTTTGAGTGCCCGTTTCTCTGTAGCGGTCAGGCCATCCATACGATGCTGGTCGATGTCGCTATCGGCATAGGCCGAATCGAATTTGCCAAGCTTGGGTTCGACGATGCGTTCGGTAACCAAACCGCCAATCAGGGTGACGAAGAACGTGCTGGCAAACATGAAGAACCAGTTAGCCTCAGCGCCAACGACGTAGGCAGGGTCGAGCAGGCGTGCGGCTTCTTGGGTGATGCCGGAAAGCAGCGGGTCGACCGTGCCGATCAAAAGGTTGGCGCTATAGCCACCGGAAACGCCGCAGAAAGCCGCTGCCAAGCCGGCCAGTGGGTGGCGACCCAAGGAATGGAAGATCATTGCGGCCAACGGAATGAGCACCACATAGCCAAGCTCGGCGGCCATGTTCGACATGATTCCGGCAAACACTACGGCGTAAGTCACGATGCGCGGAGAGCGGTTGAGCACCAGCGCGCGCATACTCGCCGATAATAGGCCGGAGTGTTCGGCAACGCCGACTCCTAACATGGCCACCAGCACCGTGCCCAAAGGTGCAAAACCGGTGAAGTTGGTCACCATATTGGTGACGAGAAGGCGTAGCCCTTCCGCATTGAGCAGTGAATTCACCGCAATCCACTCGCCCTCGTTCGCGGGGCGCGGGTCGGCGACGGATACGCCCAGGGCGGCAGCGATACCGCTAGCCAGCACGACCAGTACACAGAGAATGGCAAACAGTGTGACCGGGTGCGGTAATAGATTTCCCAGCCATTCGACGCTATCGAGAAAGCGTGTGAACGCTCCGCGGTTCAGGTTTTCTTCGCGATTTCGTGGGTTTGTCATAAGGTTTATATCGTTGGTAGGTTATTGTTTAGCAAAAATGCCTATGAAAACAGATCGGCTGACACTACGTTGATGGTGCCAAGGGCGCAAATGGCTTTACGTATAGCGAGATGTAAAAAATGAAACACCGCTGATGCGGGGCGTCAGCGGTGTTTGGCTGGGGGGATAAGTGATTGGTTAAGGCGTTTGCCGTGCGCGATAGATGCGTCGTGCGAGAAAGAGAAGCTCGATGGTGGCAAACAGAATCAAGCTGTAGCCGAGTAGTTCGATGGCCTCTTCGGCAATGTCTTTGAAGTCACGGATATAGTGCTCTTGCAACACGGCTCGCCAAAAATCTTGGCGTCCATAAAGGCGAGAAAAGATATAGGTGACCAGCACGCCTGCCGCAAATAGACCAAACGAGAAGGTGTTGCTGTAGTGGCGAAACTCTTCCAAAAACCGCTGGCGGTGAAAGATGACCCAGCCAAGACTTGGGAGCACGATCAGCGCGACGAGATATTTCCAGGTGTCTTCCGCCACGTAGTGATCGAGAAAGTAGTCCTGCTCACGCACGAGCGATGCGCCGATAAACGCCAGCAGCAGCAGCGTGACGGTGGGCCATACTTTCAATACGTGGCGAATATAGATCAGTAGCGCGCAGCAGCTTGCCAATACCAAGGTTTGGGTGAATTCGGTAAAACCAAGCTCGGTGTAGCGAACCTCGGGCAAATAAAGCACTTCCAGGTAACCGCCTTGGGCGATACCGCCGATGGCGAGCGTGTACAGAGTGGCACGAAGTAGCGCGGTGCGAAAACTGATCGCCCAGGGGGGTGACGATGGCATACCAACATCCTTATTGGGGGTGAGGCGAGGAGAGTAAACATTCAGAAATGAATGTTCATTATATCGTCACTTTCCTGTGCTCGCACGTCTAACCTTCTATGCATGACTCGACGGACAGTCGATAACGCTGCAAAGTAAGAGTAACCAAGAAAATACCAAGCGGCGATGGTATCAAGTCGTCGTCACTACTAAGCATGACCGTTGAGGGGCGGGCACTATTATGGCCATTAGCGTGTTTGATCTGTTTCGAATAGGGATTGGGCCCTCCAGCTCGCATACCGTGGGCCCCATGCGGGCCGCGCGGGATTTCGTGATGTCACTGACCGCACCAGACGTCACCCGAGTGGTGGTAAGGCTGCATGGATCGCTGGCCGCCACTGGCGTTGGGCACGGGACCGATAGTGCGGTCATCATGGGGCTCATGGGTGAGACACCCGAAGCGATCGACCCGGACATCATTGCCGGGCGATTGGCCGGTTTGGATGACGGTAAGCCGTTGACGCTTCCCCACGGCCAGTCCCTGGTATTTCAGCGCGCTCAGGACATCGAATGGGACGACACCTGCTTGCCCTTCCACCCCAACGCCATGACGCTAACGGCCTACCATGACGATACGGTGGTTAGCACGAACACCTATTATTCACTCGGCGGTGGGTTCTACGTGGACCAGGCCTGTGCCGATCAGGGGGGGCTGGATGAGGATAAAACGGCGCTGCCATACCCGTTCGAATCGGCCAATGAGCTGCTGGCATTGTGCCAGCAGCACGATCTGCGGATTAGCGAGCTGATGCTCGAAAACGAGAAAGCGTGGCGCAGCGAAGCGTCGATTCGCCAAACGCTGTTAACGATTTGGCACGCCATGCGCCAGAGTATCGATAACGGTTTGAAGGCCACCGGGCGGCTGCCGGGTGGTTTGAACGTCCGCCGCCGCGCTCATTCGCTGCATCAGCAGCTGCTTTCACCGCCCGACCATCAGCGTCTCATCGTGACCAGTTTCTCGGTCATGGATTGGGTCAATCTGTTTGCCCTAGCGGTGAACGAAGAGAATGCCGCCGGTAAGCGAATGGTGACCGCGCCGACCAACGGCGCTGCGGGCATCGTGCCCGCCGTGCTGGCGTACTATCTGAAGTTCGAGCCGGACGCCTGCGATGCCGATGTGGTGGATTTCTTGTTGGCGGCGGGGGCCATGGGCATCCTGTGTAAAAAGAACGCGTCCATTTCCGGCGCTGAAGTAGGCTGTCAGGGGGAGGTGGGCTCCGCCTGCGCCATGGCCGCCGCGGGCCTTGCCGAGGTGCTGGGCGGCACGCCCAAGCAGGTAGAGAACGCTGCCGAAATCGGCTTGGAGCATAACTTGGGGCTGACCTGCGACCCAGTGGCAGGACTAGTCCAGGTACCCTGTATCGAGCGCAACGCGATCGCCTCGGTGAAGGCAATCAACGCCGCGCGTATGGCGCTACATGGCGACGGAGACCACTTCGTTTCGCTGGATAAAGTGATCCGCACCATGCGCGATACCGGTCGCGATATGCAGGACAAGTACAAAGAGACCTCGAAAGGTGGTCTCGCAGTCAACGCCATCGAGTGCTAATGAGCGGGTAACAGAGTGTCGATATGGTCGACCAAATGATCGACCAGCTGACGAATCTTGGGCGATAAGTGGCGGTGGCGAGGGTACACCGCCCAGACCGCCGTGTCGTGGTGTTGGAACGGCTCCAGCACCGACACTAACTCTCCACTGGCCAGATAAGGCGCCACGTAGTAATCCGGCAGCTGGGCGAGCCCCAGCCCTTTGAGGGCTGCATCCAGCAGGGCCGGTCCAGAATTAGCGCTCCAACATCCCTCTACCTTTACCTCCCGGCGCTGGCCGTTGACTTCGAAGAGCCAGTTGGGCCGCGAGCCGATCAGGCAGCGGTGCTGGCTCAATTCCGACAGGGTGTGTGGCCTGGGCGCTTGACGAAAGTAGGCGCTCGACCCCACCACGTACTCCTGGCGTTCACACAGCCGTCGGGCAATCAGGCTGGAGTCTTTGAGTACGCCCATGCGGATGGCAATGTCGAAGCCTTCCTCGATCAGCTCGACCGGGCGATTGGTAAAGTGCATGTGGACTTCCAACTGGGGATGCAGGCGCTGGAAGTCGTTGACCAGCGGCGCGATATAGCGCTCGCCAAAGGTGGTGGCCGAGGTGAGCTTCAACAGACCTTGCGGGCTGGCTTGAAGTTCGCTGATGGCTTGCTCGGCGTCGCGCAGTCCGTCGAAGAGATGACGGCAGTGCTCCACGTAAAGCGCCCCCGCATCGGTCAGCCGAATCTGCCGCGTGGTGCGGTAGAGTAGCTGCACGCCTAGCTGGTTCTCTAACTGGCTGACCAAACGGCTGATATGTGAAGTAGAGACTTTGAGGTGTCGAGCGGCGGCGGAAAAGGTGCCCAGCCTGACCACCTCGACGAAGGCTTCGATACGATCCCAGCGCTGCATGGCGAGCCCTTAATCGAGTGGATTGTTGCTCGGTGACAATAATCTTATGAGTGTATCCCGCTTTATCCCGGTCGCCTAGCTGACCTACACTTTCTGTCTGTTTTCGCGAACGCGTCACGACGCGTTCGATGACCGTGAACCCCAAGGAGTCACCATGAAATCACGCGCGGCAGTTGCACTCGAAGCGGGTAAGCCTCTTGAGCTGGTAGAGATCGATGTAGAAGGCCCGAAGGCGGGAGAAGTGTTGGTCAAAATGGCCGCTACAAGCGTGTGCCATACCGACGCTTACACGCTCTCTGGCGCCGACCCAGAGGGCAACTTCCCGGCAGTGCTCGGGCACGAGGGTGCGGGCGTCGTTCAAGAGGTGGGGGAAGGCGTCACCAGCGTCAAGCCAGGCGATCATGTCATTCCTCTTTACACTGCAGAGTGCGGCAAGTGCAAATTCTGCCTGTCAGGTAAAACCAACCTGTGCGGCAGTGTACGGGCGACTCAAGGCAAAGGCGTCATGCCTGATGGCACGTCGCGTTTCTCCCTAGACGGTAAGATGTTGCACCACTACATGGGGACGTCCACGTTCAGCGAGTACACGGTGCTGCCGGAGGTGTCCCTAGCGGTGGTGTCCAAAGAAGCACCCATGGACAAAATCTGTCTATTGGGCTGTGGCGTGACCACGGGCATTGGTGCCGTCTTGAACACCGCTAAAGTAGAGCCCGGCTCGACGGTGGCCGTGTTTGGTTTGGGCGCCATCGGCTTGGCGGTCATTCAGGGTGCGGTGATGGCCAAGGCGTCCAAAATCATCGCGATCGACGTCAATCCGGATAAATTCGCCCTGGCCAAGCAGTTCGGCGCGACGGATTTCGTCAATCCTAAAGATTACAGCGATCCGATCCAGCAGGTCATCGTCGATATGACCGATGGTGGCGTCGACTACTCTTTCGAGTGTATCGGCAACGTCAACGTCATGCGCTCGGCGCTGGAGTGCTGCCATAAGGGTTGGGGCGAATCGATCATCATTGGTGTGGCTGGCGCAGGCGAAGAGATCTCTACACGTCCATTCCAATTGGTCACGGGTCGTGTTTGGAAAGGCTCTGCGTTTGGCGGTGTGAAGGGGCGCAGCGAGCTGCCGGGTTACGTCGAGCGCTACATGAACGGCGAGCTCAATATCGACGACTTCATCACCCACGACATGCCGTTCGAGCAGATCAACGAAGCCTTCGACTTGCTGCACGAGGGCAAGAGCATTCGTACCGTGCTGCATTACTGAGTATCATCAAGTCAACGAAACCGGGTAAACGAACGCGGTAGGGGCGACCCTCCGCGTTTTCATCTTCTCGAGGAGCCTGCCCCATGAGCATGAGTGAAACCTTAGAACTGGTGTCGGCCAACCGCAGCAGCGGCGGCTGGCACAAGCGCTACCGCCACTACTCCCGGGCGCTTGACTGCGACATGGTCTTCGCCGTTTACCTGCCGCCGCAAGCGGAAAACGAGCGGGTGCCGCTGTTGTGGTGGCTGTCCGGGCTGACCTGTAATGACGAAAACTTCATGCAGAAGGCGGGCGCCCACCGGATTGCTGCTGAGCTTGGGGTGGCGATCGTCTGCCCCGATACCAGCCCGCGAGGTACCGATCTACCCGGCGAGCACGACAGCTACGATCTCGGCTCTGGGGCCGGTTTCTACGTCAATGCCACCCAAGCGCCGTGGAAGCCGCATTACCGGATGTACGACTATGTGATCGAGGAGCTACCGTCGGTCGTGCGCCAGCACTTTCCCGTCAATGGTCGTGAATCGATCAGCGGTCACTCCATGGGCGGGCACGGCGCGCTGATCCTTGCGCTGCGCCATCCCGGTCGGTTCCGTTCGGTCTCGGCCTTCGCGCCGATCGTCAATCCAATGAACTGCCCTTGGGGCCAAAAAGCCTTTACCAGCTACTTGGGCGACGACCAGTCGCGCTGGCGTCAATACGATGCCTGTGAGCTAGTGGCCAACGGTGCGTCTCGCCAGCGGCTGTTCTTCGACCAGGGCGAGGCGGACCAGTTCTTGGAAGAGCAGCTCATGCCTGAGCGCCTGGAAGCCGTCTGTGAAGAGCACGATCACCCGCTGACATTGCGTCGCCAGCCTGGCTATGACCATAGCTACTTCTTTATCGCCTCGTTCATCGAGGACCATTTGCGCTATCATGCGGAACACCTCATGAAACGCTAAGGATTCCGAGATGCTCGATCGCGCGCTGCGCCGTTTTCTTCGTCTGCTATGGCGGCTTGTCTGGCGTGGTGCGCTGGGGTTCGTGGTGCTCTCCGTGGCGTTGGTGCTGCTATTTCGTTTCGTACCGCCGCCTGGCTCCATGGTGATGGTCGAGCGTAAAGTGCAGAGCTGGATCAACAGTGAGCCCATCGACATTCAGCGTCAGTGGCGTAGTTGGGAGCAACTGTCTAGCAATGCCAAACTGGCGGTGATCTCCGCAGAGGATCAGCGGTTCCCCCAGCATCGCGGGTTCGATTTCGTCGAAATGCGTCGCGCCTGGGAAGCAAGTCGAGACGGTGAGCGGCTGCGCGGCGCCAGTACCCTGAGCCAACAGACTGCCAAAAACGTGTTTCTATGGACCGGGCGTAGTTGGTTACGCAAAGGCCTAGAAGCGTGGTTCACTCTGTTGATCGAAACGCTCTGGGGAAAACAGCGAATTCTAGAGGTGTATCTCAACGTCGCCGAGTGGGATACCGGCGTGTTCGGTTTGGAAGCGGCGGCCAATCACTACTTCGGTGCTTCAGGCAGCGCGTTGACCGAGCGTCAGGCTAGTTTGTTGGCCGCCATACTACCCAGCCCACGCACTCGCAGCGCTTCCCGGCCCGACGCCCAGGTCGAGCGTCGCAGCCAATGGATTCGTCAGCAGATGCGCAATTTAGGCGGCACGGCCTACTTGGAGCGGCTATGAGCGTAGAGGCAATGAGGTGGGCGTTTGACTGAGCCGCTTGGCTCAGTCGTATCGCACGGGTGCCACGGTAGGCAGTTCGCCGATCTGAGGGCGCGCAAAGTAGTAACCTTGCTGCACGGAAATGCCTAGCGCCAGCAGGCAGCGGGACTCTTCTCGGGTTTCGACCCCTTCGGCGACGAGCTGTGTGCCTAGGGTGCGTGCCAATGACACCATGCTCTTGAGAATGGCCTGACGACGCACGTTGCTATCGCAGCCCATGACCAGCTCGCGGTCGATTTTGAGGGTGTCGGGGCGAAGGTCGGTCAACAAATCCAAGTTGGCGTAGCCATTGCCGAAGTCATCTAGCGAGGTGGTAAACCCCATCCGTCGATAGCTATCGATGATATTACGCATATGCGCTCTGTCGACGACACGCTCTGTTTCGGTGATTTCGAAGTTAAGCCGCTCGGTGGGCCAGCCCACGCGGCGTGACGTGTCGAGCGTGGACTGAATGCACGCCTCCGGTTCGTACACGGCATTCGGTAAAAAATTGATCGACAGCCGCTCGGTCATGCCCAGTTCGCTGGCAAGCTCGATGGCCTTTACGCGACAGGCTTGGTCGAAGCGATACATCAGCTCATCGGTCACTTGATTCAGGATCGAAAAGGCCGATTCGCCGTTAACTCCGCGCACCAATGCTTCGTAATACACCACTCGTCGTTGGGAAACATCGACAATGGGTTGAAAGGCCATCGTAAACGCAAAGGGAACTGGGGTATCGCATCGGTTGCAAACGCCGTCGACCCTGGCGCAGTGAGGTTGTGCAGTCATTTTTTCCAAGCCCTGGAAGATTCGTTTTTTTCGTATCGAATTATGTCGTCGAGGGGCGTACCACCATGACCACACCGATAATGGCAATGACCATGCCTGCCAATCCCAGCAGCGGCAAACGCTCATCGAATAGCCACCACGCCTGAAGCGCCGTGACTGGAGGCACCAGATAAAAGAGACTCGCTACACGAGAAGCCTCCCCTTTCTTTATCAAGGCCATCAATAGCAGGATAGCGGCAATTGAGAGAATCAGCACGAGCCAGCCAAGCGTGAGTATGAACGTTGTGCTCCACTCCACCTCGCGGCTTTCGAACAGTAGGGCGCCAATGCCCAACAGTCCACCTGCCGCCATGTACTGGATCGCTGCGCCCGACAGCAGTGGCATGCTGGTGCAGTAGCGCTTTTGGTATAGGGTGCCAAGCGAGATACCCACTAGGGCGGCCATCACGCTCACCAACGCACCCATCCCGAAGCTGCTAAAGAGCGTGCTGCCGAGCTCCAGCTTACTGCCCAGAACCAAGCTGATGCCGACCAATCCCAACAACAGGCCTAACCACTGCCGTCTGGTCAACCGCTCGCCGAGCAGCGGTCCTGCGCAGGCGGCGGTGAGGAGTGGCTGCAGGCCGACCAAGAGCGCAGCCAGACCTGCAGGCATGCCCAAATAGATACCGTAAAATACACCGCCTAAGTAGGTGCCATGGACCAGCAAACCCGATACCGCAATATGTTTCCATAACGTAGGTGATGAAGGCCAAGAAATACGCATTACCCATATCAAGGGAGTCAGTAGCAGTAGGGTGAGTACGAAACGGATGAACAAAAAGGTGAAGGGTTCGGCGTAGGGGAGGCCAAATTTTGCGCCAATAAAGCCAGTACTCCACAACAGAACGAACAGGCCTGGCATGGCAGTCAAACCAAGGGAGGCAGCGTCCTTATCTGTTAACTTTCTGAAATTAATAGACATAATCTTCCTGGAGTAGCATGATTCGTGAGTTGGGTGACTTACGCTTTGTTCTTTTTGTTACTTAGTTTTACATAAAAGATTGAACCAGCGCCCAAACGACGCGTCACACTGGGCACATTCATAACGCGCCAATGAGGTTTCTTACCATGCAACGTATGACTGCTTTGTTCTCTGCTGCACTTCTTGCGACGGGTCTGATGGCGGGCACCGCTCACGCCCAACAAGCCGACGGTCAAGCGCAAGACCCAATGGCTACTCAACAAGCCCCGACTCAGGATTTTTCTGATCAGCAGCTACAGCAGTTCGCCGATGCTTCTCAAGAAATCGCCGTGATCTCGCAAGAGTACACACAGCGTCTGCAGGAAGCAGAAGACGAAGCCGCACAACAGGAAGTACGCGCTGAAGCTAACGACCGCATGATCGAAGTCGTCGAAGATAGCGGCTTGGATGTCGATACGTTCAACGCAATCGGTCAGTCCATTCAGCAAGATCCAGAAATGATGCAGCGCGTTCAGGAAATGGCTAGCCAGTCGTAAAGGCCATGAATTGAATGTTTTACCCAAGGCTATGTGGATAGTGCCAGATTTTCTTTAACGTGCGAAGTAACTGTCACGCCGCAAGCCGACCAAAGCCCAACGTACATGCGTTGGGCTTTTTTTGTGCGGGTCATTGAGTCCGGCACTTTCGTTTCACCTCAAAGGGTTGTCCAAGGTGAATGTTCACGACACACTGAGACCAGGACGGCCTATTGTCGTCCCATGATGCATCAAAGCACCGTCCGTTCAACAGAGTCAGCGCCCAGCAGGAGAGCGTATGGACGTCGAGTTATTAGAAATACGCCAGCACATGGGGCAGTTTCCCCCGTTTGATGGCTTATCGGATGAACTGCTGGATGCGATTGCCGAGCAGGTAGAGGTAAGCTACTTCAAAACGGGCAGCGATATTCTGGCGCTCAACGATACCCTCGACGAGCTTTGCTACATCCGCAGCGGCGCGGTCGAGGTGTATCGTCGCCAAGGAGAGCTCTACAACCGCTTGGGCGAGGGCGATATTTTTGGTCACTTCAGCCTGCTGCGAAATCACAAGGTTCGCTTTCCTGCCAAAGCCATTGAAGACACGCTGATTTACTTTATTCCCGACGCGGTATTTCAGCGCCTATGTGAAGAGGACGATGACTTTGCCGACTTCGTCGAACTCGAGCGCCCACGCTTAGAGACTGCCGCAGAGCAGCAGAAGAAGTCGAACGACATGATGGTGACGCGTATTCGCAAACTGGTCACCCGCTATCCGGTCATGGTGGAGGCGACGACGAGTGTCCAGCAGGCGGCTAGGCAAATTATCGATGCCCAGGCGTCTGCGGTGTTGGTCATCAAAGAGGGGAGCGATAACCCTCGCTATAGCTTTCAGGATAGCGAAGGCCAAATTTGGCAGATGTGCGGTATTCTCACCGATAGCGATTTCCGCACGCGGGTCGTGGCCGAGGGGCTATCGCCCAGCACCCCTGTGGGAGAGGTCATCTCCGAGCGGCTGATTACCGTCCAGTCCGATGCATCCGTGTATGAAGCGATGCTGACCATGCTGCGTAGCAACGTCCATCACCTCCCGGTACTCTACCGCCAGCGCCCGGTGGGTGTGGTGCACCTATCCGATATCATTCGCTACGAAACGCACAGCGGACTCTACCTGGTGAGCAATATCTTCAACCAGTCCAGTGCACAAGGGCTTGCCAAACTGGCGCCCGACGTTCGAGCAGCGTTCGTACGCATGGTGCAGGAGGGCGCAAACTCGCAAATGGTGGGCAGCGCGCTCTCTACCATCGGCCGCAGCTTCACCCGCCGACTGCTGGAGTTGGCAGAAGATACGTTGGGTCCGCCGCCGGTACCCTACTGCTTCATGGTCAATGGCTCCATGGCGCGTAACGAGCAGAGCATCGTCACGGATCAGGATAACGCGCTGATTCTCTCCGATGACTTCGTTGCCGAAGAGCATGATGAGTACTTCCATGCGTTGGCCGCGTTCGTCAGCGACGGCCTTGCCGCCTGTGGCTATACGTACTGCAAAGGGGATGTCATGGCGACCAACCGGCAGTGGCGTCAGCCGTTGGCGGTATGGAAGCGCTACTTCCAGGACTGGATGGCGAACCCAACGCCCGAGAAGCTGCTGCACAGCTCGATCTTTTTCGATCTCGATAGTGTTTACGGGGAGGACCTGTTCGTTGAAACGCTGCAGGATTTAATTGCCCAAACGGCTCCCAAATCACCGCTGTTCCTGGCGGCCATGGCGCGTAATGCGCTCAATCGCACCCCACCTTTGGGCTTTTTCCGCACTATCGTCATGGAAAAAGATGGCAAGCACAACAACTCCATCAACCTCAAGCGACGCGGCACGGCGCCGATGGTAGATTTGATTCGTGTGCATGCCTTGGCCTGTGGTTCTAAAGCGCAAAGCTCCTTTCAACGGTTGGACGACATCAGCAAAACCCAGCTGCTAGCCACCGGGGTGAGTGACAAACTCAGCTATGCGCTCGAGTTCTTGTGCATGTCGCGGATCCGTCACCAAATGATCGACCTGCAGGAGGAGCGTGAGCCGGACAATAATATCGAGCCGGAGAACGTAGAAGACAGCGAACGGCACACCCTAAAGGATGCTTTTCAGGTGTTGAGCAATGCTCAGAAATTTTTGAAGTTCCGCTACCCCGTTCCCACCCAACGGCAGAGGCGCTGATATGCACGGTATTCGTCCGCGCCAAAAGGTCACTCAAGCCGATTGGAAGGGCTATATGGCCGCTCGGGCCGAGCGGGCCAAAGATGACACCTTGATACGCTTTTTCGATACGCCGATGCCTGATTCCGAGACGCCGCTGTCCGAGGTGCCGCTCGTCGCGCTGGATATGGAAACCACCGGACTCGATGAGCGACGCCATGCGATCGTCAGTATTGGCGTCGTGCCGTTTACGTTAGGGCGTATATCCATGGCTCAGCGCCGTTACTGGGTAGTGAAACCGCCCCGTCCGTTAGATGAGGACTCGATAGCGTATCACCACATCACGCACTCGGAGATTGCCGATGCGCCAGACTTGGATAGCGTGCTAGACGAGCTGTTGACGGTGTTGGCCGGGCGGGTCGTGGTGGTTCACTTTCGTAATATCGAGCGACCTTTTCTCGATGCGGCGGTGAAGGCGCGCCGTGGTGAGGGAGTGTTGTTTCCCATGATCGATACCATGTCGCTGGAAGCGCGGTTGCATCGACAAACACTGTGGGCCCGCTTTCGCCGCTGGCTGGGTCGTCCGCCGGTATCGATTCGCCTCAACGCCAGCCGCGAGCGCTACGGCTTACCCGTTTACCAAGGCCACCATGCGCTCATTGATGCTCTGGCCACTGCCGAGCTTTTGCAGGCGCAAATCGCCAATCGCTATAGCCCTGAGACGCCTTTAAAAGCGCTGTGGTGTTAGCGCTCGCACCTTCTTTGCATAATAAAACGGGCAGCCCTTGGGCTGCCCGTTGACGTCTTGCCGAGTTGAAGCTGCTACTTACACTGCTTTGGGTTCGCTCATCAAGCCTTTGATGATGGCGTAGCAGGCCACCAGTAGAATGATGGTGAACGGGAACCCGGTCGACACGGCCATGGTTTGCAGCGCGGTCAAACCGCCCCCCAGCAGCAGTGCAATGGCAATCGCGCCTTCGATGATCGCCCAGAACACACGCTGCGGTTTCGGTGCATCGACCTTGCCACCTGCGGTAATGGAATCGATGACCAGCGAGCCAGAATCCGACGAGGTCACGAAGAACACGATGACCAGCACGATGGCGATGAACGAGGTGATCTGTGACAGCGGCAGTTGCTCGAGCATGATGAACAGCTGCAGATCCACGCCTGCGTCGCGCACGGCCTCGATGCCTTGGCTGACGTACTGATCGATGGCGGTGCCACCGAAGGTCGTCATCCACAGTACCGAAACGACGGACGGCACGATCAGCACGGAGACCAGGAACTCACGTACGGTACGGCCGCGGGATACCCGCGCAATGAACATGCCGACGTACGGAGACCAGGAGATCCACCATGCCCAGTAGAAGGCCGTCCAGCCTTGGCTAAAGTTCGCGTCTTCACGGCCAAAGGGGTTCGACAGCGCCGGAAGATGAACCACGTAGCTCAATAGGTTCTCGAAAAAGCCGGTCGCGATCAGCAGCGTCGGGCCGACACCGATCACGAAGAACAGCAGCGCGGCAGCCATGGCGATGTTGATTTTCGACAGCAGCTGTACGCCCTTGTCGACACCGGCAACGATCGAGCCAATCGCTATCATCGTGATACCGATGATGAGCAGAATCATCGTGATATCACTTTCCGGCGCGCCAAACAGATAGGTCAAGCCAGCAGCGGCCTGGGTAGCGCCCAGCCCCAGTGACGTGGCCAGACCAAACAGTGTGGCAAACACTGCCAGAATGTCGATCAAGTGGCCCGGCCAACCCCAAACGCGTTCACCCAGTAGCGGGTAGAACACCGAGCGCATGGAGAGCGGCAAGCCTTTGTTGAACGAGAATAGCGCCAATGACAGAGCCACCACGGCATAAATCGCCCACGGATGCAGACCCCAGTGGAAGATCGTTGCCGCCATGCCCAGCGCCGCTGCGCCTGCCGTATCGCCCTCAGCGCCAGCCAGCGGTGCCCAGTCGCCACCATCCAAAGAGGTGCCGAAGTGGGTCAGCGGCTCATTGACGCCAAAGAACATTAGCCCAATGCCCATACCGGCGGCGAACAGCATCGAAAACCAGCCGGCATAGGTAAAGTCCGGCTTGGCATCTGCCCCGCCAATGCGGATTTTACCCAGGGGAGAGACGATCAAACCCAGGCAAAGAATGACGAAGATATTGGCGGCCAAAATGAAGAACCAAGCCAGATTGCCGGTCAGGAAGCCAAAAACGGCGTCGTAGATCGGCGAAATCGTATCTTGCAGTGCCAAGGTGAGTATGACGAACAGCAGCACCACGAGTGACGAAATGGTGAATACCTTGCCGTGTAGGTCAAGGTTGAAGCCCATTGCACTCGTCGTAATGTTGTCTTGGCCGATCACGTAATCGGTATCGATCAGGTTAGCCGGGCCATCAGGGGCGGGGATGCCTTCTGATACCGGCTCATCAGCGGGACGCTTAGAGTCAGGATTATCCACGGGAGCCTCTCCATGTCGGACAGAAACCGCCAAACGCACCTGGATGGACCAGCAGTTACCTTCTGGCCAATCACAAATGCATTAGCAGGCGTGTATTACATCAGTAACAGTAGCAAACGTTGCTTAATCTTTGTTCAACGCGCGGGCACGTTAGCACGAAAAAACGTCACATTTACAACGACGACAGAGGGCCGAAGCCCTCTGTCATTTAACGCTCGGGGCAGAGTATGACTAGCCGTTGAGCCACTGCTCGACCACGTCTTGGTTCTCTTCTACCCACTGCTTGGCATTTTCGTAGGGGTCGCTGCCATCTTCTTGGTTCATCAGCATCACCTCGCCCATCTGCTCGGGCGTCCACTCGAAGGCATCCAGAATGGCGTAGGCTTCTGGCATGTCTTCTTCCAGACCGCTACGTACGACGGTATGGATCTGCTCGGCACCGCCGTAGACGTTTTCTGGGTCTTCGAGGTATTTCAGATCGAACCGAGCAAACATCCAATGCGGCGTCCAGCCAGTGACGACCACATCCTCTTCGTTTTGGATGGCGCTGGCCAAAGCAGCCGTCATGGTGGCACCGCTGCCGCTGCGCAGGTTCAGCCCGAGGTCATAGGTATCCACGACCTCTTCGGTGAGTGCCATCAGGCCAGCACCGGGGTCAATACCGATGATCTCGCCGTTGAAGCTGTCGGCGTTGTCGTTCAGATCGGCGATGGAGTCCACGTCGGTGTACTCAGGTACGACCAAGCCGAGTTTGGTGCCATCCAGATTGGGGCCTAAGTCTTCGGTATTGTCACCGACACGCTCCATGTAGTCTGCGTGGGTCGTCGGCAGCCAGGCGGCGACGATGGCATCGGCATCACCCGTGGAGAGGGCTTGGAACATGGCCGCTGCGGACAGCGAGGTCAGTTCCACCTCGAACCCTGCCTGCTCGAGAACCGCAGCAATGACGTTAGTGGAAGCGACTTCAGAGGACCACTCGACATAGGCCAAGTTGACCGTGCCTTGATCTTGGGCGTGGGCCAGGCTGCCAGCGGCTAGCCCGGTACCCGCGACCAGGGCCAAAGAGGCGAGACGGATGCGGTGATTCAACGTACGCGTTTTCATTCACTTGCTCCCTGTTGATGGGCAGTGGCACTTGCCACTGCGGTATGAAGAGGTCGTTCTTTGCTTACTTCAAGGTCTTGACCTTAATGATCGCTTGAATCGATCAGCATGGTCATTCATGACCGGTGGTTCAAGCATGCCAATCAACGCAGCGCTCAATGCTAAGGCGAGCGGCGCGATTTGCGCAGCGACTGCGTCAGACGGTCCAGCAGCATGGCTAGAATGACCACGGCAATCCCGGCCTCGAAGCCATCCCCTGGACGCAAGCGCTGGATGGCACGCCAGACTTCGCTACCCAAACCATCGGCGCCAATCATGGCGGCAATGACCACCATCGACAGGGCCAGCATGATGGTTTGGTTGATGCCCGCCATCACCGTGGGCAGCGACAGCGGCAACTGCACTTTGAACAGTTTTTGGCCTCGCGTGGCACCGTAGGCGTCGGCAGCTTCGATGAGTTCGGTCGGCACTTGGCGGATGCCTAGTGTAGTAAAGCGAATGGCGGGCGGCATGGAGAAGATGACCGTGGCAAAAATCGCCGACACCGAGCCAATGCCGAAAAACGGGATGGCAGGGATCAGGTACACGAACGCGGGCATGGTCTGCATGAAGTCCAGCACGGGCATGATCAGCCGGTAGAGTCGCTCGGAAAGCGCCGCGGCGATGCCTACGGGCAGCGCGATGACCACCGCCACTAGTGTGGCAATCACCACCAGCGTCAGCGTTTCGATCATCGGGTTCCAAAGCCCTAGGTTCCAGATCAACGCAAGCCCAGCCGTGGCGCCAATTGCCAAGCGCATGCTGGCCAGTTTCCAGCACAGCAGGGCAATGATCGCCAGCAACGCCCACTCGGGCAACCACATCAGGCTATCGTTCAAACTATTGATGCCGGTTTGCGTAATACGCGAAATGCCGCGCGTCACGGCGGAGTATTCGCTGGTCAGCCATGTCAGGCCGGATTCAATCCAACTACCTAAAGGAATGCGTGTTATCTCCATTACTGTTCTCCTGCTCGTGCCAGTTCATCCAGGACTGCGCCTTTTACCACGACGCCCAATAGGCGCTGCTGCTCATCGACCACGGCAATGGGGTAGCTCTTCTCGCTGAACATGGCGAAGAGGTGCTGCAGCGGCTCGTCTGGCGGCACTTTGCGGAAATCTTGGGTCAGGTAATCGGTGATGGTGTCGGCTTTCTCCTCGATGGCACGGCTAGCAGCGTCGGCCTCCAGCAAGCCCAATAGCTGGCGGTCACGGTCGGTCACATAGATGGAGTCGATGCTGTGATCACGCATGCGGTGCAGTGCCGTACGCGGGCCGTCGCTGTCGCGGGCGGTGGTGCGCACCGGGCGCATGGCGCTTTCGGCGGTCAAGATACGAGAACGATCGACCCCTTCGATGAAGCGGCGCACGTAATCATCGGCAGGCTTGGTCAAAATCTCCTCGGGCGTACCGATCTGCACCACCTCGCCATCTTTCAGCAGCACGATGCGGTCGCCGATATTGAGCGCCTCATCCAAGTCGTGAGTAATGAAGACGGTAGTCTTCTGCATTTTGGTTTGCAGCTGCAGAAGCTCTTTCTGCATGTCCTTGCGGATGAGCGGATCAAGGGCTGAGAAGGCCTCGTCCATGAGCAGTACGCTGGCATCGTTGGCCAGTGCGCGGGCAAGTCCTACACGCTGCTGCATACCGCCCGATAGCTGGTTGGGGTAGGCATCTTCCCAGCCTTCCAAGCCCACCTGCTTGAGCGCGTTGTGGGCGATCGACTGCCGCTCGGACTTCTCTACCCCGCGAATCTCCAAACCAAATTCGGCGTTCTGTTGTACCGTCCGGTGAGGGAAAAGCGCGAAGTTTTGAAACACCATCGAGAAATGACGGCGGCGGCACTCCAGCAGCGCTTTCTCACCCAACGTGGGGATGTTCTCTCCGTCGATGATGATCTCGCCTTCGGTCGTATCGATCAGGCGATTCAAGCAGCGAATCAGCGTGGATTTACCCGAGCCAGACAGGCCCATGATGACCAGTAGTTCACCTTCGTAGACGTCGAAGGAGATATCGGAAAGGCCGAGGGTTTGGCCAGTTTTTTCGAGAATCTCAGGGCGTTTGAGGCCCTGGTCGCGTAACTCGAGAGCTTTTTTGGGCTGTTTACCAAAGACCTTGCTCAAGCCGCGTACCTGAATTTTGACAGGGCGTGTCTCGTCCATCAGCGGTGCCTTTTGATTGAATGAGCAGCCTTGTGTCGTTACTCAACGCGCTTACCTGCGGCCTAGACGTGCTTCCTGCAAGCAGCGACACAAAACGGTTCATAAGTAGGAGTTAAGATTATATTTAACAAGTTATTACAAATTATTATACATAAGTGAGCAGGATGTGCCACAACGCTCCTGCTCACCCCGGCAATTTACGCCACATGTGCCATTTTGAACCCCCACCCATGACCCTGTCGTGACAGCGAATGGTGGCTACGATTTTTTAATAAGTTGCTGTTTTTTAAAACATAAATTTATTTTTTTTCAATGTTGGCACGAAGTGTGAAATTATCTTTCAAGAAAAGCTTGGCAAGTGACGCAAGCACGTTAGTCGAAAAAGGAGGCAATCTTTATGGATAAACAAGTGAGCCAATCGCGCAAGCGTCCACGTGTGCTGACACTGTGCATGTTAGCCGCAACCGTTAGCACCTTGGCCCTGGCGGGGTGTGGCAACGGCGAAGAGGAAATGCCCCCGGCGCAGCAACCTGACACCATGGAGCAGGACGCGACGACCACGACGGCTCCGGCTTCCGGTAACGAGCCTACCATGGCAGACGAGCCGATGAATGAAGACCCGGGCTTAGGCGAAGATCCCGCGGCGACGCAAGAGCCAATGCCGGGTGAGAATACGCAAACGGGCGCTGTCAATGATCCTGAAGAGAACCCTGGTTTCGGTGAAGGTACCGATCCCATGCCCGGTGCAAGCGATACCACTACCGACGACGTTAACAGTACCGATGATGAAGACGACATGACTAACGGCCAATAGCCGTCAACGCTCCCTACGATGGTAAGCCGACCCAGCTGTCTGTTCCCTGCGGCTGCTCCACACGGTTTATCATCCTTTCGCCCCCGCGCCCGCGGGGGCTTTTTTTGCTTGTTTAAAGCGTATGACGGTGAGTTTGGGCGGTTGCAAGTTACCCGTCAGCCGCTAAGGTTAGGGGGAGCAGACGCTGCTTTGGCGGCTGCTAGCCCATGAACAAGGAAGGAGAATGGACATGATGTCACGATTACGCAATGCGCGTGGGACGGCGCTACTGTTGAGCGCACTGCTCATGGCGGGCGTGCTGACAGGCTGCGGTGATTCCGAAGCACCGACCACCGATTCGGAAGTACCGACCGACGAACCTCAAGAGCCCATGGATACCGGCCCCATGGCGAATGATGGGCAAGCGACACGTGAGTCGCCCGGCGATGGCGTGAGTGACCCGGAGTAAGCATGAAAAAGCCGGTCGGCGAGTGCGACCGGCTTGGTCTTACTCCTCGCTATCTTCCAAACGCCGGTAAAGAGTGCGGCGGGCGATGCCTAGTACTTCGGCCGTCCGACGTTTATTTCCTCCTGTCGCTTCCAACACTTTGCGAATATAGCGCTTTTCCACCTCTTCCAAACTTGGCCAGCGGGCTGGCGCGGGTGCCGGAATTTGCGTGCCTGGTAGTACCTCCCCGCTTAGCGTGGGCGTCGTGTCGGTACTGCTCTTTTGCTGGCCGGACTGTTCGCGCAGGCGCTCGGGGAGATCCTGATGCTGTAGCACGCCTGCTTCGCTGAGCGTGACCGCGCGCATGATCGCGTTCTCCAACTCGCGCACGTTGCCGGGATAGGAGTAGTTCAACAGGCTATTGAGGGCCTCTGGCTCGATCTGCTCGATCTGTTTCCCTTGGGTGTCGGCATGTTTGTCGATCAAGGCGAACACCAAGTGCTCGATGTCCGTGCCGCGCTCACGTAGCGGTGGAATGCGTAGCGAGAAGGTTTCCAGGCGGTAAAACAGGTCGCTACGGAAGTTCTCCTGCTCGATCTCTTTCTCCAGGTGGCGGTGCGTAGCGGCAATGATGCGCACATCCACCGGTTCCTCCCGCTCACCGCCCACGGGGCGTACGGTTTTCTCTTGCAGGGCGCGCAGCAGCTTGGCCTGCAGATTGATCGGCATTTCACCAATCTCATCGAGGAATAGGCTACCGCCTTGGGCACTTTGGAAAAGCCCTTTTCTGGCCTCGTTTGCGCCCGTGAAAGCGCCTTTTACGTGGCCGAAGAATTCGCTCTCCATCAGATCGGCAGGAATACTGGCGCAGTTCACGGGCACGAAGGGCGCGTCGTGACGGCTACTTTCCTGGTGGATCGCCCGGGCCAGCAGCTCTTTGCCGGTGCCGCTTTCACCCAGAATCAAAATGGGCGCATCGCTTTTCGCCAACCGAGAGGCATCGTGAAACAGCGACTGCATGGCCGGACTTTTACCCACGATGCCGTGGAAATGGCTGAGCTCCGTATCATGAGACAGCGACAAGCGCTGACGCTCCAGTACGCGAAAAACGGCGTCACGAATGGCATCCAAATCGAGCGGTTTGGTCAAAAAGTCATCGGCACCTAGCTTGAGGGCTTCTACCGCCTGATCGATGGTGCCAAAGGCGGTAATCACGATGATGCCTAGCTCGCTGCCGCTCTGGCGGAGCTGTTGAAGTAACTGAATGCCGGTCATGCCCGGTAGCCGTACATCGGTGATCATCATCGCCACCGGCGTATGGCTCAGTAGGGCAATGGCTTCTTCTGCGCTGGGGACACCCAGTGTGTCGTAGCCCGCGTCGTTGAGCTCCTCCTCTAGCAACTCACGGATAGCGGCGTCATCTTCCACCACCAATAACGGTAAAAGGTGTTCCTGATGGGTCACAAACGTCGTCCTCAAGCGGATGCGGTTTCACTAAGGGGCAGCGTAATTTCAAAGCCAGCGCCGCCAAGTGCGCTGTCAAATACGCCAATCGTCCCGCCGTGGTCGTTGATAATGCGGTGCACCATCGATAATCCCAAGCCGCTGCCTTGACCCACCGGCTTGGTGGTGAAAAAAGGATCGAACACTTGGTGATGGTGCGATGCAGGTATGCCGGGCCCGTCGTCTTCAACCCAAAGGGTCAACTCTTCACTGTGTGCCTGCGCGCGCACACGAATGTGGCTGACCTGGGGAGCTTGGGCGGCATTGCGTAATAAATTGGTCAACACCTGAACGATTTGCTGACCATTGACCAATAAATGGGGTGTCGGAGTGGGAAGATCAATATCCAAGTGGATATTTCGTGGTTCCAGCTCCTCTTCGACCAGCTCGCTGGCGCTGATGATAAGCTGATCGAGCGCTTGGTGTCCTTTCTCTACGTTATGTTGTCGGCCAAGCTCCATCAATTGACGGACGATATCGACGATACGTTCCACTTCGCCACGTATCCTGCCCAGCCGTGCCCGCTCATCGTCGCCAATCGTATCGCGGCGTGCCAGTCGTTGGGCTTGACCGTTGATGACCGTCAACGGGGCACCGATCTCGTGGGCGACCCCGGCGGCGAGCACGCCCAGCTCGGCCAGCTTTTTGGATTTGCGCAGGCGTTTTTCCAGCTCGATTTCACGGCGCTGGCGGGCATCGATGTCGCGATCTTTTTCGGCCATGGCATCCAGCATGCCATTCAGGCCAGAGGCTAAGCGGCGATACTCCGTGGGGCCATCTGCCGTGGCCCGCTGGCTGCGGTCACCATCTTCGACCAAGAGCATGACGCGCAGCAGGCGGTTGAGCGGCCGCTCGATGTAGTGACGAAACCCCCACCAAATGCTGAACACGATGCCCGCCGCGCCAATGACGAAGACCAGCACCGCCACGATGCTAATGAAACCGGTGTAATTCTCGATGCCGGTATTGAGGCGGTTGACCTGCAGCACGCCCAGCACCGTGCCATCTTGGGTGCGCAACGGCGTCAGGGCGGAGTAGTAGGTCCAGCCCTCCTGCTGACGGTAGCTGCTATGCATGTCGTTGGTTTCGATGACCTGCTGGATCTCTTCTGGCGTGAAGAGATCTTTACCCAACCCTAAACCATATACTTCACGCCCTTGGGGATCGAACACGTAAGCGCCATAGATACGGTGAAACGAAAACGCCGACTGCAGCGCCTCTTCCAACGGGGTGGCGCTGTCGCGGGCTACCGCATAGCTCAACGACGTGCTCAGTGCGCGAGTAATGATCTCGACTTCGGTTTGCAGTTTGGAGCGAACGTTGTCTTCCAGCGATTTGATCGCCACTAGACTAAACACCACCAGGATCACGAAGAGCGGCACGATGACCGTTAAGATGATGAGGTTACGTAATCGCATCGTGCTTCCTGGTGGTGTCTCGGGAGTCGAACAAGGTTAGCGCTGTGTGGGCGTCAAGCGATAAAGGCTGCCCTGGCTACCGTCGGTTAGCAAGTAAATCGCCTCATCGGGCCCTTGGCGAACGTCGCGGATACGGCCAATCTCGCCTTCCAGAATCAGCTCTTCATCGGCCACTTGACCCTCGTCGAGGGTGAGGCGCAGCAGCTTTTGGCTGCCCAGGCCGCCCGCCAGCAAGCTACCTTGCCAAGGTGCGAAGGCATCGCTGGTCACTTCGGCCAAGCCAGAAGGGGCAAAGCGCCCCTCGAAGCGGTAAACCGGGTCTTCCATGCCGGGTTTGGATTCCACGCCGATGGGTTCGTTGGTGGCATAATCGTTGCCCAAGCTCACCTCCGGCCAGCCGTAGTTGTTGCCAGGCACGATCTGGTTCAATTCATCGCCGGTGCGCGGGCCGTGTTCGGTGGCCCAGGACTCACCATTACTTAGCACGGTCATGCCCTGAATATTACGGTTGCCTAGGCTGTAAATCTCATTCAGCGTGTCGTCGTCATCCACGAAAGGATTGTCATCGGGCACGCCGCCGGTTTCGGTGAGCCGCAGCGTCGAGCCCGCATGGTCACCGCTGTCCTGGGCACGGGAAGGGTCGACGCCACGGTCGCCAATGCTCATCAGCAGCGTGCCATCCTGGAGCCACGCCATACGAGAACCGTAGTGTCGGCCGGGGGGGGAGGCGCGATCCTGCTCGAACAAATGCTCGACGTCGCCCAAGGCGTCGTCTTGCCACTTGACGCGCGACAGCGCCGAGCGGCTTTGGCTGCCTTCCGGCTTGCTCCAGGTGAAGTAGATCCAATCGTGCTCGCCGTCGCCGAACTCAGGGTGCAGGGCCACGTCGAGCAGTCCTCCCTGGCCGTTTTGGCTGACGCGGGGCAGGCCGCTCAGTTCCTCAACGTGCCCCTCGGCGTCGACCAGGTTCAACTCCCCGCCGCGCTCGCTGACCAGGTAGCGGCCATCGGGCAAAAACGCCACCGCCCAGGGATTCTCGAAGCCATCAGCCACGCGCTCGATAGTGATGGCTAGATGATCGGTGTCGAGGGCTTGGTGAACGACGTCCGCATGGGCAGCGCTGGCAAGCAGAAGCCCCGTTAAAGAAGGGGCCACCCAGCGAGCGGCGCGATGGCAGAGCGAGCGGGGGTGTGGCGTTTGCGGTCGAATGGGCAGGGCGTATCGCATGGGCATTGTATGTCCTCTAGTGGCGCAACGTCTGTAGTAGTCTAGCAGTGACTGCCATCGACGGGTGGGGGTTCCCCAGCGCTACATCAGTAGCGCCAGCAAAGCCGGTAAATAGAACAGTGCCATCAAGGTCGAGCAGAACACGAGGCTGGCCACATAGGCCGGTTCGCGTTGGGCGCGTTGGGCAAATAGGTAGTTGAAGACCGCCACTGGCATGCACATCTGTACGACCAGAATGTTCTGCGCCAGCGGCGGCAGGCCTAGCCAGCCAGCGATGAACCACGCGGCCGCCGCGGCCAGGGGAATGCGGATGAGGCTGAAGCCAACCCCAGAGCGCAGGCTTTTCACCTGAATGCTGGCGAGCGATACGCCAAGCGTGATGAGCATGAGGGGCACGGTAAAGCCCGACATGAGGTCGACCGTATTGGCCATCCACAGCGGCAGCGGGGTCTCGGTCAGCAGCAGCGCCATGGAGATGACGATGGCATACACCGTCGGGGTTTTGAGCAGAGTTTTAACCGGGTTGCCCTGGCTACTGAGCACCGCCCCCAAGGTGAATTGAAACAGCGAGACCGTCACCATGACCGTAATGCCGTAAGCAAAGCCCGCGCTCCCAAAGGCGTACAGCACCACCGGCAGCCCCATATTGCCCGTGTTGGGGTACATCATCGGCGCGATGAGCACTCGCCAGTCTCGCCGCAGCACCTTGGCAACGGCAAAACTAGCGGCCCCCATGCCGACGATCACTAGGGCGGCAGCCAGCATGACTTGGCCGAACGTGCTGGCATCGATCGTTGCCCCCGACAGCGACGCCAGCACTAGCGCGGGCGTCCCAATATTGAAAACGAGGCGTGTCACAAAGTCGACGGGGTAGGGTTGGCCAAGGCGAACCCATAAAAAGCCCAGTCCGGCACCGGCCAACACGGGGGCCATGACGGCGAAGAGTTCAGCGAGCATTAACGTTCCTTGACGATCATCGGCCGCCTATTGTGGGTAATTAGGCGGCTAACTGGCAAGGCGAATTACTAATGGGCGTAAACGGCGTTTGCGTGGGTTTGCCACTCGTTAGGCACCTGGTCACGCAGAAAGTCCAGCAGCGCGTTGACCCGGCGGGAGTGATGCCCATAGGCATACAGCAGCGTCACGGGTAAGGGGGCGGGCTCCCAGCCGGGCAGGCAGTTGACCAGATCCCCAGGGTGGTGGCGTTCGCGTTTCTCGACCACCCAGTGGGGCAGCAGGCCGATCCCTTGGCCATAGGCAATGGCATCGATGTGCAGCGCCGTGAGATCTACCCGGAGCCGCGAGCGGGGCGCGTTGAACAGGTAGTCGGCGTGTTCGGGGTGATGCAGCATAAGACCGCTCGATGCGGTATCCAACAAGTCGATCCAGGCATGCGCATCCAGCTCTTGGGGGTGTTGCGGTGTTCCCGCGTGGGCCAGATAGTGTGGGTTGGCGTAGAGGCCGCGGGTGAGGTGGCCCAAGCGCTCTTGATTCAGCCCACACTCATGGGTGGCGCCTAGCCAAATGTGCACGCTGTTGCTGTGCATCTTGGTGGGCGGCGTTTCCCGAGTATGCAGGGTCAGCTCGACCTTGGGGTAGCGGGTCAGAAACGCATCCACGACGCCTGCCATCCAGCCCCGTGCCAGCGCGCCATGGACTTCCAGCGTCACTTTCCCACTGATCTCCTCGCGCAGCTCCGCCAGCGCCTCCTGGCTGTGGGCGGCCATGGCCAGCAGCTCGGTGCAGTACTGATGAAACAGCAGGCCCGCTTCGGTAGGAATCAAACGGTTCGCCTGGCGACGCAGCAGCGGCTGGTTCAGGCGCGCCTCTAGCTGGCTAATTCGGCGGCTCAACGTCGATTTTGCCAGCCCGAGCTTCTGTGCGCTGCGCGTCAGGCTGCCGGTGGTCATCACATCGGCAAAAGCGGCAAGTTCGTCGAAATCGTACATAGTCGGGACCACTGGCGGAACGGAGTCACACTATTGTGTCACCGAATTGGCTGAATGAAAATAATTGCCATTTGTGTTCCATTTGATTGAACGCACCGTCCCGCCCCTTTGTGCAAAGAGTATGTAAAAATATAAATGCTAATAATTCGTATTTGTAAAAAGTGCTCTTTCATCTCAAGGAACCCACTATGTCTTCTCGTTTGCGCCGTTCGCTGCTGGCCAGCGCTGTCGCCTCTGTTGCCTGCACGACCGCCGTTGCACAAGAAACGCCCCAGCTCAACGATATCGTGGTGACGGCCTCCGGCTTCGAGCAGCAAATCAGCAGCGCCCCCGCCTCGATCAGCGTGATCTCCCGTGAAGAGCTGGAGCGGGGTTACTACCAAAACGTCACCGATGCCCTGCGCGACGTGCCGGGCGTGGTGGTCACCGGCGGTGGGCGTGGCGATAACGGCAACGATATTTCCATTCGTGGCATGCCGTCGCAGTACACCCTGATCCTGGTAGATGGTCGCCCGATCAACTCACGCGAATCGCGCCCCAACGGCGATGCGGGCTTCGAGCAGGACTGGCTGCCACCGCTGCAGGCCATCGAGCGTATCGAGGTGGTGCGAGGGCCGATGTCGACCCTGTACGGCTCCGATGCCATCGGCGGGGTGATCAACGTGATTACCCGCAAAGTGGCGGATACCTGGCACGGCAACATCCAGCTCGACACCGTACTGCAGGAAGACAGCGCCTCTGGCGATAGCCGCCAAGCGAACTTTTATCTCAGCGGGCCGCTGGTGGGTGAGCGCTTAGGGCTACAGCTCTATGGCCGCACCTCCGAGCGCGACGAAGACGACATCGAGTACGGCTACGAAGAGAAGCGTCTGCAGAGCCTCACCGCACGGTTGAGCTTGGCGGCTAGCGACAACCACGACGTGACTGCCGAAGCGGGGATTACCGAGCAGGACCGGCGCTCGCTAGTGGGCCGCTCCGGGCCGGTGGACGGCTGCCGTGGCGGCTGCACCGACAGTATCGGCGAGTACACCAATACACACGTGGCCGTGACTCACAGCGGCCGCTTCGACTGGGGCACCAGCGAGACTTTCGTGCAGCGCGAGCGCAGCGAAAACCAATCGCGGGGTATCGAGATTACCAACACCACCGCGAAAACCAGCGCGCTGATTCCTCTGGGTATGCACATGGTGACCGTCGGCGCGAGCTGGGAGGAGGAGTCGCTGGACGATAGCTCGACCAACCAAATCTCCGACCGGCAGACCATCGAAAACAGCCAGTGGGCGCTGTTCGTGGAAGATGAGTGGATGCTGACCGACGCTTGGGCACTGACCGGCGGGCTGCGCTTGGACGATGACGACAACTACGGCAGCCACCTGAGCCCGCGTCTTTATAGCGTATGGAACATGACGCCGGAATGGACCCTGAAAGGCGGCGTGTCTACCGGCTACCGCTCGCCTAACCTGCGGGAAATCACCCCGAATTGGGGGCAGGTCAGCCGCGGCGGTAATATTTATGGCAACCCGGATCTCGAGCCGGAAACCTCGCTCAACAAAGAGATCGCGCTGCTGTACGGCAACGACGCAGGCCTGAACGGCAGCCTGACGCTGTTCCACAACGATTTCGAAGACAAGATCACTCGCATTGCCTGCCCGATCGATATTTGCCGCGATGGAGCGAATGATTTCGGCAGCGACCCGACGTATCGCGTCAATGTCGATGACGCGGTGACCCAAGGGGTCGAGGCCAGCCTGAGCGCACCGTTGAGCGATACGCTGGCGCTGACCGCCAGCTACACGTTCACCGATTCCGAACAGAAAAGCGGCGAGTACGCCGGTGAGCCGCTGACCCAGCTGCCCCGCCATCAGGTGTCGGCCTCGCTGGATTGGGACGTGAACGCACGGCTTAGCCAGTGGACCAAAGTGACCTACCGGGGAGAAGAGAGCCAGCCCACCACCGGGCCCTCGCAAAGCGCCATCGTCGCGCCGTCTTACACCTTCGTGGATGCCGGTATCGGCTATCAGCTCAACGACAGCACCACGGTGAACGCCGGTATCTACAACCTGTTCGACGAGCGCATCACCTACGATGAGTATGGCTACGTGGATGACGGCCGCCGGGTATGGTTGGGCCTGAACGTCGCTTTCTAAATAACGCGAACGTCGTTCATCATCCTGTAAGTCGTCAATGGACGCGGCCACCGCTGGGTGGCCGCGTTTTTTCATGCCTGCGAGCGAGCAGAGCGGCGCTCGGTGATATTGAGCACGCTGATCATCAACGCAGGGAGGAACGTCACCGTGACCATGGCCGTACCTAACAGGCCAAACAGCACGATGGCCCCCACGCCGCGGTACAGCTCGGTGCCCTCGCCGGGTAGAAAGACCAGCGGCGACAGCCCGCACAGGGTGGTCAGCGTGGTGATGGCGATGGGACGCAGTCGGGTCTGTACCGCCTGAGACACCGCTTCCTGAACGCTGAGCGTTTTGTCATGCAAGCGCCGTCTGGCTTGGTCGACCACCAAAATCGGGTTGTTGACCACCGTGCCCATCAGAATCAAAAAGCCCAGCATGGTAATCATATCGAAGGGCTGGCTGAGCGGTGCTACGCCGATCAATGGCAGCAGGCTGCCCACGCCGTTCATGGCGGCCAGCCCCATGATGCCGCCCACCACGCCCAGCGGTATCGACGTCAGAATCAGCAGCGGATAACCCCAGTGGGAGAAGATCGCCACCAGGAGAAGGTAAACGATCACGATAGCGATCAGGAAGTTGCCGGTGAGCGCCTCACGGGTGGCGTTTAGCTGGTCGCTGGCGCCGGAAATCGACACATCCACCGACGAGGGCAATACGCCCTCTTGGCGCAGCCGCTCTAGCATCGCCTCGGCCTGCGCGACGCCGACCTCTAATGCAACGCTGTCTGGAGGGATCACGTTCAGCGTCACCGTGCGGCTACTGTCCACCCGGCGAATCACGCTGGTATCCATAGTTTCATCGATACGCGCCACCGCTGATAGCGGCAGCGTATAACCATCGGGAGTATGCAGCGGCAGGTTTGGCAGTTGGTCTAACGGCAGCGACGCCTGAGGGCCATAGAGGTAAATATCGATCTTCTCATCGTCTAAAAAGAAGTCATCCACATACGCCCCTTCCCCCAGAGCAGAGACCGAAAACCCCACCGCCTCGGCAGACATCCCCAGTTCCGCGACCCTGGCCCAGTCGGGGCGGATTTGAATCAAGGGCTGGTCGAGCGACAGCGACGAAGGCTGGCTTTGAATACGCGGATTGCCAAACTGCGTTTGGGCTTCCCGGTAGAGCGTATTGGCCGCGCCGTACACCGTGGCTAAGTCCGGGCCCGCCACATCCAGGTTGATGCTGCGCGTGCCGCCATCGTTGCTGGAAATAATCGAGCCTTTCGAGGCAAAGGCGCGCATGCCGGGGAAGCGCTCGTAGTAGTTCGTGAGCGCTTCCATCAACGCTTCGATATGTGATGGGTCGGCGGCTTCTGCGACGATGAACAGCTGCGTGGGCGCCACGCGCATGTTCATGTAGGCCAGCGGCGGCACCTCGGTGTCGCCCGCTAAGAAGGCATCCGGCTCCGCCTGCACATGGGGCAGAAAGTACGCTTCGATCTGTTCGGCAATACCAGCCATCTCCTGCAGGCTGTAGCCAGGAGGCGGGCTCATGCGGGCAAAGGTTTTGGGTTCTTCGCCTTCGGGCAGGTACTCGGCGGGTGGTGTCAGAACGAGTATCGTCCAGCCACTCATCAGCAGCGTCAGCACTAGGGTCACCCCGCGGCGCAGCGGGGTCGCCATCAGCCGCTCAAGTAGTGCGCCCAGCCGTGAAGGTCGCTCGTCGCCGGACGCTAGAGCGCCGTCGAGTTTAGAGGCGTGATGCATCGAAAAATTGAAACGAGAGCAGAGCGAAGGCACCAAGGTGACCGCCACCAGCATGGAGGCAAAAATTGCCGCCGATACCGCAATGGCTACATCGGAGTAGAGCTGCCCGGCCTCTTCTTCGATGAACAGAATGGGTAGGAATACCAATATGGTGGTGGCGGTGGAGGCGAGCGTGGCGGGCCACACTTCCTGCACGCCGCGCAACGCCGATTCGATGTGGTCCAGCCCCTGGCGGCGGTAGCGCTCGATGTTCTCCAGCACCACGATGCTGTTATCCACGCTCATGCCGATGGCAAAGGCAATGCCCGCCATGGAGATCACGTTGATGGTGCGGCCGGTCAGCATCAGGCCGACGAAGGCTGCAATGGTGCAGAACGGAATGCCAATTACGCCGATGAAGGTGGCGCGGGCCGAGCGCAAGAACAGGTACATTACCAGGGTCGCGAAGGCGGCCCCGAGCAGCAGGTTGCTCCATACGTTGCTCACCGAGGCTTCTACGTAGCGCACGTCATCGGCGGTGAGGACGATCTCCATACCGGCAGGGCGGAGCACGGTCTCGTTGATCGCTGCCAGTTCTTCTTGTACTGCGTATTTGATGTCGATGACATTGGCGCCGCTCTCCCGGCGCAGGTCCATCCCGATCCCCGCCTCGCCATTGAAGAACGACAGCTGGTTGAGCCGCGACTGCCCTTGGCGAACCTCCGCCACGTCGGCCAGCCGCACGATGCTATCGCCTTCACGCGTCACCACCAGCTGCGCCAGGGCCTCGGCGCTATCGAACCGGCCCAGCGTGCGCACCAGGTAACGCCGCTTGCCCGCGTCCAGCTCGCCGCCGGAGATATCCCGATTGCGCTGGGTGATCGCCTCGCGCAGCTCCAGCAGCGAGACGCCGCGCTGGGCCAGGGCGGCGGGGTCGACCAACACTTGTAGCTGGCGCTGGGCGCCGCCGTTCACACCGACTTCCGAGACCCCTTCGATGCTCTCTAAACGCGGGCGCACGCGGTCTTCGATGAAGTCGCTCATCAGCTGGATATCCAGCGCCTTGGGGTTGCCGGGCAGGGTGCCAACGTGAAAACGCAAAAACGCATCGGTGGAGAACGCCGCCGACACCACCCGGGGCTGGTCGACGTTATTGGGGTAGGAGGAGACTTGGCTCAACGCGTTGTTCACTTGAATCAACGCGGCGGTCATGTCCACGCTAAATGGAAACTCCAGCTCGATCTCGGCGCTGCCGCTTTCCGCCACCGCCGTCATGCGGGTGAGATTGGGGACGTTGCGCAGATACTGCTCCTGCTCGATCAATATCTCTTTTTCGATATCCTGGGGCGTCGCGCCCGCCCAGCGCGTCTCCACGGTGATGGTGCGCGCTTCGATATCCGGAATCATCTGCACCGGAATGCGCAGCGTCGCGGCGATGCCCAGCAGCAGGAAAATCAGCGCAATCACGATCACCAGCGTTTGCTGGCGCAGCAGGGCAGCAAACATCATTCGCTACCCTCCGAGACGGCTTCGACGTTCACGCCTTCCACCAAGGCTTCATTGCCGCGTATCACCACCTGCTCGTTGCCGGAAAGCCCGCTGGTGATTTCGACGCGCTCGGCAAAGTTGATGCCGACCTCGACCCGCTGTTCGCGCACCTGGTGCGTGCCGGTATCATCAGGCACGGCGACCCACACCGTCACGCGGCCATCCGAGTAGCGGCTTAGCGCATCCCGAGAGACGGTGAGCCCATCGCGGCCGGTGGCGGCATTTACCACGGCGTCGACCGCATTGCCAGGGTAGAGCGGCAGCGACTCGGGCACCTCGGCGCGCAGGAAAAACGTGCGCGCACCGCTGGCGCTGACTGGCACCAGGGTGGCGATGCGGGCGTCGGCGCTCTGCTCGCCCGCAGACAGGGTGAGTGTGGCGTTCTCCTCCAAGGCGGTATAGAACGCCTCGGGCACCTGAAAATCAGCGCGCAGAGCGTCTAGGTTGACCAACCGGGCGACGCTGTCGCCTGGCGTGACCCACTCGCCCAGATTGACGCTTCGCTCGCTGACCACGCCGCTGAACGGTGCCGTCAGGGTGTGGCGCTCCAACAGCGCGTTGAGCCGTGACTGTTCGGCGTTCAGGCGGGAAAGGGCGGCGTTGGCGACGCTTACCGCGCTGCGCCGAGCGCTCACTTCGGTGGCGGCGATGTTGCGTCCCGCCCCGACCGATTCCGCCTCGCGCAGCAGGCGCTGCGCTTCGCTAAGCGCGGCCCGCGCTTCCTCCGCCGCTGCTTCTGCCCCAGCGAGCTCGTAGCGTGCCAAATCATCATCCAGCGCCACTAGCGTGTCGCCTGCATCGACTCGGTCGCCCGGGTTCACGTTAATCGCCGCGACCAGCCCGGCCACCGAGGAGGAGAGCAGCGCATCCTCCAAGGAGTTCACCGTGCCGACCAGGTTGAGCTCTTGATAAATGGGCTCACGGTGGACACTCGCCAGTTCCACCCGTGGGGCCGATTGGGCCAGCGCGTCGCCAGCAACGAGTGAAAAAGCCAGTAGCAGCACTAAGCGAGCTAATGGAAGCGGGCGGGCAAGTAAAGGCACCGTCATAACAGGTCGTATCCTCACTTAGGTGAAGGGCGGTCAAGGCGTAGGCGAGCAAGTCACGTTCCTTGCCCATACTACCCAAGCGCATGCGTTGACATAGATTAAAACCATGAATGATCGCCATAGAGGAAAGCTACAGTAGTGGCGCTTCACGCAAAGCACGTCATAAACAGCACGTCATAAAAAAGCCCCGGCGCGTAGCCGGGGCAGCAAGTTAGCATTGAAACAGTAAGTGAAACCTCAAGCGTTAGAAGTCGTAAGTGGCAGAGACCCAGACGCTGCGGCCATCCAGCGCTACGCCGTCGGTGGAACGGCCGGTTTGGGTAAAGCGGTAAGCCAGCAGCGTGTCGCCGTTGTGCACGAAGGTATCCGCGCCGGTGAAGTCTTTATCGAACAGGTTGTAGATGGTGCCGGTCAGGCGCACGTTGTCGCTGAAGCGGTAGGAGCTGCGCAGGTTGAACAGCTCGTAACCATCCAGCTTGTTGCCCAACTGCTCTACCAGCGAGGCGGATTCACCGCTCACCTCGCCCACGAAACGCTCGCGGGAAGAGTAGTACTCACCTTCCAGCGTAGTGCTCCAGCGGTCGTTGATAGCCCAGGTGAGGTCAGCGGTCAGCTTGTGATCAGGCGTGTTGGTCAGCACCTGGCCTTCATTGGCCCCCGAGGTGATTTCGGAATCGGTGAAGGTGTAGCCACCGCTGACCCGCCATGCCGGCGCTAGCTGGTAGCTGGCATTCAGCTCGACGCCACGGGTTTCGGCCTCGTCGATATTGGTCAGCTGGCCAAAGCTCTCCTGCTGGGTAAAGTTGCCGACGCTCAGGCAGTTCGCCAGCCCGGCGTTGGGCGTATTGCCATTACCATCCACAAACTGGCAGTTAGGAATGTCGGCCGCATCGGCGATACGGTCGGTGAACCGGTTGTAGAACACCGTCGCCCCTGCCGAGAAGCCGCTTTGGTTATCGTAAATAGCGCCAATTTCGTAGTTGGTGCTCTTCTCGGGTTCCAGGTCCGGCGAGCCAATGTTCACCGTAGTGCCCTGGCCGCCAAAACCGTTGATGCCGCTATGCAGGTCGTTCAGGCTCGGCGTTTTGTAGCCACGGCTCACGCCGCCTTTCAGCGTCCATTCGGGCGTGGTGTTCCACACCAAGTAACCCCGTGGGCTAAAGTGGCCGCCGAAGGCATCGTGGTGTTCATAGCGGCCGCCCAGCGTTAGTGCTAAGTCGTCGCGCAGCATCCATTCATCTTCGGCAAACAGTGCCCAGCTGGTTTGCTCGAAGGTAATATCGCCTGCGGTACCGTCCTGCAGCTCGGCATCGATGTACTGGCCGCCAATAGTGGCCATGTGGTCACCTAAAGGCGCTACAAATTTGGTGTCGACGATAATATCGCGGTTTTCCAGCAGGCGATCTTCACCGCCCTGGGCTTCATAGCCGTAATCTGGGGCGCTGCCTGCTGGCAGCGTGCGGCCGAGGGTTTCGGTGAAGTTACGCGTTACGCTGCTTTCCCAGGTGCCTACGCTGTAGTGGCCGGTGTGGCCAATGGCGATCTGGTCGCGATTGAAGCGCAGCTCGTCTCTATAGCCGTTGACCCGGCCCGGCGAAGGCTGACCGGCACGGTCGGTGCCATCCTGGGTACCCAGGCGGTTATCGTCGTTGGAGTAGACCTGACGAGCGCGCTCTGCATCCAGCCACAACTCGTTGGCTTCATCCGGGGTGACGTTCAAACGCCCGCCGATGGAGTAAATGCGCGCTTCAGAAGGGCGCGGGTCGCGACCAGCGCTGTTCTCGATCATGCGTTCGGAGCTGTCGCGGTCGAACAGGCGGCCACGTACTTGCAGGCCGACCGTATCCTCCACCAGCGGCCCGGCACTGTAGAGATTGATGGCCGAGCGGTTGCCCGCATCGCGATCTTCCTGGAAGGTGTTTTCGACACTCACCGAGCCCGCCCAGTCGTCACCAATGCGGCGCGTAATGATGTTGATGACCCCACCCATGGCGTCCGAGCCATATAACGTCGACATCGGGCCACGAATGACCTCGATACGCTCGATGGCAGAGAGCGGCGGCATGAAGCTGGTGGAGGTTTCGCCAAAACCGTTCGGCGTGACGCTACCTGAGGTGTTCTGGCGGCGGCCATCGATCAAAATCAGCGTGTAGTCGCTAGGCATGCCGCGGATGGAGATGTTCAATCCGCCGGTTTTGCCCGTCCCGGCGCGCACATCGACCCCCGGCACATCGGCAATCGCCTCGGCGATGTTAGAGAACTGTTGTTGCTCCAGCTCTTCACGGGTAATCACGGCAATACTCGCAGGGGCATTGTTCAGTGTTTGCTCATAACCGGCGGCGGTGACCACCATATTGTTGAGCGGTGTGCTGCTTTGGGTGGCTTCTTGGGCATGAGCCACCGCAGTAACGCTAAGCGCGATGGCGCTCGCGAGGGTGGTGCGAGTAAAGCGTGGCATGGCGATCCCCTGATATGAATCTTGTTTGTTAATGAAACTGATTATCAAATGAGTTGCGGATTCTAAGAAGAAAAGTTCCCACTTGCGAGATGGTTTTATCGAACAAGGCGTTGCTAGTAGTGGAACGATCGCTGGCAGAGAGACGCTGAGCTGCCCATGGAGTTAGAAGCGCCATGTGCCGTTCCACCCAGCGTTGCAGGACATGCAACGGGAGATTCGTTGGAATATAGGTGCAAGTGTTTTTGAGAATCGTTATTATCAGCGGCGAGGATCATTTAGGCATAGCGTTTCACCGGAGAGTCATATGCGACACACGTTACTGCAGCGCGGTTTACTGGGAATGTTGATGGGCGGTTTGCTGGTGGGTACTGCCCAAGCGCGCATCTTGGAGACGGCCTACGGCGACGTGGAGGTTGCTGATAACCCGATGCGTGTCGTCACGCTGTATGAAGGCGCGCTGGATGCCGCGCTGGCGGCGGGCGTGACGCCGATAGGGGCCGTCACCACCCGGGGCGGTGATAACGTGGCGCAATACGTTACTGACTACCTGAATGCCCACGAGCTTGCGCAACCCGAGATCGTGGGCGTCGTGCGGGAAATCAATATCGAAGCCGTGTTGGCCCAGCAGCCGGATCTGATTCTGGCCGCGGCCCAACTGTCGGAGGAGCAGTACCAGCTGCTATCGCAAATCGCCCCCACCGTGGTGCCCCCCACACAGCCGCTGGCAGCCGATAACTGGGAAGCCGAAGCGCGCCTGTTCGGCCAGGCCTTGAACCAGGAAGAGGCCATTGACGAAGCGATCAGCGCCGTCGATCAGCGGGTCGACGCGATGGCAGAGGCGGTGGCTGACGCCGATGTAGGCGACAACGCCTATCTGGTGCGCTGGATGCCCGGCGGCCCCATGGTCATGTCGGAAAAGCTGATTGCCACTGGCTTGTTGGAGCGCGTTGGTCTGGACGTTCAAGGCGGCGAGCTGATTGGGGAGCGGGGTGTGCATAGCGACGTGTTGAGCCTTGAAAACCTCTCCCAGGTAGACGGCGACTGGCTGTTCCTGGCCACGCTGAACGACGATGGCCAAGCCGCCCTGGAGAGCGCTAAACAGAGCGCGGCCTTCAACCGCTTGAGCGTGGTCCAGAACGAGCGGGTGGTGCCAGTCAACGGCCAGCTTTGGAGCAGCGCCAACGGCCCGCTGGCGGCCCAGGCGATTCTGGATGATATCGAGAACGCCCTGTTGCCGTGACGAGTGCCGTGAATCGTTTTGCTCACCTCGCGAGCGGCTGGCGTTGTTCGCCACGCGCTTGGATGCTTATTCTGCTCACCGCCCTCGTGGCGGTGAGCGTCGTTAGTTTATTGATAGGCGCAGGCAGCGTTGGCCCCCGGCAAGTGTTAGGGCTGCTGAGCGGTAGTGATCACGCGGAAGTGCGTTTTATCGTCTGGGAGCTGCGCGCGCCCCGCACGCTTATTGGCATTGCCGTTGGCGTGGCGCTGGGCGTAGCGGGGGCGCTGCTGCAGGCGGTTTCCCGCAACCCGCTGGCCGAGCCGGGCTTGTTGGGCGTGAGCGCAGGCGCGGCATTTGCCGTTTCCCTGGCGCTGGTGTTAGGGGCCAGCGCGGCCACTTTACGCATCCCCGTGGCCCAGCTTGGCGCGCTCATCGGCTGTGTGTGCGTGCTCAGCGTGGCGCGGCTGCGCGGTGTTGGTAGCGACCCGGTGCGCTTAGTGTTAGCGGGGGCTGCGTTTTCTGGGCTGCTCGGTTCGCTCAGCGCCCTGATGCTGCTTTACGACCAGCGCGCCGCCGACGAGATCCGTTTTTGGGTGGTAGGCAGCTTGGCAGGAAGGCGACTGGACGATTTATGGGCCGTGCTGCCAAGCCTGTTGATAGCAGGAGCGGGCGTTGTCGTGATTGCCCGGCCATTGGCCGCACTGGCGCTAGGTGAAAGGGCCGCAAGCGGACTAGGGCACCGCCCTGGGCTGATTCGCTGGCTGGCGGTGGGCTGTGTGGCGCTGCTGGTCGGCGCGGCGACCGCCATTGCCGGTCCGATTGCCTTCGTAGGGCTAGTGGTGCCGTTCGTGGCGAGGGCCATCGCCGGGCCGGATATTCGCCGCACGCTCTGGTTCTGCCTGCCCATTGGCCCTCTGATCGTGCTTACCGCCGATATCATCTCCCGTGTCGTCGTTGCTCCCTCCGAGCTGCCCCTGGGCGTGCTCACCGCGCTATGCGGCGCGCCGGTGCTGATCTCGGTGGTGCGGGCCAAGCGCTTGCCCATGCTCTAACGCACTTTTTTGGTTATCTGATGCTATGAAAATCACGGCAAAACAGTCGATGAGCGGCGTGGCACTTCCTCGCACATCTCCCGCGTATCAAGAAGAGGCGAGTGCCCAGACGGTGGCTGCCCCGCTGGGCTACTGGCGCGCCGCGCTGCACCGTTATGGGGTGAGCGTGCTGCTGGAAAAGCGCGCCGTGGCGGTCAATATCGGGTTGAGTGCCGTGCTGTTGGCCGCCTGCGTGCTCTATTTAAGCCTGGGGAGCGTGACGCTTTCCCCGAGTGCGGTGGTGGCTTCCTTAATAGGGCAGGGCGATAGCATGACCACGTTCATGGTGCAGCAGCTGCGCCTGCCGCGCCTCATCGCCGCCTGTTTCACCGGGGCCGCCTTTGCGCTGGCCGGCGTGCTGATGCAGACCCTGGCCCGTAACCGCTTGGCGACCCCCGGCATCATCGGCATCGATAACGGTGCCACTGCCTTTGCGGTGGCCTCGATTGTCGGCTTGGGCGTCGGCATCGCCCCGCCCGCCATGGCGCTGGCGGGGGCGACTACCGCCGCGGTACTCACCTTTGGCCTGGCGGCGGGCAGCGGCACCCAGGGCTATCGCTTTATCGTGGCGGGCATTGGCGTGGGCGCGGTTTTTGGCGCGGTTACACAGCTGATGCTGGCGCGGGTAGCGATTGATACCGCCAACGCTGCCTACCCCTGGACCGTCGGTTCCCTCAATGCTCGCCCTGCAAGCGCGGTACAGCTGCTGGGCATTGGCCTGGCGCTTGGGCTGGTGGCCGCGCTGGCGCTGGCCCGCTCGCTCACGCTGCTGCGCTTTAAAGATGCGACCGCCAGCGGCCTGGGCACCGCGGTGAAAGCGCGGCGGCTGCAGGTGCTGTTACTGTCAGTGGTGCTCACGGCGCTAGCCGTTGCCGTGGCGGGGCCGGTGGGCTTGGTGGCGCTGATTGGCCCTGAAATCGCCCGTTCGCTCTCCAGCGCCCGCCATGTACCCATTCTAGCCGCCACGCTGGCGGGGGCGCTGGTGATGGTGCTGGCCGATTTAGCGGGCCGCACGCTGTTTGCCCCCATCGAGATTCCCGTGGGGATCGTCACCGCCGTGGTGGGTGGCCCCTGGCTACTTTGGATACTAATGCGCCCGCAACGGAGCCGCCCATGATCTCGTTACCCACGCTGTCCACCGATGCACTCCGCATGAGCTACGGCCAGCGCCAAGTGATTCACGACCTCGGCGTTAGTCTACCCAGCGGGCAAGTAACTGCCATTGTTGGCCCCAACGGCTGCGGTAAATCCACGCTGCTCTCTGGGCTTGCCCGCCTGCACAAACCCGATAGCGGTGCCGTGCTGCTCAACGGCCACGACATCGCCCAGATGCCCGCCCGCAAATTGGCTACTAAGCTAGCGCTACTGCCCCAAGAGGCGGTTGCGCCGGAAGGGTTAACCGTGACCGAGCTGATTCGCTTTGGCCGCCAGCCCCACCAAGGCTGGCTGCGCCAGTGGTCGGCGGAAGATCAGCAGGTGGTGCACCATGCCCTTGCCGCTGCGGGGTTGGAAGCGCTGGCCGACCGGCCGCTGGAAGCGCTTTCCGGCGGCCAGCGCCAGCGCGCCTGGATCGCTATGACCATCGCCCAGCAAACGCCGCTTTTACTACTCGACGAGCCCACCTCCGCGTTAGACTTAGGCCACCAAATAGAGGTGTTCGAGCTGGTGCGCGACTTGGCCTGCCACGGCCGCACGGTGGTGATGGTGCTGCACGACTTGGCCAGTGCCTGCCGCTACGCCGACCACCTGATTGCCATGCGCGACGGGCAAATCGTTGCCCAGGGGGCACCCGCTGAAGTGGTTACGCCAGCGCTAGTGCGGGAGCTGTATCAGGTAGAGTGCACGCTGCTGCTCGACCCCGATACCGGCAGCCCTTTGCTGGCCAACGTGCGCCGAGCAGCGCCACCCGTTTAAAGGCGGCTAATGCTCTATAACAACGCTAGATAACGACGTAAAAGGAATCGATGTGGCTTCTTCCCCACCCCGCGCTGACAAAGCGTCCGTCAATCAAAGCTTTCATGCCTTGATGCGCCTGCTGCGCTACGCCAAAGGCTATCGGCGGCAAATCATCACCGCGACGATCTGCTCGATCATCAACAAGCTGTTCGATATCGCCCCAGAGATTCTGATTGGCGTGGCGATCGATGTGGTAGTGAACCAGGAGAGCAGCTTCGTGGCGCGGCTGGGGTTCGAGTCCCCCCAGGAACAAATCACCATTTTGGCGGTGCTCACCTTCTTTATTTGGGCGGGGGAGTCGCTGTTCGAATACCTGTTCCAGATCCTCTGGCGCAACTTGGCCCAGCGGCTGCAAGCGGATATGCGCCAAGACACCTATGAGCACGCCCAGCGTCTCGACATGGCGTTTTTCGAATCGAAAAGCTCCGGCCAGCTTGTGGCCACCATGAACGATGACGTCAACCAGTTGGAGCGCTTTTTGGACGGCGGTGCCAACGCGTTGATTCAAGTGGTGGTAACGGTAGTGGCCGTGGGTGCGGTGTTCTTCGTGCTTTCTCCGCTCATCGCGCTGCTGGCATTCACGCCGATTCCGCTGATCGTTTGGGGCGCGTTTTTCTTCCAGCGTAAAGCCGGGCCGCTATATAGCGACGTGCGCGAGAAAGTAGGCGACCTTGCCAGCCGTCTCTCCAACAATCTCAGCGGCATCGCCACGATCAAAAGCTTCACCAGCGAAGCGCGGGAAGCCGAGCGGCTGCGGGAGGCCAGCGAAGCCTATGTGGACGCCAACCGCCGCGCGATCAAAGTCAGTTCCGCGTTCATTCCGGTCATCCGCATGGCGATTCTGGCGGGCTTTCTTGCCACCTTTACCGTCGGCGGCATGATGGCGCTGAACGGCAGCCTCAACGTCGGCGCTTACGGCGTGCTGGTGTTCCTGACCCAGCGCCTGCTGTGGCCGCTTACCGGCCTTGCCCAGGTGATCGATCTGTTCGAGCGCGCCATGGCCAGCACCAAACGGATTCTGGATTTGCTCGAAGTGCCGATTACCGTGAAGGACGACAGCACCACGCCATTGTCGGCCCCGGTAAAAGGCGACGTGCGTTTCGAGGCGGTCAGCTTTCAATATGAGGCTAGCCAAGTAGGCGTGAACGGCGTGGATCTTCACGTGCCCGCAGGCAGAACACTGGCGCTAGTGGGGGCCACCGGCTCGGGTAAATCGACGTTGATCAAACTGCTGCTGCGTTTCTACGACCCCGCCAGCGGCCGTGTGTTGGTAGATGGCCAGCCGATCACCGACGTCAGTATGCACTCACTTCGCCAAGCGATTGGCCTTGTCAGCCAGGACGTGTACCTATTCGAAGGCAGCATTCGCGACAACATCGCCTACGGACAGCCGGATGCCAGCGATGCCGCGATTATCGACGCCGCTAAAACCGCCGAAGCCTGGAGCTTTATCGCAACACTGCCCCAAGGGCTGGATACGCCGGTGGGCGAGCGGGGCGTGCGCCTTTCCGGCGGCCAACGCCAGCGGCTGTCACTGGCGCGGGCGCTATTAAAAGACCCGCCGATTCTGGTGCTGGATGAAGCCACCAGCGCGGTGGATAACGAAACCGAAGCGGCCATTCAGCGCTCGCTAAAACGCATCGCCCATGGCCGCACGGTGATCATGATTGCCCACCGCCTTTCCACCATTGTGCACGCTGACGAGATTGTGGTGATTGATAAAGGCCAAGTGGCCGAGCGCGGCACCCACGCCAGCCTGCTAGACGCCAACGGCCACTACGCCGCCCAGTGGCGGGTACAAACCGGGGCCGCCCAAGCAGGCGATGTGGAAGCGCTTAGCCACTAAGCGCTTAGTGGCTAAGCCAAGCGTTAGCGGTTCACCAGCAGCGCATTGAGCGTGACGGGTACATGCTCATCGATCTGCTGGTAGCCCAACATCGACAGCACGGTGCGTACCGTGCTGTTGGCCATCAGCGCGTTGCCATCCAACGCCATGGGTTCGGCGTGGGTCACGCGCACCTCGTTCAACCCCTCGCGGGTAAAGCGCAGCGGCACCGCCTCTTCCTGGTTAATCAGATCGGTTTGCACCCGAAAGGTGAGGGTTTCCACCATCGACTCGCCAATATCCAAGCCGTCTAACCGCTCCGGCGGCATTTGCGCCACCAGCGTCACCAGCGGGGTGTTCGCCAGCATGCCCACCCACGGCGGCAGCTCGCCAAAGCGGTCGAGCAGGTCGGTTTGGCTCAAGCGCAGCGGCAGGCGCAGCGTGCCATCGGCCGAAATATCGCCCTGTAAATTGCTCACCCGATGGTGATGGGTTTGCGGGGCCTCGCCATCCAGTTGGGTAATCGACGCCTGCACCCGAGACTGGCCAGGATCGAGCTGCCAATCCGCCTGCACCGGCAGCGCCAACAGCAGCGGGAAAAGAGCCATCAAAGCTTTCAAAGCGGTTCTCCATAGAAGCATTCACCACCAGACCCCAGCGCTGGCAATTAGTGCCACCGCCAGGGTGCCTGCATCCGTCGAAAAAGTGCTGCCCACGCCGTAAGATAGCGCCCCAAGGGGTAGCCTCGTCCCCATACATTCGCTATGATATGCACGCTTTTCGGGCCTATAGCTCAGTTGGTTAGAGCAGGGGACTCATAATCCCTTGGTCGTAGGTTCAAGTCCTACTGGGCCCACCAATGAAATCAAGTGGTTACAGAGATTAGAGCTTGTTTCTGTCAGTGCTTGGTTACCATTTGGTTGCTAATACGCGGCAATCTGGCAACCACGCTGTCCCATCGTGTCGGATCAGCATGGGCATATCGGCTCGTTACCGTCAGCGATGAATGCCCCAGCAAATCTCTGATACTCGTCAGTGACTCTCCTTTGCTAGCTAGCAATGAAGCATAGCAATGTCGCATATCGTGAAAACGGATATCTGGACGACCGATTGCTTCCCGAGCCCTTTCAAATGCTCCCCTGACTCTATCCCCCGTTGTTTCAAACGGTAAGCTTTCAAGCAGCGGTATTGCTTCTTCGGAAAGCGGGATGATCCTCGGTTTACCATTTTTCGTTTGGTGTGGCTTGAGCACAATACGTCCGTTGAAGACATTCCCCGGCTCCAGTGCCAACAGTTCGCCACGTCTCATCCCTGTTAGCATGGCTAACAAAATTACTTCACGTTCGACCTGATACCGCTCGGGCACAGCTTCCAGCAGCTCTGCAAGCTCTAATTCAGAGAGATAAACGTGGCGCTCGTTTTTAGGCGAGGGCTTACGTAGCTTTCCGTCAAGTGGCAAGTCGATCCAATCCCATTCGCGATACGATAGCGAGAGCACTCGCTTGACGGCCTGTATGCGGTTGTTGATGGTCGACTGTGCCAATCCCTTTTCTTTCAGAGCCTTCTGCATCCTACGAGCCGCGTCTAGCAGTTCCTGGCCGATGATGACGCCTGGAGCATGCTCATCCATCCACCTAGCGACCAATAGGATGTGCTGCTTCTGAGAGCGAACGTCATATTCGCTGACCATCCGTTGCAGCCCCTCTGAGAAGGTGTATTTGGGCTTGCGGCCCATAACACCATTAAACTCATCTTCTTGGCGCTGGGCTTCTGCCTTTAACGCGTACTGCCTCGCTTCTCCTTCTGTGCGAAAAGTTCTTTGAGTGCGCTGGCCGTTGATGGTGCCGCGGACAACCCATGTGCCGCGGTCTTTCCTGTTCGAGACTGTGTATCCCATTTTCGATCCTCCTTACGCTGAGGACCGCGCCTGCAGTTCCTAGCGTACTCCTCAACCTCTTGCTGATCAAAGCGCACAGCGCTCCCAAATTGAACGAATCCGATGTCTTGCTTGTGCTCGTATACCCAGCTCAGGCTCATACCCAACTGCTCTGCTACCTGCTCTGGTTTTATTAGCGATCTGGCCATAAGTATCCTCGCCACTGAAGAAGTTGACGAAAATATGATTGCGAAAAGTCTTGGGTTTTTCATACTGTCTGCTAGGCGACAGTTTTTTTAGATAAGCAGTGATATTGACTTTTTTAGTAAGTCATGAGTCATGAGTCGTGAGTCACTTGAGGAGCTGCTCTGAATTGATTAGGTGGATGCGTCTAAGGCTGAATAAAGAGTTTTCTAGTTCGCATTGATTTTTGGTCTGCTTGAACTTTGGTAATAATTAGGTGGTGTTTTATGAGTGGGGATGGAATAGAGCTAAATATTACGGGTGATTTATCGCGGGAACTAACGGGTGAAGGGGCGTCTGGGGACGAGAACTGGCCCCCTAAGCGTCCAGATGCTGTCTGGTTTATGTATTGTGCCTGCCAGGAGTTGGAGCGTCATGCTCATGAAGTTGTTGATCAGACTTTTAGGCATTTAAATATATTGGATCATAAGGGGCGAACTGAATACTTGGCTCAGCTTGAGAAAAGTATCGTTGATATCCGTTTAAAAGATCGGCAGCTATATCAATCTGTGGAGTTCGAACAATATAAATTTGAAGGCGATAACTTTAAAAAGCACTGTGCTGATCAAGCTATACGATATGCTGTTGCCGCGCTTGAGGAGTTCAATAAGAATATGAGAACTTCGTTAGTGTATCCTGATGAGTTTTTTTTGGAACAATCAGGAAAGTCCTTTGCTCTCATGATTAACTGGATAGTAGAGGCTCGGCGTCACTTGGCCGCATTGGAAATTTTGAAAAATGTTAGCAAGAAAATGTATACCAAGCGAGCGGTCAAAGGTGGGCACTCACGATCTCGATCTGCTTCAGAAAAAAATCAGCGAAAACTTCTAGAAGTCATGATCACAGGATTGATGTACGCAGATCCAGAGGCGCGAATCCGGGCGGAGCGGAATACTCAAGCAGTAGTAGATGAGTGGGCAGGAGAGATTTACGAGCTTAATAAAAAAAATCCTATTTTTAGCTGGTGTGGCGGGCTTAATAGGTTTCGAGGAGAAGTTCTAGATGTGTTAGTAGAGAAGCTTAAGAAAGGTGAGAGTATCAGCGATAGACATATGCGTTCACGCTTGAGATTTCGAGGCTTTTCAAATAAGGATAGTAAGTCCAGTAGTGATGCAAGCAGTTGTGAAGATGCGGAGCTGATCCGCGAGCGAGGCCAGCGAGAAGGGGTTCAGTTCTCTCTAATATATTTATTAGAGCAGCGTTTCGGCGAATTGCCAAATGAAGGGCTGGAACGAGTTAAATCGATTTCTGATATTGACGACTTCCAAACCTGCCTTGATCGGTTGCCTGAGGCGTCGTCGTGGCAAACCGTGCTGCAGGTGCCTGGAGACGACAAATGACGTAGAGAGCATTTGCCGCCCGTCAGGGCGGCAATAAACCATGAGTGTCAGTAAGTGCTCGAGTTCTGCGGACCCAGCCAAGGAGCGATGTCGATGTGGCGGGTTCGATTGAGAGTAAAAACCGCCACTTGCTGATGGGTGAGCAGCACATCAAGCGCTGCTTTGAGCCGCTTTTTATCACGCAAAGGGCGTGGGCAGCGTTGACGTACGTCGTTATACCGAATAATACGCCAGTTGAATTGCCTCAGCTCATTGAACCACTCGTTTAGCCGCTGAGCATCTTGCTCCTCTTGAGGTGGTGGCATGAAAACCTGCATGAAGTGAGCAGAGTGTAAAAGATTGATATCAAGCGATATCAGTACTGTCTCAGGCTTAATTCCTCCCTGATGGCCCTCGAATAAATGTATTAGTGCCGCTACTCGAGCTACGTTTTCTGCAAGCTTTGAACCGTGGTCGGGGCACGCTTCGAAATATCCCCCTGGTCCCATCTGCTGCTCGATCTCATTGGCCGCTTGCATCCAGCAGCCTGCTCCTTCTGGAGTGAACTCCAGTACTTCACGTGGCGTGTCAGGGGCATGGATAAGAATCAGGTTCTCCTTGATCAAAGTGGTTAAGCGCGCCTCTGCTTGTTTCCAGACATCCCACTCCGTGGGGCTGTGTGACGAGTAGAACCGCTGACCACGGATCGATGGTGGTGCGCAGACGAGGAAGCGAGCGAGCATGCCTGAGTCTCTAGCCTGCTGACCGTGGATTTCCATGTACTTTTGCAGGATGCTGGGTTGAACCATCAGCAGCAGCATCAGACGAGCATCATCTAGGACGATATCTTCTTTAGTAGCCCTGGTGATAACTGTGCTGCCACCGCTCCACAGGGAATTGATGTGACCACGTGCTCGGTTCATGGCGCCCTTGAAGAAGACCTCAGCTTCGTCTGTCGCCAGCGCAGCGCTCGGAACCCTCGTGCTCAGTCCAGAGAAGAGCGCTTCGGGTGAGGTGTCGTCATATAGCAGCCGAAACTCGCGGGGAGGTATGGGCTTACGCTGGTGCAACTCCCTCAGCAATTGACGTTCACGCTCCGCTGTACCTCCTTTAGTTCGTTTGCGGTAGATTGACTGGGTTAGCACTTTCTCCTCGGTGCGCCACTCCTCTAGCTCTCCTTGGTAGGCATCCTGCTGCTTGCGCCATTCCTTGTGCTGCTTACGCTGTTCCTCTTGGATAGGGTGTAATACTTTATCGAAAAGCGGAGACTTGCCCTCGCCTGAGCCAGCTACACCTAGCATGTTAATTGTAGTGGGTTTAATTGCACCATATGGCATTTTAAGGTCATAGCGACCTTGAGAGGCCATGCTGATCCCAGCTAGTAGTGTTGGGACGGTGAGCTCAAGTGGCGCCTGGCAATTTTGGCTGAGCTCATTGCTAGACCGCCACAATAGAGTAGAGGAAATTCTCTCGTCATTGAAACTGCCGGGGGCAGGCAGTATCGGGTAGAAGGGATAGCTCATTTTCACTCTCCTGTTTCTTGTGGTGTAGCCATCGGACCTGTTCCGATGGTGTGTGAAGAGAGTGAGGCTTTTCGCATGACACTAAATCAGCGCTGCTTGCAATCGAGACTGATCATAAGCAGAGGGGTTGACAAAAGCATTAGAATGATTGCCAAAAATTTTGAATATTTAAAAGTGTGGAGTCAATCTAGGCGGCCATTTTGGCCATTCGTAGCCAAAATGGCCGCCTCTTACACTGGCAGTATGAGCTATGTCTCATACCGATGTGTATCTACAGAGTGTGGGTGATCAAAAGTTATATTCTATTTGGTTATATATTAAGTTGATAAAAGATGGTCCGTGGGAGATTTCTAGCCTGCCGCGCTACATGCCAATGAGTAAAGGCGCTGCTCTTGTCAGTCGATATTGGGATGGTGGAATCACGTTCTGAGCTTGGAACAATTGAGAGATGATCCAAGTATGAGGTCTGTTCAAATTAAAGGCTTACCGGCTACTGCCTTGGTGACAGCGGATTCTTTGGGCGATTGGCTTGGAGTAGGCTTTGCTCAGATAGGAAGCAGCGTAGAAAACCTGTGCAAAAGTTTCCGCGTCATTTCGGTGCATGCAATACACATAGGGCTGCTTTGTCAGCTTGTCCGTGGCGACATGAAGTAGTCCAGCCATGTCGTAAATCGGCCAGTTGATGGCCCAGCTCCAAGCCCTAACGCAGCGGTGGTAGAGATTGCCCTGCTCGTATTTACCACTGAAGGAGGGGGAGAAGCACCCCAGTGAACAAAAGGCATCATAGTTAAGCAATAACTGCATATGGTAGTGAGGCTTGTCGCTAGTGTCCTGCTCTCGGGCCCACAGGTAGCGGATTTCGGTGTGATACTTGGTACCTGCCGCTTCAAGCTCCTTCCGCAAGGCATAGAAAAACCGGTTAAGGCACGCGTTGTCAGCGTGGATCGGCCCAACTGGCATTGCTTGGGGGAAGCGCAGGTCGAGGCGAAACGCCAAGGTCCGGTTCTGCTCGTAGGTAGTGTGCTTTAGTACCCGCAGAGTGGTCTCCAGATAGTTCTCAATCTGCGGGCCCTGTAGACGCTGCTGTACTGGTAGCCCTTGGTACCAGCTATCGTAATAGAGGCGTAGCTTCGTATTGTGAGGGTGGCGTTTTGGTTTATTCGTGAACATGAGAGTCTCTTAGGTGTAGTTCATGACACACGCGTACACGGCACTCTCCGCATTTAAGCAGTGGCTTTGAGTGATGGTCATGTGGTGAAGATGGATCTGTCGTCACGGGCCCTAAATAGGGTGGCCTTGGGCGAATAAGGAGGTGTAGCGCTGTAAGGACTGGTCAGTAAGGAATTTGTCTGTGCATCGCCTCTTGGAAAGGCGATCTTCTGAGGTGGCCTTATTGTCATGGCGTTATTTCGCCATCACGTTGCTGTCGGTGTGATCCTTCCTGTTGATACTGTGAGTAACAGGACTTCTCTGGCCTCTTTTTATGGGATGGTCGGAGGCTTCGAAAGGCCTCCTCCCTAGTAGCCCTATTTCTCAATCTCCTCCGTACCTTTATTACTATTAGTTATGACTTTGCTGCTGCATATTACTATTACCGTCATTATTCCTATTCTTATAGTGGTGTCGGTACCATTCGAGGCATGGTGTTCAGTGATAGGTGTGTTGAGGGGCTATCCCTGAAGCTGAAAAAATAATTCCATTTAATCAATGAGATAATAAGAAACCTGTCAGGCTCACAGTATTAGTCACGCCAGTAAAAAATGTTCAGACCTATATCACTCCTATGCATCCCCCCCCCCCATGGAACAACCTTTTTCCTCTGCATAGGAGCTTTAATATGTCCCCACCCTGTAAGCGTTGTGCATCAACGCGCCTGCTGAACCTGGAGACTGCCCAACGCGTGAGCGTGTTAGGCAGCACCTTGATCGGCGGTGCCATTGGCGCATGGCGTGCAACCGCCATCACCGGCCCACTGCCATTGGCGGTGACTCGCTTTCCATTGGCAAAACTGCCTGCCGCCATGATGGGTGCCGTGGCCGGTGGTCAAACCGGCTCGCGCATCGCCACCTCATTGTTTGAGCAGTGGCTGCCTGTCGGTAGCGGAACACCATGGTTCTGCTTGTCGTGCGGCTGCACCTACCGTGACGCCTATCCGCCTTTAGCACCTAACGCTTAACCCATCGTTGTTCGCCCTGTGTGGGGCGAATGATCCGCTTGTTAACTTTCTCGCGCTGGCCTTTGGTCGGCTGCTTTTTTTATGTCTGGAGAATGACTCATGACACATCTCGTTGAACACATGGCTTACGTTGGCGATACCCCTTGGCATGGCCTGGGGCAACAGCTGTCTCGTCATCAACCGCTGGAGGTCTGGCAGCATCAGGCCGGTATGAACTGGCACATCGAAGAAGCGCCGGTGCGCTTTATTGCCGAAGGGGCTAGCCACCTGGGCAGCATTCACTCGTTCCCTGAGCAAAAGGTGCTCTACCGCTCAGATACCAAAGCACCGCTGTCGGTGGTGTCGCAGCGCTATAAGGTGGTACAGCCCGAGGAGATTTTGGAGTTTTACCGTGACCTGACGGAGTACGCCGGTTATGAGCTAGAAACCGCTGGCGTGCTCAAAGGCGGTCGTAAATTTTGGGCGTTGGCCCGTAGTGGCTTAAGCACATCGCTCAAAGGTCAGGATGAGGTCAACGACTACCTGCTGTTGGCGACCTCTTGCGATGGCACATTGGCCACTATGGCGACACCGACCACGGTGCGGGTGGTGTGCAACAACACGCTGCAAATTGCCGTCGATGGCACGTCGCAATCGGTGAAGGTGCCCCACCGTTCAGAGTTTGATCCGCGTGCCGTCAAACGCCAGCTGGGTATCTCGGTGTCGCAATGGAATGACTTCATGTACCGCATGAAAGCCTTAGCCGAGCGAAAGATTGATCACCGTGAAGCACAGCGCTACTTCCAAGCGGTGATGTGCGGCGTGGAGACGCCGTTAGACGATCCGTCCAAACTGCCCAACTACCGAGCGCTCAACAAGGTACAGAAGCTCTACCAAGGCGAAGGGCGTGGCGCTCACTTGATGACCGCGAAGGATACAGCCTGGGGCTTGCTCAATGCCGTGACCGAATACGTGGATCACGACAAGCGGGCACGCAGCAACGATACCCGTATGGATTCGGCTTGGTTTGGACAAGGTGCCCAGCTCAAACAAGAGGCCTTGGATGCCGCCCTTCAGCTGGTGTCGTAACCACCCATACACCCACCCCCGCAAGCGATTCACCGAATGATCACTCTAATCCTCACGGCATAGACGCCCAGCCCCTAAAAAGGCTGGGCGTTTTGCTGTGGGGCTTATGCCGAGAGGTAACTGCATGAGCTTTATTTCCGACGCTATTGAGATGGCGCTCACTCGACTGACCAAACAGCTACTGGAACACGACGCCCACAAAGCAACGTCGCTGGTGTGTGCCCAGGGCGAGTTTTATCGCGCGGAGATACGCCTGGAGCGTATCGATCCCGCAGACATTGCGCGTCACTTACCCGACGTTCCTGCGCCGGTTAAATGACACACCCCATGAACAGGGCTGACTCGCCCGCATTTCCCTCTTCACGTAAAAGGAGGTGCCCCATGGCACAGCGTACTCATGTAGTAAATGCGTCCCCCCAAAAAGGCCCAGTACCTTCCATCCAAGCAGACGCCAACGCTCAACATTCCCCTAGCTCAGCGGCGCTAGAAGCACACCCTACGGCTGATAGCACCGCCATTATCCAAGTGATTGAGCGTGCGGCGCTTAACCCTGACGTCGATATCGACAAGATGGAGCGCCTGCTGCAAATGCAGGAGCGTGTGATGGATCGCCAGGCCATGATGGCCTACAGCGCAGCCATGGCGGCGATGCAGACTGAGTTGCCTAGCATTGAAGAGCGTGGGCAAACCAACAACGGTTGCTATGCCACGCTGGAGGATATCGTCGATACCGTTCGCCCCATCCTACAAAAGCACGGCTTCGCAGTGAGCTTCCGTATTCAAACCCAGGAACGGGGCATTCAGGTCACAGGTGTGCTGATGCACAAGGACGGCCATCGGGAAGAGACCAGCATGCTATTGCCTGCGGATATGAGCGGTAACAAGAACGCGGTACAGGCCTTTGGATCGTCCACCAGCTACGGCAAGCGCTACGTACTGTGCGCCTTGCTCAACATCACTACACGCGGGCAGGACGATAACGGTCAGGCCAGCACACGTGCAGCTGTAAAGAGGGTTACGGCTTTTCAGGCGGGACAGATTCAGCGTTTGATCAGCCAATGTCCAGCCACCACGCAAGAGTGGTTCAGCGGCAAATACGGCGCTGCGGTTCAAGTACCCCAGGCAGATTTCGACAAACTACGTGCATCCCTCACCAAGCGAGCCGTGAAATAGCGGCTCAGCTCGACCTCTCATCGCCTACAGGAGTCGTGTATGCAGATACTCACCATGCCACAAGGCTCGCCGGAGTGGCTGGCGGCGCGTCTTGGGCGCGTCACTATGTCGGAACTCAAGGCTTTGCTGGTAAATGGCAAAGGCCCCGGTGGGTTGGGTGCCGGAGCCATCACCTACATGCACCAGTTGATCGGTGAGCGCATGACCGGTGAGCTGGCCGAGCCGTTTCAAGGCAACGCCCATACCAAGCGGGGCCAGGAGCTAGAGAGCGTCGCCCGCTCGCTGTATCGCGATATGACCGGTGCACCGAAACCCAAAGAAGTGGGCCTGATCCTCAACCACAACGTGGGCTACTCACCGGATAGCTTGATTGGCAGAAACGGCTTGTTGGAGATCAAAACCAAGCTGCCTAAGTTCCAGATTGAGGTGCTGCTCAGCGGGGAAATACCCGACGAGCACGTGCCCCAATGCCAGGGTGGGCTCTGGGTTAGCGAACGAGAATGGATCGACTTTGTGAGCTATTGGCCGGGCATGCCGCTGTTTGTGAAACGCGCTTACCGAGACGAGGCTCTGATTCGCACGATTGCCGAGCGGGTTGAGGCGTTCCATGAAGAGATGGAGCGGCGTATCAGCCAAGTGATGGCGGCGTGACTTGCCCACTGAACCACAATACACATCCACTATTAACGACATAGATGCCGGGGCCACCACCCCGGCATCTTTATTTTTTTGGAGGTCATCATGCCCCATAGCAAACTCAAAGCCGGTGAAGTGGCGGGCACCTACTTAGTCACGTCACCGGTCACGGAAACTGACATCATCGCCATGGCCAAGCGCTTCGCGCGGCGTAAGCTCGCCAAAGGCCGCAAGATCTCACAGCCCTCGCAAGCGTTTGAGCATCTACAACTCCTGCTGCAGGACTATGAGCACGAGGTGTTCAGCGTGCTGTTCCTTGACAGCCAACACCGCGTCATCCGCTTTGAAGAGCTGTTTCGCGGCACTATTGATTCAGCCAGCGTTTATCCACGGGAAGTATTGAAAGCGGCACTCGCTTACAACGCCGCCGCTGTGATCCTGGTACACAATCACCCCAGCGGCGATCCTGAGCCTAGCGATGCGGATCGGCGTATTACTGAGCGACTGAAGGAGGCGCTTGGCTTGATGGATATTCGGGTGATCGACCACGTGGTGGTGGGAAGTGATGGGTGTAAATCACTTGCTGAGATGGGATATATCTAAGAATGATGAGATGATGGATGCTATCTATTCACTGTATATTGATCACGAAGCGGAGTAGTAAATGAGGAGTCAAATAGCTATGAAAGCGGCGTTGATGATTGGGGCATGTGTTACTGCATTAGTATCGCTGCCTGTTGCCGCAGAAACAGCGTATTCAGATCAGTACTATGCGTGCTTAGACAACATTGATGACAGTGCTTTTAGAAACTCTCAGCTGGATAACTGCGTAGAAGGGGAGCTTGAAAGGCAGGATGTGGTGCTTAATCGCGAGTACCAGCAGCTACGTGGAAGCTTTTCAGAAGATCAACAATCAGCACTGCTTGCTGGTCAGCAAGCGTGGCTCAATTTTCGAGAGAGCTGGTGCCAGCTTGAAGGCGTGACAGATTACGCCCCAGGTGGTGAATTAAATTATAAGCTTTGTATGATGAGCCAAACCGCTAAGCAGATTGATCTGATTGTGTCGCTGCAACCTTGACGTACCCCATAAAGCCGCCTCATTTGGCGGCTTGTTTGTCACAGTATTTTTTTTTGATTTTTGTAGGCAATCCAGTGAGCAGCGGCTGAGTTTCGGGGGGAGCACTGAAGAAAGGCTGCGTATCAGTTAGTATTGGCCCAGATGGGGGCAATACTCCAGCTGGCCCAGATTGACGATAAATGAAGAAACGGCAAAAGCCGACTTGCGGAGGGAACTGCATGCTGAAGCTGGAAGAGATCAAACAGGACGCCCAGGTCCGTGGCATCAAGCCTGATGAGGTGGTGCGGGTGGTGGCGGTGGTGCCGGTGGGCACCGATGCGCTGACCGTCTACTACAAGGACAGTCAGGGTGCCGTGCACGAGCAGATGCTGTTTCGCGACAACGAGCCCAACCTCTCCCTGGCCCAGGCCGGTCGCCCCTGGGCCTTCGATGCCCCGGGAGCCGAGTTCAAGCTGGGCCTGGAGGCCTACCGCATCAGCCAGGCGGCGCTGTTCGACCCCATGATGGCGGTGCACACCTCCAATGTGGAGCCGCTACCTCACCAGATATCCGCCGTCTACGAGGCGATGCTGCCCCGTCAGCCGCTGCGCTTCGTACTGGCCGATGATCCAGGTGCCGGCAAGACGATCATGGCCGGCCTGCTGATCCGAGAACTGCTGATGCGCGCCGATGCCAAGCGCATCCTGATCGTCTCTCCGGGCGGGCTCACCGACCAGTGGCAGGATGAGCTGCTGGAGAAGTTTGGGGTGCAGTTCGAGATCTTCAGCCGCGAGAAGCAGGAGCAGTGCGCCTCGGGTAACTACTTCGACGAGCAGAATCAGCTGATCTGCCGCCTGGACCAGCTCTCGCGCAATGAGCTCTACCAAGAGAAGCTTGCCAACACCGAGTGGGACCTGATCATCGTGGATGAGGCCCACAAGCTCTCGGCCAACTACTTCGGCAACAAGATCAACAAGACCAAGCGCTTCCAGCTGGGCGAGCTGCTGGGTTCGATCACCCGCCACTTCCTGCTGATGACCGCCACGCCCCACAACGGCAAGGAGGAAGACTTCCAGATCTGGCTGTCGCTGATCGACAGTGACCGGTTCTACGGCAAGTTCCGTGAAGGCGCCCACAAGGTCGACGTCTCCGACATGATGCGGCGCATGGTCAAGGAGGAGCTGCTCAAGTTTGACGGCACGCCGCTATTCCCGGAGCGTCGCGCCTACACCGCCAACTACGACCTCTCCGACGCCGAGGCCTCGCTCTACGAGCAGGTCACCGACTACGTGCGCAACGAGATGAACCGCGCCGATGCGCTCTCCGGCAAGCGCAAGGGCACCGTGGGCTTCGCACTCACCCAGCTGCAGCGCCGGCTGGCCTCCAGCCCCGAGGCGATCTACCAGTCGCTCAAGCGTCGTCGGCGCAAGCTGGAAGACAAGCTCAACGAGATGAAGCTGATGGCCCGTGGCCAGGCCGTTCAGGAAGGCAAGGTCGCGTCCACCCTGGGCACCTATGCCGTTCAGAAACAGATCGAGCTGCCGGAAAACATGGATGAGCTGGACGAGGAGCTGAGCGCCGAGGAGTACGAGCTTTACGCCGAGCAGGTGGTGGATCAAGCCACGGCCGCCGAGACCGTGCCGGAGCTGGAGGCCGAGATCCTGATCCTCAAGGACCTGGAGGAGCAGGCCTCACAGCTGGTGGCCTCCGGCAGCGACCGCAAATGGGAGGAACTCTCCCACCTGCTGCAGGACAGCCCGGAGATGTACACCGCCGGCGGTAGCCGCCGTAAGTTGATCATCTTCACCGAGCACAAGGACACCCTGAACTACCTGGTCGACCGCATCCGCAGCCTGCTGGGCCGCCCCGAGGCGGTGATTACTATCCATGGCGGCACCAACCGCGATGACCGCCGCAAGGCCCAGGAGCAGTTCCGCAATGATCCGGATGTGCTGGTACTGATCGCCACCGATGCCGCCGGCGAGGGCGTCAACCTGCAGAACGCTAACCTGATGGCGAACTACGACCTGCCCTGGAACCCTAACCGCCTGGAGCAGCGCTTCGGGCGCATCCACCGCATCGGCCAGACCGAGGTGTGCCATCTGTGGAACCTGGTGGCCAACGAGACCCGCGAAGGCGCGGTCTTCCAGAAGCTGTTCGACAAGCTCGAGGTGGAGAAAAGCGCGCTGGGCGGCAAGGTCTTCGACATCCTCGGCGAGGCCTTCGAGAACACTTCGCTCAAGGATCTGCTGGTGGAGGCGATCCGCTACGGCGAGTCCGAGGAGGTTAAGTCTCGCCTGGATCAGGTGATCGAAGGCGCCCTGGACACCGACCATCTGCGCGAGATCATCCGTCGCAATGCCCTGGTCGAGCAGCACATGGGGCTCGAGGAGCTCTATGCGGTGAAGGAGGAGATGGAGAAGGCCGAAGCGCGCAAGCTGCAGCCCTACTTCATTCGCGCCTTCTTCACCGAAGCCTTCCAGCTCCTGCGCGGCGAGCTGCGCCCCCGGGAGCCCGGTCGCTACGAAGTGCGCCACGTGCCTGCCGCCATTCGCGAGCGTGACCGGGTGATCGGTGAGAGCCGCACCCCGGTGCTGCGCAAGTACGAGCGAATCTGCTTCGAGAAGGAGCATGTGCGCCTGCCCGGCAAGCCCATGGCCGACCTGATCCATCCCATGCACCCGTTGATGCATGCCACCACCGATCTGGTGTTGCAGGCCCACCGGGCCAAGCTCAAGCAGGGCGCGGTGCTGGTGGACCCCAATGATGACGGCACCGAGCCCAAGGTGCTGTTCATGGTCGATCACTCGGTGCGCGAGGTGGAGAAGCAGAGCAATGGCTCGCCGCGGGTGGTCTCGCGTCGCCTGCAGTTTGTGGAGATCGACGAGCAGGGCAGGGCGACGCATGCCGGCTGGGCACCGCACCTGGATATGCAGCCCATTGACGAATATGACTTCAGCCTGGTGCAGGACGTGCTCAAGGCGCCCTGGATCACTGGCGACCTGGAAGCTCTTGCGCTCAACCACGCCGTGCAGGCGCTGGTGCCCGAGCACTTCCGTGAGGTGAAGGGGCGCCGCGAGCGCCACGCCGACAAGGTGCTTAATGCCGTCAACGAGCGGTTGGTCAAGGAGATCAACTACTGGTCCGACCGCTACATCAAACTCACCGACGACATGAAGGCCGGCAAGCAGCCGCGCATGCAGCCGGAGATGGCGCGCCGGCGGGTGGATGAGCTGACCGAACGTCTCAATCAGCGCCGCCGTGAGCTCGACGCCATGAAGCAGGTGGTCTCCAGCACGCCGGTGGTGATCGGCGGCGCCCTTGTGATTCCCCAAGGGCTACTGGCCGCGCGCAAGGGCGAGAGCCAGTTCAGCGTCGACGCCCAGGCCCGTGCCCGCATCGAGCAGCTGGCCATGCAGGCGGTGATGGACGCCGAGCGCGCCATGGGCCACCGGGTGTTCGACGTCTCCGATCAGAAGTGCGGCTGGGACGTGACCGCTCGCCCACCGGCCAACCCGGACGGCTCGATCCTGCCCGACCGCCATATCGAGGTGAAAGGGCGCGCCAAGGGACAGAGCACCATCACCGTGTCGCGCAACGAGATCATCTACGGCCTTAACCAGGCCGATAAATTTTGGCTGGCTATTGTCATCGTGGAAGGCGACAGCGTGGAAGGGCCCTACTACGTGCAGAAGCCCTTCACCAGCGAGCCCGATTTTGCTGTGGCGAGTGTTCAGTATCAGCTATATAAGCTGCTAGAAAAATCAGAGGAAGTAAGGGGTTAACATGAAGAGTGTTGCATTTTCTGCCTTGATATTGGCTGGCCTGAGCATTGGTGTTACAGCGTTTACAGCTTATGAGTCCGGGGTTTTTGATGACCAAGTAGGTCGGGCTGCGACCCAGTTGGACGGAACCCCTTTCGAAGCCGCTAGAGCCTGGTATAAAAATTATCCACATTGGGGTAGTGAGTCCAACAGCAATATGCTGGCTGAGGTTAGGTACTTTAACTCCGCTAGAGATGAGGTGGTTGAAACTTTGGCAGTGGTTGACTTTTTAAGCTCTGGAGAAGTAGGTGTTGCCCTCACCCGGTACTCGATAGGAAGGGAAGTTTATCGAGGGTCGGTTTGGATGAGAGAGGTAGACGGGCATTGGTATCCTTCGGTTACTCAGTGGTACTCCTCGTACAGAGATGACCCGTTTGATGATGGTGGAGGAGAGCGCGCAAAAGAAATTATAGAAGCCGCCGAAGAATGGGAAGAAGAGTCTCCCCAGCAGTGGTGGCTTTGGTATTAATTTTTAAGGAAAATTAGATGCCCTTAGTCAAATCTCCCAAGAAGCTGATCGAAGTGGCGCTGCCGCTGGACGATATCAACGCCGCTGCAGCGCGTGAGAAGTCGATCCGCCACGGCCACCCCAGCACTCTGCACCTGTGGTGGGCGCGTCGGCCATTAGCCGCTGCGCGGGCGGTGCTGTTTGCGCAGCTGGTTAACGACCCCGGCTATCAGCGCGAATTAGGCTACGGGGTGAATAAGCAAGAAGCCGAGCTTAAGCGTGAGAAGCTGTTTGATATCATCCGCGACCTGGTGAAGTGGGAGAATACTAGCAACGAGGAGGTGTTGAATCGCGCCCGGGAGGCGATCTGGGAGAGCTGGCGGGAGACCTGTCACCTGAATCGCAACCACCCAGAGGCAGCCGAGTTATTCAATCCTGAGAAGCTTCCGGCCTTTCATGACCCCTTCGCCGGCGGTGGCGCGATACCACTAGAAGCCCAGCGCCTGGGGCTAGAGAGTTATGCATCAGACCTAAACCCGGTGGCGGTGATGATCAATAAAGCGATGATCGAAATTCCGCCCAAGTTTGCCGGCCAGCCGCCGATGGGCCCAATTCCCGAAGGCGAAAAACAACAGAAGATGCATGAGGATTGGTCGGGCGCTAAGGGTCTGGCCGAAGATGTCCGCCGATATGGCCACTGGATGCGCGAAGAAGCTTTCAAGCGGATTGGGCATCTCTATCCCAAGGTCAAGATAACTCCGAAGATAGTCGCTGAGCGACCTGACTTGAAGCAATATGAGGGTGATGAGCTGACGGTGATCGCATGGCTGTGGGCCAGGACGGTCAAAAGTCCTAATCCGGCGTTTAGCCATGTTGATGTGCCGCTAGCTTCAAGTTTCGTATTGTCCAGTAAAAAAGACAAAGAAGCGTATGTGGAACCTGTGATTGAGAGCGATCAGTATCGTTTCGAGATCAAGGTAGGAACACCTCCAGTCGACGCTAAGCAGGGGACTAAAGCAGCAAGAGGAGCTAATTTCACCTGCTTGATGTCTGGTACACCGATTTCGGGCCCACATATCAAAAGCGAAGGGGAAGCAGGACGCTTAGGTGCTCGCTTGATGGCAGTCGTGGTTGAAGGTAAACGCGGGCGTGTTTATTTATCGCCTACGCAAGAGGTAGAGGCAGTTGCGAAGAGTGCTCAACCTGAGTGGAAGCCAGAAACCAGCCTGCCAGACGATCCAAGAAACTTTTGGACCATTCCATACGGACTGAGAACCTATGGCGACCTCTTTACCCCCCGCCAGCTGGTAGCGTTAACTACTTTTTCCGACCTGGTACAGGAAGCCCGCGAAAAAGCGATTGCCGATGCAAAAGCTGCTGGCCTGCCGGATGATGGCTTAGGTTTAGCCCAACACGGATCAGGCGCTACGGCTTATGGAGAGGCAGTGGGAATTTATTTGTGTTTCGCTATCGATAAAGCAACCGACTATCACTCTTCGATCTGTACATGGCACTCCAGTAAAGAGCTCATACGCAACACTTTTGGTCGCCAAGCAATTCCTATGACTTGGGATTATGCGGAGACAAACCCTTTTTCTGAATCAGCTGGTAATATTTCGAGTGGGTTTGAGTGGAGTCAAAAAGTTCTGCACTTTCTCCCAGCAACAAAGAAGTCTCTAGCAGCACAGAGTGATGCCGCATCTCAGACGATTAGTATGGGAAAAGTTATCTCCACAGACCCCCCATACTACGACAATATCGCCTACGCTGATCTTTCTGATTTCTTCTATGTCTGGATGCGCCGCTCGTTGCGTCATGTCTATCCCGAGCTATTTAGTACAATGGCGGTACCCAAAACCGAAGAGCTGGTAGCAACCCCTTACCGCCATGGCACTAAAGACAAAGCCGAAGCCTTCTTTATGGATGGTATGACCCGCGCCATCCACAATCTGTCGGTGCAGGCTCATCCAGCATTTCCAGTCACCATCTATTACGCTTTTAAACAGTCAGAAACCAAGGAAGGCAGCACTACCAGTACTGGCTGGGTAACGTTTCTAGAAGCGGTGATACAGGCCGGCTTTTCAATTGATGGGACCTGGCCAATGCGTACCGAGATGGGTAACCGAATGATTGGCTCAGGAACCAATGCTTTGGCGTCATCTATTGTGCTGGTCTGCCGCAAGCGCTGGGCTACTGCTAAAACCATCTCCCGCCGCGACTTCCAACGTCAGCTGCGCGAAGAAATGCCTGAAGCTCTGGAAACCATGATCGGCGGCGTAACTGGTCAAGCGCCTATCGCGCCTGTAGACCTAGCCCAGGCGGCGATTGGCCCTGGGATGGCAATTTACTCCCAGTATGAGTCGGTGCTGAATCAGGATGGCTCAAAGATGAGCGTCCATGATGCCCTAGTAATGATCAATCGAGCCATTACAGAGTTCCTGAGCCCCGACTCCGGCAATTTCGATGCCGATACTCAGTTCTGTGCCAGCTGGTTCGACCAGTACGCCTGGAGCGCTGGGCCTTTCGGTGAAGCGGATACGCTTGCACGGGCCAAGGGCACCAGTGAGGCTGGCTTGAAAGAAGCCGGTGTTATCGAATCCGGTAGCGGCAAGGTACGCCTGCTTAAATGGGGCGAGTATCAATCCGAATGGGACCCGACCACCGACAAGCGCACCCCGGTGTGGGAAGCCTGCCACCAGATGATCCGTCGCTTGCAGAACCACGGCGAATCCGCTGCTGGTGAGTTACTGGCCAAGATGCCGGAGAAGGGCGAGGCGATCCGTCAGCTGTCGTATCACCTGTATACTCTCTGCGAGCGTAAGAAGTGGGCCGAGGAGGCGCGCGCCTACAACGAGCTGATCGGCTCCTGGCATGCCATCGTGGCGGCGTCTCATGAAACGGGGCATGCTGGCGAACAGGTCGGCTTTGATCTCTAGGAGGCAGCATGCTGAAGCGGTTAGAACTGGATAACTTCACGCTTTTTCCTCAAGCGCGGCTGGATTTTGCGCCGGGGCTAAACGTGATTGTGGGCGAAAATGGCACCGGTAAATCGCATCTGCTCAAGGTGGCTTACAGTGTTATCGCTAACGCCTACGAGCAGGCTAACGAGCCGAGCGTAGCCGACCCCACCAAGACGCTGCTTCAGAAGGGTCTCGCCGATAAGCTGATTAAGGTTTTTCGGCCAGAATCATTGGGGCGGCTGGCGAGCCGACGTCAGGGGGCGCAAACCTGCAAGGTCTCTGTGGCTTTCCAGCAGCCTGCGCTGGATACCGCTTTCAACTTCAGCACGCGTTCCCAGAGCGAAGTTAAAGTCGATAGACTGCCCAGCGCTTGGCAAGAGAAAGCGCCGGTCTTTATGCCGACGCGGGAACTGTTAAGCCAATACCACTGGCTGCTGCCGCTCTACGAAAACCGTCACGTGGATATCGAAGAGCACCATATCGACCTGTGCAAGCTGTTGGGTGCTCCGGCGATTAAAGGGCCAAGGGAAAAGGTGGTGGCCGAGTTGGTCGCCCCGCTAGAAGAAGCGATGGGTGGCAAGGTGGTGCTGGACAAGAACGGACGCTTTTATCTGCGTATGCCCAGCCAAGGCAACCTGGAAATGCCGTTGGTGGCTGAAGGGCTGCGCAAGCTGGCGATGCTAGCCCGCTTGGTCATCACGGGTTCGTTGCTGGATAAAGGCTGCCTGTTCTGGGATGAGCCGGAGGCCAACCTTAACCCTAAGCTAATCAAGCTAGTGGCCAGGGCCGCCGTCGCGCTTAGCGAACAGGGGATTCAGGTGGTGATTGCGACCCACTCACTGTTCCTACTCAAGGAGTTGGAACTGTTGGCTCGTGCTACCAAGAGTCCAAAGACTCAGCAACGCTACTTTGCACTGATAAAACGCCCTGAAGGTGTGGAAGTGGAGCAAGGCAGCCAAGTAGACGACCTGCAGACGCTTGTCCTATTGGATGAAGAGCTTGCTCAATCGGATCGCTATTTGGAGTTGGCATGACGACTACGCTCATTGAGCAGCAGCTCGCTTTCACTTTTGCAGAAAGCGTAGAGGCGTCGCAGTATGACGATTGGGTTTTCTATCGCAGCCAGTTCAATGCGGTATGCGGGGGCACCAAGGCGGTCGATTTCGTGTGTCTTGATGGTGATCATCTATGGCTGATTGAGGTGAAGGACTATCGGCGGCATCGGCGTACTAAAGTGGTTGAACTCGGTGATGAAATTGCCAGCAAGGTGCGCGATACCCTCGCTGGGCTGGTGGCGGCCAGTTGCAATGCTAATGAGGCAGAAGAGCGGCGTTTGGCCCGGCATGCGGTGGGTCGGTCAAAGCTGAGGGTAGTGCTGCATCTGGAGCAACCCCGCCATCCGTCTAGGCTGTTCCCGCGCGCAGTCGATCCTGATGATGTTCTGCTGAAGCTGAAACAACGGCTCAAAGCTATCGACTCGCACCCTAAGGTCGTCGACCAATACACATTAACCACTGAAATGCCCTGGTCGGTTGCTGGAGTGACAGGGTGATATTGACATCGCGTTTATCATCTGTAGCCGATATAGAAAGCTAACCTGAAGGCTGGTGGCCAGATGAAGGGTAATCGCACAGGGCGTTACTTCATCACCCATCTGGGCTTGGAGGTAGCGCTTCAGGAGCAGGTGCCTGAGTTGCAGTTCCTTAGCCGCTGGGAAAAATTTATCGAATGGAAGACCCTGAAAACACGTCACTCAAACGTACGTGTTCAGCGGCAACGCCTGTTAGATTCACACACTGCTCACCCAGTGGATGATCTTGAATTCATCGTAGAAGAAGACGTGGAGTCGTCATAATGTCACTGAAAGCCTGGAGAGATATCGCAACGCCACATAAGGACGTGCGAGAGGGCCTGTTCAAACAGGCAGAGTTTGCTGCGGATATCACTCAGGTGGCAACCGGCACAGCACCCGAGGAGTACCAGGACGCAGAGAAGTTCTTCTCACGCACCTATATTACCGAGGGTATGCGCCTGCTGCTGATCTCGGTAGCCCAGCGCCTCTCTGGCAACGGTGGCGATCCAGTCATTCAGCTGCAGACAGCTTTCGGTGGTGGCAAAACCCACACGATGCTGGCGGTCTACCACCTCGCATCTCGCAAGACTTCTACCGATAAGCTGCATGGCATTCCTCCTATTCTAGATGAGGCTGGTATCCATGAGCTGCCCCACGCTCGTGTAGCCGTCATAGACGGTATCAACATGGCCCCGAGCCAGCAGTCGGTTAAGAAGCAGGAGCAGAAAGTCACGACCCTCTGGGGTGAACTGGCGTGGCAGCTTTTGGGTGATGAAGGCCTCGCTTTGGTAAAAGAGTCCCACGAGCAGGGTACGTCACCTGGTAAGCAGGTGTTGGTAGATTTGCTGCAACGAGCCGCTCCCTGTGTGGTGCTGGTGGATGAGCTGTTAGCTTATATTCGTCAGTTTGAGCTAGGGAAATCCTACTCTGGGGGTACCTACGACAGCAATATCAGCTTCATTCAAGCGCTGACTGAGGCGATGAAGGCGGTTCCCAATGCCATCCTGCTGGCTTCGCTGCCGGAGTCTGAGCTCGAAGTAGGCGGCACAATGGGCCAGCAAACGCTGACGGCCCTTGAGAAGTATTTTGGTCGTGTAGAATCGGTGTGGAAGCCAGTAGCCACTGAAGAGGCATTCGAGATCGTTCGCCGCCGCCTGTTCGAGCATGCCGGTGAGCGTGCCGAAATAGAAGGCATCAGCCGTCAGTTTTCTGATTTTTACCGGCAGCACGCCGGACAGTTTCCCAACGAGACCCAATCCAACGAATATTTTGAGGGACTTTGTCGCTCTTATCCGATTCATCCCGAGGTATTCGACCGTCTTTACGAGGACTGGTCGACACTGGATAAATTCCAGCGTACCCGGGGTGTGCTGCAGTACATGGCATTCGTGATCCATAAATTGTGGGTGTCGGGCAACCATGACGCTTTGATTATGCCAGGGTCGCTGCCCCTGGAAGACAGTAATGTTCGGGATAAGAGCATTCACTACCTGCCCACAGGCTGGCAGCCAGTGATTGAGCGAGAGATAGATGGCCCACGCTCTGCTGCTCAAACGCTCGATAACGAGGTTGCTCTCTTTGGTGGCGTACATGCAGCCCGTCGTGCAGCACGCACCATCTTTTTAGGTAGTGCCGCCTCCAGCAGTATCCAGGCGGCTCGAGGCATCAAACAGGAGCGCATCTTGCTGGGTGCCGTTCAGCCTGGTCAGTCGATTGGTACTTTCGAGGATGTGCTCAAGCGCCTGCGCGATCGTCTGCATTATCTTTATTCGGAGCAGGACCGCTTCTGGTTCGATACAAAGCCCAACCTCCGCAAGGAGATGGAAAGTCGCAAGCAGAACATCCACGACCGTGATGCATTGATACCGCTCCTCAAAGATCGCACGACTCGTTTGATGGGACGCCAACACCACTTTGCCGGCATACACGTTTTCACTACGTCTGGGGATGTGCCGGACGAATATGGCATCGGGCCTCGTTTGGTGGTGCTGCCGACTGAATTCGCTTATAGCCGCACGGAGAGCAATCAGGCATTTCAGGCGGCGCAGGAAATCTTGCGCACCCGTGGGGAGCAGCCACGCCAAAAGCAGAACCGGCTGATTTTTCTAGCCGCCGACTTCGATGTGGTAAGCCGCTTGAAAGATCAAGGACGCACCTATCTAGCGTGGAAGTCGATCGTAGAGGACATCGAAAATGGTTCTCTGAATCACGATATGACGCACTTACGGCAGGCTAAACAAAGCCGTGAATCAGCGGATTCATCGCTGTCGCAGTTAATCCGTGAGACTTATAAGTGGCTAATGGCACCAGTAGAGGAGTTCGTAAAGGGCAAACCAACCCTGGAGTGGGAAGTGGTTCAGGTCTCAACCACGACGACGAACTTAGTAGACACCATTGAGAACAAACTGCGTGAAGAAGAGTGGCTGATCTACGAATGGTCGCCAATTTTCCTGCGCAATATTCTCAATCAATGGTACTTCAAGGATGGTATTACTGAGGTCAGCGCCCTGAAAGTATGGCAAGACTGCTGCCACTACCTTTACTTACCGCGCCTGGTGAATGATCAGGTATTTAAAAATGCCATGCACCAAGGCATCGCATCGGAGGATTTCTTTGGCTACGCCTCAGGAAAAGAAGGTGACACTTATCTTGGTTTTACCTTTGGGCAAGGGAGTATTGGTGGGTTAGATGGTGAGGCACTCATTATCGAGCGTGAGGCTGCTAGTGCGTACCGAGACAAGCTCGCGGCTGATGCAGCCCAGCGCGCCATTGAGCTTTCTGATCGCAATACTGACAACTCATCTGGCCAAAGCGTTGAAGAGACAGGAACTGGTAGGGCAGGCGGTGGAACTGCTCACCCTATGGGCGCTGGAGAAAGCGGCAGTAGTTCGGCTGGGCCAGAGGCTGTTTCTACTAACATTGCCAAGAAGCAATTCTACGGTACGGTGAGTCTTGATCCGGTAAAGGCCAAGATGGACTTTGCCACTGTGGTTGATGAGATCGTTGAGCAGTTTACTCTGCGCACAGGCGTAGAGGTGAAGATCTCTGTGGAGATTGAAGCAACAAGTGCCGATGGCTTTGATGAGGCGCTTCAGCGGACGATTAAAGAAAACTGCAACGTGCTGAAGTTCATCAGTTCAGAATTTGAGGGTGAGTAACGTGCTAGCCGCTCAAGCAAATGGCTACTAACGCTATGGCAGAAGGGTCGTTAATGTTGCCCATTAGTTGGAGTTAGAGGGCAATGTCAATATGACTAAGAAAGTGTTGGAAAAAAATGAAAATAAAATACCTTTTATTGAAGGTTTTTTGTTTTTTTATCCAATTCAACAGCTTTGCGTATTGCTGAACGCCCCAACGGCTCCTAAGCATGGGTACGAAGAGGCGCGAAAGCGAAACCCTGGCTGGGTAACTTGGCGAACCTTTATAAAATTTTTGAACCCTTCCAATGTGAAGGAAATAAGGCCGAGCACTCAAGCTAAAATGGAGCGCACCCTAGAAGACAAGCCTGAGCTAGAAGCGCTCCGCCAAGATCCACAAGAACTTGAATTTTTTGGCAGCCTTACCATGAATGGTCTGCTTTGATTGCCAGCAAATGTCTTCATGAAATCGTAAGCAAGGAGTATTGGCAGTCTCGAGTCGATGCGGAGAGGGGGTTGATCAAAGAGTTACTCGATACGGTGGGTGCTCACAATAAGTTGCGAGTCTTTTTGGCGTGTAACCTTGCCTCCGAACCGGGTTGCTTGTTGGCTCGACAAAAAGTGGAAGGTCTGATCCTGCCCAGTAACAGTGGACACCTCAAAAATGTAATACGCTACGCTGAGGTGAACCATGGCAAGATCGACAACATCAATGAAGAAAAAATCCTATACCCGTTACTCAGATACCTACCGTCAAGAAGCGTTAGCACTCGCTGATCGCATTGGCGTTGCAGCAGCGGCTCGTGAACTGGGAATACACGCGAGTCAGCTCTATCAATGGCGCTCTAAAGCACAGCTGCAGCAAGACACATCTGAACGAGAGCGGTCGTTAGCAGAAGAAAACGCTCGCTTGAAGCGCCAATTAGCCGAAGCAAATGAAGAGCTGGCCATCACAAAAAAAGCCGCGGTGTACTTTGCGAAGAGCCTGAAGTGAAGTACGCCTTTATCCATCGTCATCGTCAGGCTTTCAGCGTTCAACGGATGTGCCATGTTGTTGGGGTCGCTCGAAGCGGCTACTACGCTTGGCGGCAACGCGAGGGTGCATCGTCTCCAAAACGCAGCCAGCAGGCCATTCTCGATCAGCGTGTGGCTGAGGCTTTTCACCAGCGTAAAGGCCGCTCAGGCGCCCCGAGATTAGCTCTAGACCTGCAAGATGATGGCATGCCGATCAACCGTAAGACGGTAGCTGCCAGCTTACAGCGTCAAGGCTTGCGCGCTAAAGCAGCCCGCAAGTTTAAGGCCACCACGAACTCTCGGCATTCGCTGCCAGTGGCGCCGAATCTACTAGAGCAAAACTTCATGGCATCAGCCCCCAATCAAAAGTGGGCAGGTGACATCACCTATTTAGCGACGGGCGAAGGCTGGCTTTACCTAGCCGTGCTCATTGATCTTTACTCTCGGAAAGTGGTCGGTTGGGCAATGAGTGAGCGTATGACAGCCGATCTTGTCTGTGACGCGCTTCAGATGGCGCTATGGAAACGGAAAATGCCCAAAGGCGTGATAGTTCACTCTGACCGAGGTAGTCAGTACTGTTCCACGCTTTACCAATCGCTGCTTACCCGTCATGAGCTTAGGTGCAGCATGAGCGCTAAAGGCAACTGCTATGATAACGCGTGTGCCGAAAGCTTCTTTCACAGTCTCAAGGTGGAAGCGATCCACGGAGAGCCATTTAAAGCGCGGGATACGATGAAGCGCCAGGTGTTTGAATACATCGAACTGGACTACAACAAGCAACGGCGGCACAGTGCTATTGGGATGATTAGCCCAGAGGCATTTGAAGCCCGAATGATCGCTTAAACCAGTGTCCACTGTCGCTGGGTAAGATCAAAATCGACTCGACCCCGAACTGAGCACGATGCTCGTCGATAAATGACACCATCAATTGGGTTTGCGGTCGAGCTCCGCCTGGGCGAAAAAAGCAGCCGCCTTACGGAGAATTTCATTAGCGCGCTTCAATTCGACGTTTTCACGCTCTAGCTGCTTGAGCCGTTCATGTTCAGGCAGGTTAGCCGAACTATCTTTCTGCGTGAGTTCTGAGCGTTTGCACCAGGCTCTCAAAGTCTCTGGTGTACAGCCGAACTTGCTGGCAATGGAGCATATCGCCGCCCACTTGGACGGGTATTCGCCTTGCTGTTCAAGGACTAATCGAACAGCTCGCTCCCGGACTTCTGGGGAATATCGTTTTGGTGAGTTCATAACTCCATCCTCTCAAGATATGGAGTCTCCGGTAAAGCCGGGGCGGTTCACGGTACCTAACAGGCAAAGGTTTAACGCAATCGCGTATCGCCTATCTCTTATGGAGGAGTCTAGCCATCATAACAGTTGAAAAAGTGCTGAATTAGCTAACGCTTCAAAAAAGCTCAAGTAGGGATGAATTCTGCGTTTTGGCGCACATCATTGCTTCGTATTGATAGGAATAAAGGATAATGAAAATCATTTTAATGAAAGGAAGGATATGCAACATACAGTTTAAAAGCTGGTTGAGCTGCATTACAAAAGTCGTTGTGACTGTGGCTACTCTGATGCATCCTGAGGAGATGAGAATTAATCTTGATGCTTCAGGATGGTATCAGTAAGGCGCGTGAATTTTTTGATGTAGATCAAAAAAAGTCGTTTAGTATGAGGTAAAGTGCATGATTGTCTTAGCTATTAATAATTATTAAATCCTAAGAGATTATAAAAAAAGCTCATGAAAATTTATTAGCCACCCGCTGATGAGGTTCCTACCTGTGCGCTCGAACTTCCCCGTGACCCAAAACGAACTTCAGCTTGATGAAGCTGATCTGCTGATTTCACGTACCAATCTGCAGGGCAAAATTACCTATGCGAATCCTGCTTTCGTCAGGATTAGCGGTTTTACGTTGGATGAGCTCATCAATGCAGACCACAATCTTGTCCGACACCCTGATATGCCTCCTGCCGCCTTTGCAGATTTTTGGAGCACCATCAAGCAAGGACACGTATGGACCGGGTTGGTAAAAAATCGCTGTAAAAATGGCGACCATTATTGGGTGCGTGCGAGCGTGGTGCCTATTGAAGAAGAGGGCAGTGTGATTGGCTACGCCTCTTTACGTGTGCGCCCGGAGCGCCGTGACGTGGAGTTCGCAGAGCGCATCTACGCCGACTGGCGAGAGGGCCGAGGCAAGCAGTATCGGTTGCACAGAGGACGAGTAATACGCAGGGGGCTCATTGCTTCCCTGAGTCGATTAGATGTGGTGTCGACAAAAGCGCATACGTATTGGCTGACTGCGTTTTCATTTGCCAGTATTACGGCCCTGGCAATGCTTCAGAGTTCGCAAAGTAACGCAGCGCTTGTTTTATCAATCGCGTGTTTTATGGCGCTCACCGTAGCAATACTTGGCGTGACGCAACAAAAAAGAGTATCCAGAGCAATGCACGAATCAAAACGATTCGTGCTGCAAGTCGCTGCCGGTAATTTGACCGTGCAAGTCCCTCACCATGGCCAAGATGATATTGGACAGCTTATGGAGGCTCTTTCTTCTATGAAAAAAGGGCTGGGTGGGATTGTAAAAGATGTTAATTCAGGAATTAATAAAGTACGACCGGCTGTGTCTGATATTCGCGTGAGTAATGAGGAAATTGGTTTACGCAGTGATGACCAAGCTGCCTCTGTTCAGCAGACGGCAGCCAGTACCGAAGAGCTGACCGCCACTGTGAAACAAAATGCGGATAATGCACATCAAGCCAGCATACTCTCGCTCTCCAATGTTAAAGAGGTGGAGTCAGCTGGCTTGGCCATGAATCAAGTGGTTCAGCGAATGGCGGCAATAACAGCCAGTGCCCGGCAAATGAGTGAAATGGTGTCGACCATCGACGCGATTGCGTTCCAAACGAATATCCTGGCGCTAAACGCCTCGGTTGAGGCAGCTCGTGCGGGCGAACAAGGTCGTGGATTCGCTGTTGTTGCCGGTGAGGTGCGCAGTTTGGCAAATCGTTCATCAGAAGCTGCTAAGCACGTTCACCAGCTGATTAATGCCTCTCGAGAGGAGATCGACAAAGGCTCCAAAGTGGTATCCGAAACGGAATCAGCGATAAGTCGTGTTGTTGCAGCAAGTCGACAAGTAAATGACATCATGGAGGAAATCACAGCTGCTTCCCAGGAGCAAAGTAACGGCATCGCGCAAATTGGTGATGCCATCAACCAGATGGAACAAAGCGTTCAGCACAGTGCGCTACAAATGCAATCAACCAGTGCTGCGACAAAAGCTCTAGAGAACCAAACCTTACAGCTTTTCAATGCTATTCGTGCGTTCCGTACACATCCCACAGGTAGAGAATTATCCGCAGAAATCAATCTCACGCCTTCCAATCCTCAACTGACGATGGATACGCGTTCGACTAAATCGTTAGCGTCTGGCACGAGCGGTGATGATTGGATAGATTTTTCTGCTCATGAAAAGTAGCGAGCTGATCAAGGGGCTGATAGGCCTCGTGATCGACTATTTTCAACTCGCAATATAAGGCTTTACCTGTGTATAGAAACGAAGAATCGACGCGCCGTATTTGGGACCAGCTGTCTTTTGCCGACGTCATGTGGCACTCGCCTGATGCCGTCATCCTAACCAGCGCAGATCTAGCTTTGCCAGGCCCACGCATCTTGTATGCGAATCCTGCGTTTTGTCAGATGACGGGATACTCTGTCGACGAATTAGTAGGCCAGACGCCACGCATTTTGCAAGGCGCTGAAACAGACCCCAGTGTATTGAAGGCCTTACGTGAGTCTTTAAAACGTAAGGAGACGTTTGTTGGTTCTACTATTAATTATCGGAAAGACGGGTCACCTTATCAGGTCGAGTGGAATATCACTCATGTACTAGATGAAACTAAAAATACAGAGTATTACGTTTCTATTCAGCGCGTTGTAAATGCTGAGTCTGCGCGGCTTAAGAATATGGAGGCTATTCTGAAGGCTGCACCCGTGGGCATGATGTTGACGGGACCTGGTGGCATTATTGAATCTGCTAATGGAATCGCTCAACAAGCTTTTGGCTACGTACCAGGCGCACTGATAGGATTGTCAGTCGATGATTTATTACCCCCAAAGATACGGGCTCAACACGCCCAGCATCGCCAAGACTTTGCACGTGAACCAAAAACTCGACAGATGATGCCTGAGCGTGAACTGATGGGGCAACGCCAAGATGGCACTCTGTTTCCTTTAGAAGTTGGCTTAGCTCCGATCAATATTGATGGTGTGCTGCATACACTTGCTTCTGTCAGTGATATCAGCGAGCGAAAAAAGATTGAGCAATCAATGGCATTTTCCGCTCAGCTACAAGCTTCGCTCGCGGCCTTTAGCCGTGCAGGGTTACAGGGCGCCACCATTGAGGAGCTTTATCAACAGGCGGTTGAGTTAGCTGTTACTCTTTTCGGTTTTACTTCAGCTGTTTTGATAAAGCTAGGAGAGTCAGACCATCAAGATACTATTGTCGCAGAGTCTAGCAGCAACCATATGCGCTGGCCTAATCAGCTGAGGTTGTCCAGTAGTGGGTTGGCACCGTTAGCGATTGGTCATGTAGAGTACACTATAGAAGAATTACCATTAACACTACGTAACACCTTAAAAGACTGGCCTCAGTTAACTCGGGCTCTTTGTGTGCCTGTTCAAGAGCCAGACCGTTGCTGGGGGGGGCTTTATACCTTTTATAGTGATAACGAATCTTTTGGTGATAGTCATCTCCAAGGCTTAGAAAGTCTTATCAACACACTATCCTCGGCTATACGTCGCGAACGTGATCAACAGTCCCGGTTGCAAGCAGTGCGTTTGCAAGCCATTGCAGGTGAAATGGCTGATTTAGGAGGGTGGCGTTACGATTCACATAGCCAAGTGCTCTACTGGTCAGACGAAGTGTGCTCCATACATGAAACCTCTCATAACTCTCAATTAACAATCGATGAGGCGTTGTCTTATTACATACCTGAATGTAGAGAACGTATTAAGAAAGCCTTTTTTGAGTGTATAAGAGAAGGAGCATCTTTTGATGAAGAAGCAGAAATTTGCACATCAAAAGGTAATCGGCGGATCGTTCGAATCATTGGTGCTGCCATGGATAACGCTGGCACGAACGGTTTTAGCGTTCAAGGGGCTTTGCAAGACATTTCTAACCAGCGTCGGGTTGAAGAAAATCTTGCCCATAGTCAAAGGCAGTTTAGGCAGCTCGCGGAAGCTATGCCAACCATTGTTTGGACAGCAGATGCGGATGGGAGGATCGATTACGCTAATCGACATTTTGAAGAGGCCACCGGTATTCATAATGATGCCTTACCAGCGGGCGGGTGGCTGAGTGCTTTGCACCCTGAAGATGTAGAGAGGTGTCAAAGAGTATGGAAAAATGCTGTTTTAAACCAACAGCAGTATCATATCGATTTTCGCTTGTATAATAAAAATGAGAGCTTTTACCGTTGGTATAGAGTCAGTGCTGTCCCAGTTCGTGATAAATATGGCGATATATACAAATGGTATGGCAGTGCGCTAGATATTCATGATCGTAAAGTATTAGAAGATGAGCTTACGAACTCTGCTAATGCGTTAAATCGTACTCTTGAAAGTATCACAGATGGCTTCTTTACCTTAGATAGACAGTGGATGCTTCACTATTTCAATATTGAAGCAGAGCAGCTGTTGTCAAAGCCCCGGGACACCGTATTGTATCAAGTTATTTGGGAGGTTTTTCCAGAGATTATAGGATCACAGATAGAGGCTGAGCTTTGTTATGCGATGGATAAACAAATAACACGACATTTCGAGTATTTTTCTAAAGACTTAGCTATGTGGCTTGAAATGCACATATATCCATCGGGTGATGGCTTATCTGTTTACTTTCGTGACGTAACTGATCGCAAAAGAAGTGAAGAGAAAATTGAGTTCTTAGCATTTCATGACACGCTGACGCATTTGCCGAATAGACAATTTTTCCAGCATCAGCTAGAGAGTATTATGGAGGTTCAATCTGATACGCACGCTTATGCAGGGGTAATGCTGATAGACTTGGACCATTTTAAAGTTCTCAACGACACATGGGGACATAATGTTGGCGATCAGCTACTGAAGGGAGTTGCACGTCGTCTGGAGACCCTTGCTGGACAAGGATTGCATGCTGCTCGACTGGGTGGGGATGAGTTTACTATTCTTCTTGACCACTTACCGGGTTCACGCGAAGAAGCTATTTGTGAGTTAGTTGCTCTGGCAGAGCGCATTCACATGGTACTGAATGAGCCATATGAAGCAGAAGCGCTTCATATTCACCGCACGTGTAGTATAGGTGTCACTTTAATTGAACCCTGTAAGGATAGTTCAAAAGAGATAATGAAGCGCCTAGACTTGGCGCTTTATGACGTTAAACATCGAAATCGCAATGCCGTAGGGCTATTTGATCCTGCCATGCAAGCGAGAGCGGATTTGCGAGCATGGCTCGATAGAAATATTCCAGCAGGCATCATAGCTAATGAATTTATCCCCTATTATCAACCAAAGATAAATAGTGAAGGACGCTGTATAGGGGCCGAGGCGTTGATCCGTTGGTTTCACCCCCAGAAAGGACTTATTTCACCGGGAGACTTCATACCTATCGCTGAAGAAATAGGGCTTATTGGAGTGCTTGGTAAGGAAGTCTTAAGAAAAGTATGTGTTCAAATGGCTGAGTGGAAAAAAATAGGGTTTCTTGAAAGCTTGGAAGTGTCAGTCAATGTCAGCGCTTTACAATTTCAAGAAGATAGTTTTGTAAATGACGTGATTGCCATTATTAACGAGACTGGTGTTGACCCTAAAAATATTCAGCTGGAGGTCACTGAGACACTTTTTTTAAATAATTTAGAAAAGACTGTAGAGAGAATGCATTTGTTGCGGAAGCATGGCATCAGGTTTTCTCTGGATGACTTTGGTACTGGCTATTCATCATTGGCATATCTTAAGCAATTACCGATAGATGTGCTCAAAATAGACCAAAGTTTCATTAAAAATCTGGCTGATGATCAAGACGATGCAGCTATCGTCCGTGCTATTATTGCACTCGCTTACAGCTTAGGTCTTGGTGTTCTGGCTGAAGGTGTTGAGACGTTAGAAATACAGAATTTTTTGATAAATGAGAACTGCCACACATTTCAGGGCTATCTATATTGTAAGCCTTTCGATGCCTGTCAAGCTTGTTGGAACCTGGAATCAGGCGGCTTCTAATCGCTGATCGCGTTGAACCAGCGGGTCTTCCCGGTCCGGGTTCAGCCAGACCGTCCGGCGCGGTGTCCAGTTCCGAGTGGC
>NZ_JAKRFL010000029.1:0-25702 GCF_022348105.1 Halomonas sp. MMH1-48
CCATGATCAAACTCTTCAGTTTAAGATCAATGCGGTTCTTGCCTGTCGCCGAAGCAACAGAAGCGAACCAAACTTGGCTCAAGGGTCAAACGAATTCATTCATTAGGCCGAAGCCTGTTTGACGAGTGCTTGCCTTGATAATAGGTGACTTGTCACCCTCATCGGCAAGCGCCCACATGAATTACCTGATCAAATTGTTAAAGAGCTTTTCGAAGGGCGTTGCCGTTCGATGTGGGGCGTATTTTACGCATTTAACTCCGCGCGTCAACACCTTTTTTTGCCAGACACCTCATCAAGCAGCGGCTAAACGTTTGAGAAGTTCGTCGCGTCGCTGCTCGCTGACAAATGCCTCCTCGATAGCGTAACGATTGAGCATTCGAAAGGTATCTTCATCCCAGCCAAACGCATCGGCACACGCCAAATGGTTCTCCAGCAATCCACCGCCGAAATAGGCAGGGTCGTCGGAGCTAATGGTGACTTTGAGCCCCTCGGCCAACAGTTGGGGCAAAGCGTGGTCACTTAGCCGCTCGACAACTTTCAAGCTGACGTTTGACAGCGGACACACGGTCAGGACCGTTTGCTGATCACGCAAACGCTTGACCACGTCATCGCTTTCCAGACAGCGCACGCCGTGATCGATACGTTGCACTTCTAGGATATCGAGCGCTTGAGCAATGTATTCGGCAGGTCCCTCTTCTCCGGCGTGGGCAACACGGACCAGACCAAGTTCCTTGGCGCGAGCGAACAGCGCTTGAAACTTGACCGGAGGATGATCGCGCTCGGCGCTATCGAGTCCGATAGCATCCAGGAACTTCCAATAGGGAGAGGCCTGTTCAAGCACATGCAACGCTTCATCGGCGGGACGATCACGAAGAAAAGCCATGATCATGCCGATCGTCAAATCCAACGATGCTTCGGCCTCCTCTTTCGCCCGTAGAAGACCGGCCATGACGACTTCGAGCGGTACGCCGCGCTGTAGATGCGCCTGGGGGTCGAAGTGGATGTCGATATGCATCACCCCTTCGCTACGGGCACGCTTGAAATAGTCCATGGCAAGATCGTAAAAGTCTTGTTCATTGCGCAGTACGTTCATGCCTTGGTAATAAAGATCTAAAAACCCTTGAAGGTCTTTGAAATCGTAGGCCGCTTTCGCTTCGTCCACGGACGCATAGGGCAACTCGATCCCGTTACGGGCCGCCAGTGCGAACATGAGCTCAGGCTCCAAGGTGCCTTCAATATGCAAGTGGAGCTCGACTTTGGGAAGTTGACATAAAAACTCATTCATACGGCGCGCCTGCTTGCGGTTGGGAGAAAGAAGTAGTATCGGTACATAAGCGCCCACCATCAAGGTGCCACCAAGCATCGATCCCAGCCAAAAGCGCCGCGTCCTCGGTTTGATGAACGAAGAAAATCACGGTTCGCCGTGCGAGCCAGCGATCTAGCGCCGCGGCCAAGTGCTTTGCCGTATCGGCGTCTACGCTAGCAAACGGTTCATCCAACAACACAACAGATGGATCGCGCAGCATCAATCTCGCCAAAGCAACCCTTCTTGCCTGACCTCCAGACAATTGCTGGCCTTTTTCGCCCACGTTCGTCGAGAGCCGCTTAGGCTGCTGTGCTACCCAGTCTTCCAAGCCCACCATGTTGAGTACCCGCCACAACTCGTCATCGGTAGCGCTCGGCTTGGCGATCCGTAAATTCGACTCAAGCGTTCCATCGAATAGATCCGTTTGCTGAGTGAGAAAGGCGAAATACTCGGCTCGACTCTCTGTGGAGAGACGATGTGGCGGCACTCCAGCGACACGAATCTCGCCCTGGGTCGGTGCCATACGTCCCATCAACACACTGGCCAACGTCGATTTACCAGATCCCGACACACCAGTAATCACGACTCGGGTATGTGGCAAGAGCGTCGCCTGTACATCGACCAGTGCTGGATACATCGTGTTGGGATAAGCGTAATGAACGGAAACAAGCTGGATGGCATGCTCATCGGCACGATAGGGAAGCCCTTGCATGTCGATTACAGGCGCTAGGGGTTTGAGAGCATTCAAACGCTGCACGGCTGCGTAACTCGCGCCCAGTTTCAAGAACGCCGCGGGGAGCAACGCGAACACTTCGTTCATTCCCAGCACAGCAATCACGGCCATGACGAGCACCGGACCCACGACCTGCTCTGCCGAAAACGCCAAACTTCCCAGCCATAGCGTGGCGATGAGCATCAGCCCGGTCACCGCAGAAACGAAGGCGTTGCCCAAGGCCAATTTCAAAGCCAAACGACGCTGGTTCTCGGTGGATACTGCTTCGAGATTCTGGATTTTCTGGCGATGCCACCCGCTTGTTTGATAGCTACGCAGCTCCGCAGATGCCTGCACCTGATCCAATACCAATCGACGTAGCTCCTCTTGATCACTGACGTGCTGGTAGCTATTACCGAAGCCGATCCAACCAAAACCGACCGTCACCACTAGCCAAAGCAGCGTGAATACCAAAGCCATCACCACAGCAACCCAAGGTAGCCATATGGCGATGAACCCGGAGACCACGAGTACGGTCAGCAGCGCCGCTACCGGAGGGATCAGACAACGTAAGTAGAGGTTATTGAGTTGATCGATATCTGCCGTTAGACGGCTGAGCCATTCACTTGCACGTTGCCGTTTGAGAGTCGCATCATCCAGGCCTGTCAAATCACCGAACACTCGGTAGCGTAGATCGGCCAACAGGGTAAGCACGGTGCTATGGTTGTATAAACGCTCAACGTACCGCGCCAAAGTCCTCAGCAGGGCAAAAAAGCGGATGCCTCCACCGGGTACGTATACGTCCAACGTCGACGGAAGACCCGCCGCGAGCGCGATCCCCGCCAAGGCGCAGGACACGATGAACCATCCGGACAGTCCTAGTAGTGACAAACCCGCAAGCAAGGTCACCCAAACCAATAAGGCTCCCAACCAGAACTGTTGACGGCGGCGAAGCAGTAACTTAAGCCAAGGCGCAACGTCACGAAAAAGGGCCATCATTGCTTTACCTCCACCAGCTGGCCTGAGCGGCATACAAAGTGGCGATTGGCTACCGTCATGACGGCCGGGTGATGCGTCGCCATGACTAGCGTACGCCCCTCACCTGCCCATTCGAGCAGCGCCTGGATGACCACGCTTTCCGTTTCTGCGTCTAAACTTGCCGTCGGTTCATCGAGCAAAATAAGCCGAGCCTGACTAAGATACACGCGCGCCAGCGCAAGCCGCTGCGCCTGTCCACCAGAAAGGCCAACACCACGTTCACCCACGGTCGTTTCCAATCCATGGGGCAAACTTGCCAATAGCTTGCCAAGCCCGGCTCGCTGCAAAGCTTTCACGAGCGCAGCGTCATCCGCCTTTGGAGAAGCAATGCGCAGATTATCAGCTAAAGAGCCCTGCAGTATGCACGGCGCTTGATCCAGCCAAGCAATAGGAATAGAAAGGTCGATGCGGCACACTCCACGAGTAGGCCTCATGAACCCCGCCATGAGTGCCAGCAGTGACGACTTACCGCTACCAGACTCACCGGTGAGCACGGCCACATCGCCCTGCCTTAGCGACATACTCACATCGCTGAGCACCGGCGTACGTTCAGCGTAGCGAATATCGACGCCATCAAGCTCGAGGAGCACGCCAGACGCCGAGGGCGGCAACGGAGAGGAAGCTACTTGGTTGGGTTCGTTGAGAATGGCCACGACGCTCTCAGCGGCGCCAAGGGCAGCAGCACGATCATGATAATGTTGCGACAGCGTTCTAAGCGGCTGAAAAAATTCCGGTGCAAGGAGCAACACTGCCAACCCGCTAAACAGCGTCAACTGGGGCGAAGGACCGTAATCGATGTATCCTAGCAAGCCAAAACCGACATACATGGCCACGACAGCAATCGCGACGGAAGCAAAAAACTCCAAGACCGCCGACGATAAGAACGCTAAACGCAGCGTCCGCATACTCAGTCGACGATAGTGATCGGTGGCGTACCACACATCTTGCTGAGCCTCTTTGGTGTGACCAAACAACTGCAGGGTGGTCATTCCGCGCACTCGGTCGATAAAGTGTGCGGAAAGACGAGAGACGGCCATGAACTGATCACGATTCAATCGCTCAGCCCCCATCCCTGCCAATGCCATGAACAGCGGTATTAGTGGGGCGGATAAAAGCAGAAAAAAGGCAACCAGGTAGTCGAGCCAAACGACAATGCTCAGTATCAGCATCGGCAACGCCACGACGATTCTCAGCTGCGGATAAAAGCGAGCGAAGTAACCATCCAGCGCCTCGATGTGCTCCACCGACTGAGTGGCCAATGCCCCACTCTGCTGACGCGTCAACCATGTTGGCCCAAGCGCCGAGATTTTGTCGAGCAGGGTTTGCCTGGCATATTGGCGAATGCGAAGGCTTGCTTTAGCGCTACACGTCTCTTGCAGTGCCTGAAAAAGCGAACGCAGCAAGACAACCACCACGAGGCCAACGAACGGTAGCACGAGTGACCAGGGGGAACTCCCTGCAATGACCAACTGGTCGATCAGCCAAGCAAGCCCCACCACCAGCAGGACGGTTTGCATACCCGCCAGCACGCCCCAAACCGCCGCCCACATCAGCTGTTTCTGCTCGCGTTTGGCAAGCAAGTTAAGCCAATGGCGCGGCGTCATGGCCTCCACCGTGTTCACTTCGGGAGGATGGTGTGCCATAGCGTTAGTGGTATCCCTCCCCTACACGCACCTTGCCGCGGAACACCCAGTAGGTCCAAGCGGTATAGGCCAGGATGATCGGGATAACGAACAGCACGCCAATCAGCAGGAACAATTGTGATTCGGGCGCTGACGCGGCGTCCCAAAGTGTGTAATTGGGCGGCACGATAACCGGCCATTTACTGACGATCAGCCCTAAGTAGGTAAAGACGTAGATGCCTATCGTTGCTACGAACGGTATCCCTTCATCGCGACGCTTGACGGAGCGATACACCATGAAGGCCGAAAAAAGCGCCAACGCTGGGAAAATCCAGATCAGTTGAAGATGGCCGAACCAACGTTCCCACACCACCGGATTAACGAACGGCGTCCAAATACTGATAATGGCGAACACCCCGAGCACCAGCGCCAGCAGCATGGGCGTGATCTTATACGCCCAGTCTTGGATATGACCTTCCGATTTGAGGATCAACCAAGTCGCACCAAGCAGAGCGTAGCCCGCCATCAAGCCTAGTCCCGTGAGCACTGAGAACGGCGTCAACCAGTCGAAAGCACCGCCCACGAAAGCAAAGTTTTCGACACGGAAGCCTTGAATGTACGCCCCGACCACGGCCCCTTGGGCAAACGCCGCCACACCGGAACCCCAGCTGAATGCACGGTTCCACCAGCGCCGATTACGACGCGACTTGAAGCGAAATTCAAACGCGACGCCGCGGAAAATCAGCCCGGCCAGCATCAAAAAGACCCCTATGTAAAGCGCTGGCAAAAAGACCGAATACACCAATGGGAAAGCACCCAGCAGGCCCGCGCCCCCCAAAACCAGCCAGGTCTCGTTGCCATCCCATACAGGGGCTACCGAGTTCATCATGACATCGCGGGAATCTTCATCTGGGGCGAAGGGAAACAGTATCCCCAAGCCCAGATCGAAACCATCCATTAATACGTACATCATGATGCCGAAGCCGATGATGCCCGCCCAAATTAGCGTTAAATCAAACATTTCCATGTTCAGCTCCTGACCGGATCGACGTCATCGTCAAAAGGGGTGTGTGCCGCAGAGAATGGGCGCATAGGCCGCTTGAAGTTCTCACTCGTCGTTTCCTGCTCGTCGTGAGGCAGCATGCCATTGCGTACCACGCGGGTGAGGTAGTAAATACCGGCGTAGAACACGACGGCATAGACTGCCACGTAGCCAATCAGAGTGAATAGCGCCATTGGCCCGGTCAGCGACGGCGTCAATCCCTCGGCATGGGTCATCATGCCGTAAACCAGCCAAGGAGCGCGTCCGGATTCGGTGACGATCCAACCTGCCAACACCGCCGCGAAAGGCATGGGGATCATACAGACCAGCGCCTTTAAATAGCCCGAGTGTTCGTACACTCTGCCCTTGCGACGCATCAGCAGACCAATGAAGGCGGTTGCAATCATCAGCAGACCGATGCCGACCATGACACGGAAAGCCCAAAATACGATGATAACGGGTGGCTGCTCCTCAGGAGCAGCTTCGCTGATCCCAGGAATTACCCCATCGGGAGAGTGGGTCAAGATAATGCTAGCGAGGTTCGGAATGCCGATCTCAAGATGGTTGGTTTGCGCTTCCTGGTCCGGAATGGCAAACAGCAGCAGCGGTACGTTGCTAGACGTTTCCCAATGCCCTTCCATCGCCGCCACTTTAGTCGGCTGATGCTCGAGTGTGTTCAAACCATGAAAGTCCCCGACCACCGCTTGTGCAGGTGCGAGAAAAAGGAGTAGCCACAAGCACATGGAGAGTGCGCGGCGATTGGCCTCTGGATCGCGCCCACGAAGCAGGAACCAAGCGCTGACGCCCGCCACGACGAAACCACCCGTCAAGAAAGACGCCATGGCCATATGGGCAAAGCGATACGGGAAAGAGGGATTGAAGATAGCCTCGAACCAAGAGAGTACGTGGAAGCGGTTGTCGATCAGTTCCACACCGGCAGGCGTGTGCATCCAGCTATTGGCTGACAAAATCCAGAAGGAAGAAATGAACGTACCCACTGCCACCATAATGGCAGCAAACAGGTGCACCCCTTGCGGGACTTTTCCACGGCCAAACAAGAGCACACCGAGGAATGCCGCTTCCAAGAAGAACGCGGTGACGACTTCATAGCTCAGCACGGGCCCCAAGAAGTTGGAGGCGGCCTGGGAAAAGTTGCTCCAATTGGTGCCGAACTGGAAAGACATCACGATACCCGAGACGACGCCCATGCCGAAGACAACGGCAAATACCTTGGTCCAAAACAGCGAAAGGCGGTCCCACGCAGGATTGCCGGTCTTAAAGTACAGCCCATGGAGCAGCGCAATATAGGACGCTAGCCCAATGGTAAAGACTGGAAAGATCGCATGAAACGATACAACGAAGGCGAACTGTATTCGCGATAGTACTAGGGGGTCGAGTTCCATCACACTCTCCTAAGACCTGAGTTGGTATCCCGTCAATGGGTGTCACAAGCTTAGTTGAGCCTTAATGGCGCTGCATTTTAGTTATAAGCACTAAGCTTATTCTTTACATGCGTTGTAGTTTACCGTTTCGACCATCGCTATACAGCGTAAGTTTGCCTGAAAAGCTGTGTCGCATTGACGCACACTCTCCAGGCAACACCACTTTGCCGTACTAGGCCATCACCACGATGCTGACCATATAGCCGGTGTAGGCAATAAACATGGTAAAGAGTGCACCACCCTCGATACGGTTGATACGCCGCGGACGCCCACGCCAAGAGAACGCAAACAGCACCATGACGAGCGTCATGAGCGTCATTACGCTCCAATCCCGCATCAGCACTTCACGCCCCGCCTCGATCGGCGCAATGACGCCCGCCAAGCCCACCACGGCCATGCTATTGAAGAGGTTCGAGCCGACAACGTTACCTAGCACCATGTCATGTTCATTGCGGCGCAAGGCGCTGATAGAGGACGCTAATTCAGGTAACGACGTGCCCACCGCCACCACCGTCAAACCGATGATCAAATCACTCACACCAAAACCCACGGCAATTTCAACGGCGCCCCATACCAGCAATCGAGAGCTGGCAATCAATAACACCAATCCAATCAGCGTCCACATGATGGACTTACCGCGAGACATCGGCTTGCTATCCAGGCTTTCGGTCACTTCTGCCATCAACGGATCGTCTTGCTGACCGCGAGCGTTGAAGATGCTCGCCGTAATGAACACGCCAAGCCCGATGAGCAACAGCGCCGCTTCAAGCCGCGATATCCATCCGTCCCATAGCATGTATCCCGTCACTAGCATCACCAAGACGAGTAGCGGCATCTCTTTACGAATTACCCCCGAATGGACGGCGAGAGGCGCCATCAGTGCGACAAAACCCAGCACCAACCCCATGTTGGCAATGTTAGAACCGTAAGCGTTACCCACCGCCAAACCAGGATTGCCTTGCGTTGCCGCCAGTACCGAGACCATCATCTCCGGGGCGGATGTACCAAACCCAATCACCAGCATGCCGATCAAGAGCGGCGAAAGCCCTAACCAGCGCGACGTCGCCGCGGCACCGTCGATAAACTTCTCTGCACTCCATATCAGCAGGACCAAGCCCACTACCACAGCAAGAAAGGCGAGTAACATTTCAGTTCCTTAATGTCATAATGTTAGGCACTATCGCGGCTGCATCCTTGTCTAACGAGCCTGTTTGGTCAAGTGCCGTTTGCAAGCGTCGGTTCCGTTCCCTAAATTGACTGGCACCACGCTCCATCGTATTGGTTCTTACCATCTCATGCACAGAGAGTTTGCTGTTGCCCCATTACTCTTTCATCAAACGGCCTTCTCTGCCGGTTAACTCTCCCGAGGTCGACTGTTTTCCACCTGAGACCCGCACTCAGCGGCGGCGCCTGCGCGCCTGCCATGAGTGTGACTGGGTTTCGGCCCTTCCGCCGCTCAAATCAGGTGAAAAAGCAACCTGCCCGCGCTGTTCACACGTACTGGTAAAGCGCCATCGCTATCCGGCTCAGCGCAGCATGGCGCTCGCACTGGCCTCACTAATAGCACTGTTGGTAGCGATCTCGTTTCCCTTCGTGAGCTTTAGCGTTAGCGGCGTCGGCAATCGCATCGAACTATCACAAACGGCGACGACGCTGATCGCGTTTCATCAGCCCATCGTTGCCATCGCCGTCATGATGACCATACTCGTGCTACCCGCCGTTTATTTAGTGGGTGTGGTATGGCTACAGTTTGGACTCTTGCGCGCGCGACCCATGCCGTTCAGCCGTGATATCGCCCGCTCGCTGGCCCATTTGACCCCATGGATGATGGCGGATGTCTTCATCATTGGCGCCCTGGTCAGCTTGATCAAAATAGCGGGTATGGCGCAAATCGAACTAGGCATCTCCTTTTGGGCGTTTTGCCTCTTCGGTATTTTGCTATTGATGACGGTGCAATCCATCGACGGCGACTGGATGTGGTTCTCGCTTGAAGGCGAGCCCCTTGCCCCTGAGGGCACATTGACCGGTACGACCGCTGCCAACCAAGGTGTCACTGGGTGCCCCACCTGCGGATTGGTCAATCGCATCGAACATGACCGACAGCGATGTTTGCGCTGCCATGAGAAACTGCATACTCGGCTGCCACACAGCCTGCAGCGTACATGGGCGCTGCTGTTTGCCGCCACCGTCATGTACCTTCCGGCCAACCTCTATCCCATCATGACCACCACGAGCTTGGGCAACGCTACGCCCTCCACCATCATTGGAGGAGTCGTTCAGCTCATCCAAATGGGATCATGGCCAGTAGCCGCCGTCATATTCGTAGCCAGTGTCATCGTGCCGGTCGGCAAACTGGTCGCTCTGGCCTGGCTTTGCTTGATGCTCAAACGCAGCAATGAACTCAATGCCCAGAGCCGCACCCGGCTCTATCGTTTGACCGAGTTCATTGGACGCTGGTCCATGGTCGACGTATTCGTGGTGGCCATTTTGGTTGCTCTCATCCGCGCGGGGTCGTTAATGTCGATTACGCCTGGACCAGCCGCCCTGGCGTTTGGCGCGGTGGTCGTGCTCACCATGCTCGCGGCTATGACCTTCGACCCCCGCTTGATATGGGATACTCAACCTTCTCGCTCTCTTCGCCGTAAAACGGCCACCAAGGAACCTGTTGATGGCTAACGATTCCATGCCTCAGAACACACCCAACCCAGATCAAGGCGAGTTGCACAAAGCCAAGGCGTCGCCCCAAACACGCTTGTCCCCGATTTGGATCGTGCCGCTGGTTGCCGTGATCATCGGGCTATGGCTGGTTTACGACAACTACTCCAGTCGCGGCACCCTGGTCACGTTGACGATGGAAAGCGCGGAAGGAATCGAGGCGGGCAGTACGCTCATTCGCAGTCGCAACGTCGAGATTGGTCGGGTCCAGAGCGTACGCTTGTCCGATGACCTCTCCCATGCCGTCATGGTGGCGCGCATTCAACCCGGGGCGGAAGCTATGCTAAGAGAAGATAGCCGCTTTTGGGTCGTCAAACCGCGTATTGGCCGCGAGGGCATCAGTGGGCTGGGTACCGTTCTTTCAGGTGCCTACATCCAGCTAGAACCGGGTCAGTCAGAAGAGCCACAGCGAGAATTCGAGGTTAGCGATGTACCTCCCGTGGCTCCCGCCGGCCAAGCTGGGTTGCAAATCAACTTGGTGAGCCAACTAGGCAACTCGCTGCGCATCGGCGACCCGGTCTCTTATCAGGGCTACACGGTAGGCCGCGTAGAAGACACGCGCTTTGAACCTGAAACGCGCACCATGCACCATCAAGTTTTCATCGAAGAGCCCTACGCCCAGCTCGTCACCGACAGCACGCGCTTCTGGACGGCCAGCGGGATCGACTTCCGCCTGGATGCCGATGGTGTGAGAGTCAATGTCGAATCCCTCGAAGCGCTATTGGGCGGCGGTGTGACCTTTGGCGTACCGGAAGACCTTCCCATGGGCAAACCTGTGGAGGCCAACACACGCTTTAATCTCTACGCGGACGAAGATACTGCCCGGGAAGGCACGTTCAACCGATACTTGGAGTATGTTTTGCTGGTTGACGACACGGTAAGAGGCTTGTCTCGGGGAGCACCGGTGGAGTTTCGTGGAGTGAGAATCGGCACCGTCGCCGCGGTCCCTTGGAATTTCACGGCGCCACAGCCTGATTCCCGGGCGCGATTCGCCATTCCGGTACTCATTCGCATCGAACCCCAACGCTTGGGTATCGAAAACACCGACATCGACCTAGAGGAGTGGGATGCGCGCTTCAAGCGGATGTTTGGGCTAGGCCTGCGCGCCTCGCTTAAGAATGGCAGCCTGCTCACAGGGGCGCTGTTTGTCGACCTTAACTTCCAGCGCGACCTTGCCGATGAGTACGTCGCCGAGCGATTTGCCGAGCGAACCGTGTTCCCCACTGTGGCTGGCGGTTTTGCACAGATTCAGGCACAGGTCACCAGCCTGCTCGAAAAGCTCAACGCGCTGGAAGTCGAACCTCTTCTTGCGGGGCTAGAGCGTAATCTTCAAGCCTCGGAAAGCGTGCTAAACGAGGTTCGCGAGGTCAGTACATCGATCCATCAGTTATTGAACGACCCGGATACTCAGGCGATTGGCGGCAACTTGAACGGCACGTTGGAAGAACTGCGCCGCACACTGGAAGGCGTTTCGCCCTCCTCGCCAGCGTACCAAGAACTGACCGGCGCCATCGAGCGCCTAGATAGACTAATGCGCGATCTACAGCCGCTCACCCGGACGCTGAACGAGAACCCAAGGGCGCTGCTGTTCGATAACTTGGACACCCAGGACCCGATTCCTCGCGCTCCTCGCTAATTAAGGATGACCGTTATGTTACGTCGCTTATCTCTATTTTGGCTGGCGGCTTTTACGAGCCTACTCTTGTCCGCCTGTGCCAGCAGCGTATCTCCACCCACGCGCTATATGTTACCTACAAGCCCGGCGGTCAACGCACCGAGCCGTGCCGAAACAACGCTTCAAGTCAGCCCCCTCCGCCTAGCCCACTATTTGGATGTGGACGGCATCGTAATGCAGCTCGATGACATCACTTTGAATGAAGCGCGCGAGCATCAGTGGGCGGAGAGCATTGGCCGGCAATTAGAACGCGCGTTACGCGCCGAATTAACCGACCAGCTTCCTAGCGTGCAGGTAGTGCGGGCGGAAGGCAGTCGTCCCAGTGCGCTGACGCTCTCATTGGAAGTGGATCAGTTCCAGGGCCGCTATGATGGCGTTGCAGTGACCAGCGGCCAATGGCAACTGCGCGATAGCGATGGCGAGATGCTCGCCCTAAAAAGCTTCACTGCTGAAACGGTCCTCGATCAGGACGGCTACCCAGCCCTGGTGCGCTCGTTGGGCGAGAGCTGGCAGGTAGTGGCCGAGCAAATCGCCGACCAGTTGCGTCAAGGCGGCTACTTATAACCCCAGGCGTGTTCGCTACGGGTAGCGCGTCGACGTGAGACTTTCGTGTTACACTCACGACCACGACGACGTCACTGTCAGCGCCACCCTGTCTCCCTCTTGTGAAACCCAGAGGTGTCACAAGACGTTTTAACGCCCGTCGCGGCACAGCGTGCTATCTGTCAAACTTCGCTGCCGCGACGGTGTACCATCCTCGCTTTTTTGAACATGACGCTTAGCAGCGCCGCCCATTAGGTGGTGCCGCCTGCTATGCGACTGCGGAGAACGCATGAGCTTTTCTGATCTTGGTCTGCACGACGATTTATTACGCGCGGTGAACGCGCAGGGCTATACACAGCCGACGCCGATTCAACAAAAGGCCATTCCCGTCGTTCTCGAAGGACGCGATCTCCTTGCCAGCGCACAAACCGGCACGGGTAAAACGGCAGGCTTCACACTGCCGATGCTACAGCGCTTGGCAAACGGCAAGCGTCCCGGGAAGCGCCAAGTGCGCGCGCTCGTCCTCACGCCGACCCGCGAGCTGGCGGCACAGGTGGGCGAAAGCGTAGCGGCCTATGGACAACACCTTTCGCTGCGCTCCCACATCATTTTTGGCGGCGTCGGTCAACAGCCCCAAGTCGATGCTTTAAGGCATGGTCTCGACGTGCTGGTCGCTACCCCTGGCCGCCTGCTCGACCTGCACCAGCAAGGGCACGTCGACCTGTCCGCCATTGAAATCCTGGTACTGGATGAGGCGGACCGCATGCTGGACATGGGCTTCATTCACGATATCAAGCGCCTACTGCGCCTGGTCCCCAAGCAACGCCAAAACCTCCTGTTTTCTGCCACATTCTCCAACGAGATCCAAACGTTGGCGCAGCAGCTACTCGATAATCCCGCTCTCATCGAGGTGGCGCCACGCAACACCACGGCAGAAAAAGTCGAGCAAGCGATCTACCGAGTGGATCGCGATAAAAAGCGCGACTTGTTGGCGCACTTGATCCAGCGTCACAACTGGTTTCAGGTACTAGTATTCACTCGCACCAAGCACGGCGCTAACCGGCTAGCCGAGCAACTCTCCAAGCAGGATATCCCTGCCATGGCGATCCACGGCAACAAAAGTCAGGGTGCACGCACGCGTGCGCTCGGTGCGTTCAAGAGCGGCGATTTACAGGTGCTCGTCGCCACTGATATTGCCGCGCGCGGCCTAGACATCAATGAACTTCCCCATGTGGTGAACTTCGATCTGCCCAATGTCGCTGAAGATTACGTTCACCGCATCGGTCGCACAGGGCGTGCGGGCAGCAATGGTGAAGCTGTCTCGTTGGTGTGCATCGACGAGCATGGTCTGCTCAAAAACATCGAGCGACTGATCAATCAAACGTTGCCGAAACACATCGAACCGGGCTTCGAGCCCGACCCCAATGCCAAGCCAGAACCCATCGAAAATGGTCGCCGGAGTCAGCGTCCACCTCGTCGGCGCAAGCAAGATGGGCCATCTACCAATACGGGTGGAGAGCGACGTCGCCGTAGCCGCCGCTAGCCCGCACGCCCGGAATGTGCGAAGGTATCGCCTCGCCTATTCGGGCGTTTTTGCTGAATTAATTCATGGAGTGACTATGGCGTCTTCACAACTCATGGCCGATTATCGCCAATGGCTGGTCTTTCAGCGTCAGGAGCAACTCAGCCGCGAACACCAGGGAATCGCGCAACGCTTGGAGGACGCCCGCGCCTCAGCGAATCAGGTCGTGCAAGCCTACCGCAGCATGGCTGAAAAAGCTGCTGCCGAAGGCGCCTGCTATCGCACGCTTTTCCTACGCGAGCGTGACAACGCGTCACTCCCCTGCGAAGGTTGGCTGTTCGTACGCCGCGTATTGAGTGAAGGGAACAGCACACGTGTTCGTGCCACTCTACTGGAAACCTTCACGCTGGAAGATGGTATCGTGGCACCAGGAGAGAAGCCCGCCAATAAGCTGACGCTCGAAATCTACGATAAACTGGAAATCGACAAAGGCATGCGAACGCAAGTACGCGTCGACTGCCTGGATAACCCGGAAGATTTTCACTTCATCACCCTGCTCGATGCGGTACGCGGCGACCTGCGCCCTCACTTGAAATAAGCCTGCGCCATGGTTTCACGCCACGCTTGCCGCTTCATTGTGTTGATGTTCTTGGTAGGGCTCAATTTGCGCCCTGCCATGTCATCGGTGGCACCGTTACTCAATCGTTTGCAAGAGAACGCAGGGCTCTCAGCCCCAGCAGCGGGCCTCCTGACCACCCTTCCCGTGCTGTTTCTTGGTTTGACGGCACCGCTTGCGCCTATCATCGGTCGTCGACTGGGGAGCGAACGTGCGCTAAGCAGTGCCCTACTTCTGCTGGCCAGCGGTTTATTGATCCGCGTACTACCACTGCCTGGGATGTTGTACGTGGGTACTGCCATGGCAGGAAGCGCTATTGGGCTTGCGGGGACGCTGTTACCCGCGCTGGTCAAACGCGAACTTCCCCAAAATGCGGACCTATTGACCGGACTCTACACTATGGCACTCTGCATGGGAGGCGCGCTAGGTGCCGGGCTCAGCGTCCCGCTGATGCAGTGGCTAGGCGGTTGGCAGGCCAGTTTGGTCAGTTGGGCGCTTTTAGCCCTCGCCACCTTTATCGTTTGGGTTCGCTATGCACCCACGCCTTACTCCTCGAAGGCCATTGGCTCCCCCTCCAGCCTTCCGCTCGTCACGTTACTTAGCAAGCCGCTTACCTGGCAGGTCATGCTGTTCATGGGCATCCAGTCCTCCATGGCCTATATCGTGTTCGGCTGGCTGCCAACGCTGCTCATCGAGCGGGGTTACACAGAAGCTACTGCCGGGTGGACGATGGCCGTTTCCATCCTGTGTCAGCTGGCCTCAGCACTGAGCGCCCCATGGATTGCGCGCCTCCATCACGACCAACGCCCTGCCCTCCTGCTGGTATTGATCTGCACGGCGATGGGTCTCGCCTGCTTACTGGCAGCGCCTTTGACCTGGCGCTGGCCAGGCGCCGTATTGCTAGGACTTGGGCAAGGCGGAAGCTTTAGCCTTGCATTAAGCCTGCTGGTGTTACGAACTGCCAACGAACGCTTAGCAGGGCAGCTATCCGGCTTGGTACAGGGCGGCGGATACACATTGGCCGCCTTGGGGCCCTTTGGGGTAGGCTTGATGCTCCAAGCCGGTGCTACCACTGAACATATCGCCTGGCTACTCATTGGCCTGATTGGCATTTGCGGCATTTTCGCGCTGTTTGCAGGCCGACAGCGGCAACTCGACGACCATAGCGGCCATCTTCAGGTCTATCACCGATAACGTTTAGCTCTCACAGGATACCGCGATGAGCCAAGCTCCTCTTCTAGCCGATACGCCCCACCGCCAAGAGCGGGTATTGGTCATTTACACCGGTGGCACGATTGGCATGCAGCCCCAGGCCAACGGCTTGTCGCCAGCAGGAAATTTTTCCGAGCGCTTAGACAAGGCACTGAGTCAACGGTCACTGCATGATCAATCCCTGCTTCCCGCCTACGACGTGATGAGCTACTCGCCTTTGATCGACTCTAGCGCCGCAACGCCATTGACGTGGCAGCAGCTTGCCAACGATATCGCCGAACGCTTCGATCAATACCGTGGATTCGTGGTCATCCACGGCACCGACACGCTCAGCTGGACCGCCGCGAGCCTGGCCTATCAGCTCCAAGGCCTGGACCGGCCCGTCGTTTTAACAGGCGCGATGGCACCACTCGAAACCCCCAACGGCGATGGGTTAGGCAATGTGTATGGCGCTTTACGGTTCTCGGCCCATCCTCAATTACAAGAAGTCGCGGTCTATTTCGCCGATCGTTTACTCAGAGGGGTTCGCGCCATCAAACAACACAGTGAAGCCTCCGATGCCTTCACTTCACCAAGCTATCCACCGCTAGGGGAGCGCGTAGGTGACGATTTCATCCTCTTCCCAAGGCGTGGCTTGGTTTACCAACAGCGCGGCGCACCGCGATTCGAACGATTGGATTATCAACCCGTGGCTCGGGGCGAAGTGGTCCGGATTGCTCTTTGGCCAGGAATAGCTGCTTGGCAACTCGACGCATGGCTTGGTCACCCTAACGTCAAGGGGGCGCTGCTACAGCTCTGGGGAGCAGGTAATTTGCCTGATGACCCCGACCTTCTTGCTGTAATCGCCAAAGCCAGCGGCGAAGGCAAGTTGATCGCCGCCATCAGCCAATGCCCCCAGGGTCGCGTAAAGATGGGCGCTTATGCTGCAGGTAATGGCCTCGTGGATGCGGGCGTATTGTCTGGAGACGACATGACACCCGAAGCCGTCTATACCAAGCTGGTCCATCTAATTGCTCAACCGCTTTCACCAGAAGACCGGCGCGAGCGCTTCATGATGCCGCTCGTAGGCGAGCGTTAACGGCAAGACTCCGACTCATACTGGCGTAGCCGCTAATAAACGCTATGGTTAACTTATCTGTTTAACGTTTATTACCCCAATAGGATAGGAAGCGACTTATGGATCAGCCGGTGCATCACTTTAGTGAACTCTTCGAGCAGTTAGGCCTACGCTCGGATGCGGAATCCATCGAGCGCTTCATTCAGCGCCACTCACCGCTACCCAAAGAGATGCCGTTGGCGGATGCACCCTGCTGGAACGAGGGACAAGCCGACTTTCTTAGGGAAGCCGTAGAGGAAGACGCCGATTGGGCCGAGGTGGTCGACCACCTAGATGCGTCTATGCACAAGACTCACTAAGTTCTGGGACTCATGAAGCCATTTGACGCGCCGCCTCCAGGCGGCGCCGATACCAAGCTCCTAAAAGTAATAGGAGTGTCAATGCCAGCAGTGGCAGCATGACATCCCATTGCAGGGCATCCTCTTCTTCGATGGCTTCCAGCGCGCCATAGATGGCGCTGCTATACACTGCCCATTTGACCGATAACCCAAGACATGCGGCTAGCAGATAGCGACCAAGCGAAATTTTGCCCAACCCTGCTGCGAAATTGATGACCGAGTGGGGAAAACCCGGTAACACTCGTATGGCGCACTGCGTTAGAAGATCACTTCGTGCTTTGAGGTGCTCCATCACCTTTAGCGTCAAGCCTCTAGGCTGCCAGCGCTCACCCAGTCGTGCAGCCAATGCGTATGCCCCCCAGGCCCCCACCACGCTACTGACCGTTAACATCAGTGTGGCTACTAGAGGCGTATAAAACGGAGCAATCAGCCATAGGCCTATGCTACCGGGCAGACCTACGGCAAGTGTCAGCGCCATGGCCACCATCACAGATGCGATCACCGCGGGGTGATGAGACATCGTGGCGGCCCAGCGCTTCAGCGCGGACAAATCAGGGGAGTACCACAGCCAGAGATAAGCCAACATGGCAGCGGCCGCAAAGCTTACTACCCAGCGCCAAGAATGAAGCGACAATTTAGCCATTCAGCCGTGCTTCGACCCGATCGAGAATTTGTCGGCTGACCTTGCCCACCAACGGCTTTGCTGCTTTGTTGACGGCTTTTTCCATTAGGCGATTGCGAATCTCATAATGTAGCGTCAACGCCACCTCCGTGCCCTCGGGTACGGCCCGCAGCTGATACCGGCCTTGATTTTTGACACCCTCCAACGACTCCCAAGCCAGCACATGGGGCGGCTGAATGTCGGTGACGACAACATCGAACGACCAATCCATCCCTACTGCCCGCACGTGCCAGCGATAGCGGTTTTCGCCTAAGCTATCGATGGAGCGAATGAGGTCCGAGTAATCGGCAAAATCTTCGACACGGCGTAGCAGATCAAACACCCGCTCGGGGGGAGCCTTGACGATTTCGCTATGTTCTATCGTGGCCATAAGTGTCTTCCTAACGGCTTGGCCAATTAGCTTAACATGGCAAACCACTCACACACACCGACTGAGACGCACTAGCCCACTGGCTAGATGGTTCGCTATTGCGTAAACTGCCGCCTTTCCGGACCGGACCCCGGAACACTGCCTTGCACCGAGGCAAAGACACATAAATTCTCCGACGATGAGCATTTCGTATGTCCTCTACCGCTTCACCTGGCGCCAAGGCGTCAGCCACCGTCGTGATTTACTCCGGCGGCATGGACTCTTTCACTGTTTTACATCGCGCCATTCGGGAAGGACTCACTGTCCACGCGCTCTCTTTCGACTATGGCCAGCGCCACCGCCGGGAGCTCGACACCGCCCGCCAGGTGTGCGAATCCCTGGGCATTGCTCACAAAGTCGTCGATATTCGCGCCATCCATGGGCTGATCGATAACTCAGCGCTGACCAATAGCGCTATCGACATGCCCACCGGCAATTACGACGCAAACAACCTCAGCGCCACGGTAGTGCCTAATCGCAACATGATTTTGCTCTCCCTGGCCATTGCCAAGGCGGTCAACATTGGCGCGGGGCGGGTGGATTACGGCGCTCATGGGGGCGACCACGTACTCTACCCAGACTGTCGTCCCGAGTTTGTCGATGCCATGAATCACGTTGCCGGTATCGCCAACTTCGAACCCGTGTTACTTCATGCGCCTTATCTAAACGTTCGTAAAGAGGATATTCTGCGCGAAGGGTTAGCCATGGGGCTGGACTATCGCCAGACGTGGACCTGCTACGAAGGCCGCGAACTCGCCTGCGGCCAGTGCGGTAGTTGCCGTGAGCGGTTGGCCGCCTTTGCGGCCAACAATTGCGTCGATCCTCTTGCTTACGCTATCGACACGTCGCAGGGTGGCCGCTGATGTACCACGTCAAAGAGGCTTTCTACACCCTGCAGGGCGAAGGCGCCCAAGCGGGTCGCGCCAGCGTGTTTTGCCGCTTCACCGGCTGCAACCTCTGGTCAGGTAGAGAAGCGGATAGACCTAACGCCAAATGCACCTTTTGCGATACCGATTTCATCGGCACCGATGGGGTCAACGGCGGCCGATTCGAGACCGCAATGGCGCTAGCACTTCATATAAAAGCACTGTGGCCTCGAGAAGTGAGTCAAGCAGTGCCTTACGTGGTGTTCACTGGCGGCGAACCGTTGCTACAACTCGATAGCGCCCTGATCGCCACGTTACATAGCGAAGGCTTCGAAGTGGCCGTTGAGACCAACGGCACGATGCCTGCCCCTGCAGGCATCGACTGGCTCTGTGTGAGTCCCAAGGGCCGCAATCCATTAGCGATCACTCAGGGGGACGAGCTGAAGCTGGTCTACCCTCAGGCGGATGCGCTGCCCGAGCAGTTTACTCACCTCGCTTTCAAGCACTTCTTTTTACAGCCCATAGACCTCAGTGCTGTCGCCCATGCGCAGATAGCTACCGACAGGGCGGACATCGTGAAAGCTACCACTGCCTACTGCATGGCCAACCCCCAGTGGCGTCTGTCACTGCAAACGCACAAAATCGCAGGATTCGAGTAATGGCCCTATTCGTTAATCAACTAACCCACGTCGATGTTTCCCTTTGGTGCTCTGTGAGCGGGCTGGTTGGCTGTAGCTGGCAGGTAGATGCCCAGCTTGAGGGAGAGCTAGGCGAGGATGGCATGCTGTTCGACTTCGGCGAAGTCAAACCATGGATCAAGCGCACCCTGGATAGCGGATTGGATCACACCTTACTGGTTCCCACCCAAGCACCTGGGGTCGAGATCAGCGAGTGCGATGAAGGCGTTTGCCTCCGTACCACCCACCCCTACCCCATGGAAGTTCGTGGACCGGCAGAGGCGTTTACGCTGCTGCCTTGGGAATCGATCTCCCTAGCACGCGTCACCCGTTATCTCAGCGATCAACTCACCGAGCAGCGACCAGCCAACGTGGAACGTGTAATGCTGACGCTTAGTAATGAGCGTGTAGATGGCGCAGCCTATGGCTACAGTCATGGACTTAAGCGCCATTTGGGGAATTGCCAGCGCATCGCCCACGGCCACCGCTCTCGCTTACATATTTTCCAAGAGCAGCAGAGACAGCCGTCGCTGGAACGGCAGTGGGGCGCTTGGCTAGACAACCGGTATTTGCTGGAAGAAGCGGACATGACAGAGCATAGCAAAACGCAACTGACTTGCCGCTATGAGGCTGCTCAAGGCCGTTTCTCGATCACCTTGCCAACCGAGCGGTGTTGCGTGCTACCCAAACCCACCACCGTCGAAAACATCGCTCAATGGCTGGCCAATCAGATTGCCGAAAAGACGGGAATAGTGACCGAAGTTCATGCGTTCGAGGGCATAAACAAAGGTGCGACGGCACTGGCGACACCATGAGCGAGCTCATTGCCAGTGACAGCACCGTTGGTTGTCGTCCAGGCTGCGGTGCATGCTGCATCGCGCCGTCTATAACCTCCCCCATTCCGGGGATGCCCCATGGAAAACCGGCAGGCGTACGCTGCGTTCACCTAGACGACCACCATCTATGCATGCTGTTTGGCAGTCCGCAGCGACCGGACGTATGCGGTCAATTCGATTATGACCCTATGGTATGTGGCGAACACCGTAATGAGGCGCTCGCCACGCTATCATGGCTGGAGCAGAGCACGCGCTAAATGGCCTACGTCTCCTTTTCGACGCTTAGCGTGTGAGGCAAACGTCGATCCAACAAGCTTACCCAGCGCACCAGCACCGGCGCATCACTATGACTTACCTCCCCCAACAGGCGCCGGAATGCATCTTTTGCCGCCTGGTCATGGGGAGCAATACGCGTCAACCAGAGCTCCAGGGCCGCTAATTCCTGATGGCGATTGCCATGTTCTCGCGCCTGGTTGATTGCCATATCGGCCAAGGCTCTCACTTCACTGGCGGGATGACCCAGCAAATCACGCACCCTAGCCAGCTGTGTCGCCAGCTCGGGCAAAAATAGTGTGGTGCGCTCTCGGGCAATCACCAAGCACTGATCCAGGTACTCTTCGGCGGCCTTCAACTCACCAAGCTCGACACAGGCGTCCGAATACCATAAAACAGGACGTTGGAACCGGTCACGCCCGTTCAGCTCGGCCATCTGATCCAGACTGTCTCTCAGTTGCACCAACCCGGCATGATCTCCCGCCATGGCCTTCTGCCAGCCCAGCATGCCCTGAGCAGAAATCTGCCACAGCTGTAGATCAGGCGTTCCCGTCATCGCCGCCGCACGCTCAGCGTGACGGGCAGCGAGATGTACATGGCCCAGCTGGCGATACAAAGCGGCGGCGAACAACAGCGCCATGGCCAGTGTCCCTGGATGGCCGATTTTCTCGGCCAACCGAATGGCCGACGACACGTGTCGTTCGGCGCGCTGATAGTCACCGCGCAAACAGAGCGCCCACCCCTGAAAGCAGGCCGCCGTTACCTGCGGGTGATCCGAAAACGGCAGCCACTCGATCATCATGGGCGCATTGAGTGGATCGATTTCATCCAAGTGATCATGAGCCTGCTGAATGCGCCCTGCCCAATATTCACAGTGTGCCCGGGCGTAGTCGGCCAGACGCCGATAGCGGGGGTCCTCCAGGCGTTCGGCGATATCTGCTAGCGTCGAGGCGAGGGCAAACGCATCTGCATGGGCATAGCGCTGGCTGCGGCCCACCCATAGCCCCCACTTCACCAAGAAAATTTGCTCGAGATCTTCCGGGTCGTCCGGCGTATCGCCACCCGATTGACGCAGTAACTCCCGCGCGCGCACGAAACTCTCATGAGCCGTGGGCGAGCCGTGGCCCTCTAGCGCAAAGGCTGCTTGGCCACGAACGGTCAGCAGACTCACCTCGCGCTCCACCTCATGCTCGACATGGCGCAAGCTCGCCAAACCAAAGTCCGCCATCCGCAGCGCCGTTCGGTTGGCGCTTACTTTTAGCGCTTCACGGGCAGACAGCTCGAAATAGCGCGCACCCCGGGCATAGTGACCGCTACGCCGTAGGTGAGTCGCGAAATCTCCAGGATGGCGGCTGATCCATACAGGGAAACGCTCTTCGATCAAGGTAACGACCTGCTGGTGTAACTTGACCCGCACGTCGCGAGGACAGGAGAGGTACGCCGCCTCCTGCAGCAACTGATGGCTAAACTGGTATTCATGCTCAGCGCTCTCTTTATCAACCGGCTCGATGACCTCCAGTTGACGCATGTGCTCCACCGCTTGCGAGAGCCGCGCCTTCTCCCATCCGCTGCATTCAGCCAAGAAATCCAAGCGAAAACGCTTGCCCAGAACGGCGGCAATATGAGCAATCTCGCGATCGCCTTCCAACTGGTCGATACGACTCGCCAACAGCCCCAGTAAACCCTTGGGCAACTCGTCGAACTGAACGCTGCGACCTTCGCGTCGATCCATATCGAGCCGCCGGCAAATCTCCTGCATATAGAGCGGGACGCCGTCACAGCGCTCAATGATCTGGTTGCGCAAACGGGGACTCAAATGCATACGGTAGCGACGCGACAACTGCGAGAGCAGCCGCGAGGATTGCAGTGCATCAAGCTTTCCGAGGCTGATCTGTTGATCCCAATGCAGCTTGACCGGCAGCGCCTCTCGACCGTGATGGCTAGCCACCAGCATGAAGGCCGTATTGATCGGCAGGCGGGCCTGTAAACCAGCAAGGACCTTGAAGGAGGGCTCGTCTAGCCACTGCAAGTCATCCACCATCAAGACGAGCGTCTGGGCACTAGCGCGCTGATCGATCAGACGATGCAGCAGCTTCACAACCAGCTCGACCGCTTCACCATTTTGTGTGAGCTGGGTAATTTCCTGAACGTCTCTCACCCCTAGCGCTTCTTCGAGCAATTGTTGACGCGCAGCGTCCAGCGGCGCGTCGCCTAGCGCTGCTTGCAACTGGTGCAACCCTGCTAACGTCGGCGTAGTATCCAGGTGCCACGCCAGCAGCGTTCGCGCCACCCCATAGGGCTCTAGTACGGACAAGCGCGTGGTAGGCTGCCAACAGATTGCAGCGTCGCGGCTTAGCTCTAGCTGACGAAACCCCACCATCAACGCCGATTTCCCCATTCCAGAGGCACCGCGTACGAGAACGCTTTGGCGTAAACCAATACCTGCGCGCGCCAGAGCATCGCGCAGGGTTCGCAGCGACGTCTCGCGGCCGACCAAGCTTGGCGGTAGCGCGTCGCGGCCACCCTCGTTCTGGCCCAACACCAGTGCGCGTAAGCGAACGCGTCCATCACTGGCCACCAGCCGCGAGACCAAACGCGGCTGTAGGTCTAGCGCCGGCGGCATGTGCTGACTGGCTTCTTGGGAAATCACCAGTTCACTGCCTTCGGCGGCACTCATCAACTCGAGCGATACCTGAGTGACCTGGCCCAGGGGGTCGGCTAGCTGACGCTCGGGCAAATAGACTACCCGTCCACTATTGAGACCTGCCGCTAGCTCGAAGGTGGGGGCCTCGCCGTCACCACTCCAGTGGCGTTCGGTTTCTTGAGTGAGCGCCTGCTGGCAATGCTCGTAAAGCGCCACTAGCTCGGCAAGCTGGTGCGCCGGACCATGAGTACCAAAGCATGCCAACCCCAATCCCCCTGTGGCTCCTGGCAACCAAAAACCACCCAAGTGATGGCACTGCTGTTCTAGCCAGCGCATCAGTTCCAGTTGAAGCGCCAGGCAGTTACGGGTGGCAGCGCGATCTTGCCAGTCCCCTTTCAAACGTAAACGAATCGCCATGACCGACAATTGGCGAAGTTCGATCTCATCTTCACGCAGCGGCTTGCTATCGGCGGCCATCGCACGAGAGAAAGCTCCCTGGGGAGACATCGCTCGTGGGTCATGGTGGCCGTCGGACCAATAGCTCGCCAATTGCAAAAAACTAGGCTCAGGTTGCTGGCCCGAAAGCGCCAGCAACTGTAAGTAGCTGTTGTATTGCTCATGAGCAGCCGCCATTTGATTCTGCTCCGCCAACTGGCGCACCAACCGCTCATGGAAAGGTCCATAGCCCGAAAAGCGGCTTACCAAGCCCTCCAGCATATCGTTAGGCGTCTCGTCATGGCTCTCCAACACCTGTTCGGCGAAGCGTATGACACGCTGGCGCCATTCGTTACGCACCTGCACCAGCCAGCGCTGAAACTCGCTACAGTTGGACAACTGCAGCTCCTCGATGAGGTCACCCTGGTAGCAGGCCATTACCTCTTCGAGCGTATCAAGATCCTTTGGGCCTTCCAGCAATTGCTGCAAATCGTGTAGATCGACTTGCCAATGGGCAGGTAGATGAAAAGCGATCGTCTGACGAGAAACGTTCAGCACTTGGTCAGCGCTTTCCCCCATCGACTGCCGCAGGCAGTGCAGCGCATGGCGCAAGTTGGTACGGCCAGACGATAATCCCTGATCTGGCCAGAGCAGCTCTGCCAGCGCTGCCCGATTGACCGGCTGGCGATGCAACAGCAGGTACACCAGCAGAGCTTTCACTTTGTCGTAACTAAAATGAGTGAGTACGTCCTCTCCCTGCGTCAAGGAGAAGTGACCAAACAAGGTCAGCTGATCTGTCTGTTGAGCATCGCGCATGGAATACTTCCTGCCTGGCTAGCGGCGGCTTAGGCGGGCACACCGCTATGAAAACGAAACGCCGTATCCGGAGCAGTGATCAACTCCGCTTCACGTGCGATAAAGAAGGCAATACGATCATCGATCGGCTCTGCAGTCTGTTGACGCGCCAACAGCAGATAATCTTCGAAATGGCGTCCTTCGGATTTCACAAGCGTGCGGTAAAACTTTGCCAGCTCTTCGTCGAGATAAGGGATGAGACGTGCGAACCGCTCACAGCTACGCGCTTCGATCAGGGCACCGATAATCAATACATCGATCAAGCGCTCTGGATCATGACTGCGCACATGCTGTCGCAGCCCTTCGGCATAGCGCGACGCAGTGAGGTGATGGTACGTCACTCCGCGCTTCTCCATGAGACCGACTACCTGCTCGAAGTGGAGCAGCTCTTCACGGGCCAACTGAGACATTTTACTGAGCAACAGCGGTTGATCGACGTAGCGATACAGTAGGCTCATGGCCGTAGAAGCCGCTTTCTTTTCGCACTGCGCATGATCGATCAGCAGTATGTCCGGATTGGTAAGCGCCCACTGAAGCCAGCTATCCGGTGTGGGGCAGGCCAGAAACGCATGCAGGCTTTCTGGCAGCAAATCTTCCGCCTGCATGGCGTGGTCTGCTGTTTTAAGTTCGACTAATTGTATAGACATATTACCGCTACCGAGCGTTTATCACACTATTGTACAACATATAAACGCCGTTGGCGTTTGTTCCCTAAAAACCGAAGGCCACTTATTACTATGGCGCTCCAATTTCCATATAGCATATCGCTAATATATAAGCTCGGTTTATTTGATGCTCCACACACCCCATAAACCTAGTGGTGACGCGCTAACCCTCGTCTATGGCCATGGTAACGCGGCATAACAATAATCACACCCGCGCTTACCGTAAAACAGCCCGATTGGTAAAAAACTTTCAGCTAGGGAGCACAGTAACGAAAAAAACGGCTTAGAAGGAGCCAAAAAACAGCACCTCAACATAAAGTACAAGCAAGCACTTAGCCCGGATTTCTCACAGGGTATAAAAGAAAGCGGCTGAAAGTGCTATGATTTCAAGAACCTAACCAATCCATCAAGCACCAACAGCCGCTTCCAAAATGGTACCTGAAAAGCTGACCTTCTCGCC
>NZ_JAKRFL010000030.1:0-19874 GCF_022348105.1 Halomonas sp. MMH1-48
GCAAGTGCTCCTATTTTTACACACCAAATTACATACCGTGTAAAAACTAAAAATGCCCCATAAGCCTTTGCTTATGGGGCATTCACTCACTCACCAACAGAAGTACACAAAATTCACTATATACTCCCTTTAGGCCCCTTTTCGTTATGGGTTACCGCGTCTAGCGGGTGATCGCCAGTGACGTGGCATGTGAGTGATCGACCGCGTCGGCGAGCATCTCGGCAGTGATCGCCGAGAGCGTCCAGCCTAGGTGGCCATGACCGTTATTGTAGAAAACGGTTGGCAACTTGCCGGGGCCGACCTTGGGCAGCATGTTCGGCATCATCGGGCGTAGCCCCGCCCACGGCACCACCCGCTGAGTACTCACACCAGGAAAGCACTGCTCCACCCAGCGCACCAGTGGCTGAATCCTGTCGTTACGAATGTCGCGGTTGGCGCCGTTGAACTCTGCCGTCCCCGCCACGCGGAAGCGGTCGTTGCCCAAGCGGCTGGTGACGAGTTTGGTCTCGTCGTCCAGCAGGCTGACCGTGGGAGCGGCCTGCTGTGATGCCTCGTCATCCAACTGTACGGTGATGGAGTAGCCTTTGACCGGGTAGATGTTCATACGGTCGCCTAACTTGGCGGCGATGGCGCGACTGCCAATGCCCGCACACACCACTACGCTATCGAAGCTCTGATGAACCTCTTCGCCGTCGTCCACCGCGCTGATCCAGGCGCTGCTCTCATCCGCACCCAGGTCGGTCACTTGATGACCGTAGTTGAGCTGCACGCCGCGTTTGGCAGCGGCTTTCGCCAATCCGTTGGTGTACTTATGGATATCGCCCGTGGCATCGCTTTCGGTAAAGAAACCGCCGTAATAGTTACCCGCTAGGGTGGGCTCGATGGCGCGCATCTCTTCTGGCGTGACGGCGCGGCGCTCGAGCCCGCCTTTTTGGAGCAACTGCGACACCTTGGCTGCGTGCTCGTAGCCTGCTTTATCGCGATAGATATGCAAAATGCCTTTTTGCTTCACATCGAACTCGATCTGCTCATCGCGGGCCCACTGAAACAAGTGCTCTCGGGCAGCAATCGCCAGGCGCGCCGTTTCGGTGGTGTTGTCGGCATAGCGGGGAATGGCGGCAATGAACTCGGCAAACCAGCTCAGCTTGTGCCAGGTGGGGCGAGGGTTGACGAGCAGCGGGGCGTCGTTTTTCAGCATCCAGCGCAGGCCTTTGATGACCGTGGGCCAGTGGTTCCATACCTCGGCATTCGAGGCGGACAGCTGACCGCCGTTGGCAAAGGAGGTTTCCATTGCCGCGTAGCGATGCTTCTCGAAGACGGTGACGTCAAAGCCGCGTTTAGCGAGGGCGTAGGCGCTGGTGATGCCGGTAATGCCACCGCCAATGACTGCAATGCGTTGCATAATGATCTCCACAGATTGTATGAGCGTCGGGCGATACCCTCAGCAAAGGTGTTTGCTAGGGGTACCCCTTCCGTCATGGAACCTGAGAGATTCACGCCAATGTGGCGGCGCTTGCTCCTTCGGTGGGTTGAGTGACGCCGTCATCAACCACTCTTCGGAACGTATTGGTAAAAACGTTAGCGATTGCGGTCCGTTGGCCTGAGAGTTTCCGGGGTCGTTGCTCCTTCGGCGCTGGCGTCGTGCACCAGTCTCTCCCGCACATGCATGCTTATTGTTGTAACGCGGAAGTGCTAAAAAGGGAATAGGCGAAAGGTGGAAGCTGCCCATGACGTGGTTTTGCCAGTTCGCGTGTTTTCACACACCGTGTTTTCACAAGCTGTGTTTTCACACACAATGCCGACTATCGTTGAGCACTTAACTTCCCGCTATTCTTTTTAGACGACCATCTTCGAGCAACGGACAACACGCATGCAGGCAAACGGATTTTTTGAAGGCATTGGTGAAGCGATTGGTGAGGCCATCCGCGTGGTGGTGGAGTTTTTGGTGGGAATCTTCACCAATTTTTTTGGTGCCTTCGATGACTTCATCGGCGGGCTGACGCGTTCGCTGGGCATCAACGACTCGTTCTTGAGCCTCGCGATACTGGTGATCGGTCTACTGATCCTATGGGGCGGGCTGCGAGCGTTTCTGCGCGGTTCCATCATCGGCGGCATTTTCCGCACGCTGGTGGCACTATTTATCCTGTCGTGGCTGATGATGTAGCACCGCGGCGGGAGGGCAAACGCTAAGGCGTCGGCTCGTCCGGCTGTCTTCGGTAACGTTGGCTTGAGCGAATCTCATCTATCCATGACGCATTGTCATTTGCTTCTGTGGTGCATTTTGTCATCATCTGCACTCTTTTTGTGCAAAGGCGAGTGCGATGAAGACGTATCTTGGCAAAATGCGCGGAGAACGGACGCCGCGCCCTCGGGTGGGTTGGCAAGATGCCTGCTGGTCATGGCTGGGAGCCTTTACCGGCATGGCGCTGATTTGCTGGCTAAGCGTCGAATGGCTCTCCCAGCAGCTGTTGATCGTGGGCTCGTTCGGGGCAACCTCGGTGCTGATTTACGCGGCCCCGGAAAGTCCGTTTGCCCAGCCAAGCCACGTGCTGTTTGGTAGCGTGCTCTCTGCCTGTGTGGGGGTAGGCTGCTATCAATGGCTGGGCGCCACGCCCCTTTCCATGGCGCTGGCGGTGTCGCTCTCCATTTTGATCATGCAGCTCACCCATACCGTGCATCCGCCAGGAGCTGCCGCAGCGCTGATTGCCGTGGCAGGCGGCGCTAGCGTGCATCAATTGGGCTGGTGGTATCCGCTGATGCCCATTGGCGCGGGCTGCATCGTCATGCTGTTGGTCGCGATATTGGTCAATAACCTCGCCCGTCACCGCCGCTACCCGCGCTACTGGTAGCGCTGTAACTGCTCCTCCAGGGCAAAGATATGCGCATCCTCGGTGCCCAGTTCGCGCAGCGCCTGGGCCAGGTTGAGCAAGTAGGCGCTGTTGGGTCCGCTGGGGCCGTGGGCCTGGGCAATTTGTTGGGCGATCTCGGCCAGCGGCGCATCGCCTAAAAACGCTGGGTTATCCTCGCTGGCCAGATATATCAGCCCGTCGGTAGGCGCTTGTGCGGGGTCGGGATGGCCCGCTTCATCCAGAAAGGTCAGCGTGACTTTCTCCCGTAGATAGCCGTTTTTCTCCCGCACATCCAGCGGGGCAAGCACTTCTGGGGTGATGCGGTAGGCCATGCCGTGGCACACCGCGCCTTCGGCACGAATCAGGGTGGCCACACGTCCCGGCGCGTCCGGCGTGCCCCGGTGGTCGTGGGAGCCCTGCCAGAAGCGCCGCGCCCAGCCGGTAATGGCCGCCGGGCGCCGCTCTAGATACTCAAAATCGGCCTTCCAAATCAGCGAACCGTAGCCAAATAGCCAAATAGCCGCATGGCCGTCGAAGAAGTTTCTCTGCTGGTTTAACGTCGTGGTATCAAGCAACATAAGCGATCTACATTCGTGACCAAAGTGGCAACACGCGCATGGCGTTAACGGTGGTTCATCATCCGGGTTATACGATTGATTTGCCAGCCAATCACCCTTTTCCGATGGAAAAGTTTCGGATGCTTCGGCAGCTGTTGGGCGAGCAAACGTTGGCGTGTCCCATCGAGTGGCACACGCCCCAGCCGGCCACCCTGGAAAGCCTGCAACGCGTGCATACCCGTGACTACGTGCATGCGTTTGTGCACGGTCAGCTCGATCGTGCCGCCCAGCGGCGCAGTGGATTCGTATGGTCCGAGGCCTTGGTGGAACGAGTGCGGCTGGAAACCGGCGGCACGCTGCTCACCCTGGAAGCGGCCCTGGCCACCGGGCTTGCGTGTAACTCGGCGGGCGGCACGCACCACGCCCATACAGATGCCGCCAGCGGCTACTGCTTGATCAACGACTTAGCCGTGGCCGCCGCCCACGCGCTGGCGCAGGGCTGGGCAGAGCGGGTGCTGATCGTGGATTGCGACGTGCACCAGGGCGATGGCACCGCGCGCCTCTTTGAAAAGGTGCCAGGCGTGTTTACGTTGTCCATGCACGCGGCGCGTAACTTTCCCGCCCGCAAAGCAAAAAGCGACCTGGATATCGCCCTGCCCAACGGCATGGGCGATGCTGCGTATCTGGCCGAACTGACCTCTTGGCTGCCTGGGGTGCTTGCTGCCTACCAGCCAGACGTGGTGCTCTACGATGCGGGGGTAGATGTGCATCACGACGACCGCCTGGGCTATTTATCGCTAAGCAGCGACGGGCTGTATGCCCGAGATCACTATGTGTTGAACCTCTGTCGCGAGGCGGCCATTCCCGTCGCGGCGGTGATTGGCGGTGGCTACGACCGCGATATCATCGCTCTCGCCGCACGCCACGCCCAGCTACACCGAGCCGCTGCGGATGTGCTGGCGGCTCATCCACGCTTTGACTGAAAAGGACGAACGCGATGCGCGCTATTTTTCTTGTCGATAACGGCTCTCTACGCCCCCAAGCGACCCATAATCTGCGTCGGGTGGCGGCGGCGCTAAGTGAGCAGCTCGGGGAAACCGTTCAAGCGGCCTCGCTGCTGCACTCCAATAAAATCCCCGCCGAAGAGGTCGATGGCATTCCGGCCATCACGCTGGGCCCCGCTGCCGAACGCAGCGCCGAAGCGGGGGCCACCGAGATCGTCGTGCTGCCGTTTTTCTTCGGCCCCAGCAAAGCCCTCACGGGGTATTTACCGGAGCGGATGGCCGCGCTGCAGGCACGCTTCCCTGATGTGACGGTGCGCGTCGCACAGCCGCTGGTGGATGAGCTCGGTCATAACGACCTGCGTTTGGCGAAACTGTTGGCCGATCACGTGCGCGCCCAACTGCCCGAAAATGACGCTGCTAAGGTCGCGCTGGTGGATCACGGCAGCCCGATTCCCGAGGTCACCGCCGTCCGTAACCGCCTGGCCGGGCAGTTGAGCGTCCTGCTGGGCGACGAGGTGAGCTGCGTGGCGGCCGCTTCCATGGAGCGACGTGACGGCGATGAGTACCGCTTCAACGAGCCACTCTTGGAGGACCTGCTGGATACTCCCGAATTCAGCAGCGGCCACGTGGTGCTGGCGATGCTGTTTCTCTCCCCAGGCCGTCATGCCGGTGAAGGCGGTGACATTGCCGAGATTTGCGCCGCCGCCGAGCAACGCCATCGCGGATTAACGGTGGCGACCACCGCGCTAGTAGGTGAGCACGCGGGCATCGTCGAGATTCTCCACTCGCGACTCCGCCAAGCGATTGATGGTGAACGTTTTCTGCTCGACATGCCCGCGCAGCCAGTAAAAGACGGTGAGCAGAAGCCTTGAGGGGAGATGTAACGTGGCCCAAAGGCGCGTAGAATCGCGTGCTTTTGCACGCATGCCGCTCCTCCAACAGGGCTATGTCGCCAACCAGGGTCTCTATCTTGATCGCCACCGCCAATATCACCATGCAGTTTGGGGCCAAGCCCCTGTTCGAAAACGTCTCCGTCAAGTTCAATAATGGCCATCGCTACGGGTTGATTGGCGCGAATGGTTGCGGCAAGTCCACCTTCATGAAAATTCTCGGTGGCGAGCTGGAGCCCACGTCCGGGCAGGTGATGCTGGACAGCAGCACGCGGCTGGGCAAGCTGCGTCAGGACCAGTTTGCCTACGAGAACGAGCGGGTTATCGACACCGTCATCATGGGCAACGCCGAGCTATGGAAAGTGGCCGCCGAGCGCGAGCGCATCTACTCGCTGCCCGAGATGAGCGAAGAAGACGGTATGGCCGTGGCGGACTTGGAGGTGCGCTTTGCCGAGCTGGACGGCTATACCGCCGAGTCCCGCGCGGGCGAGCTGCTGTTGGGCTTGGGTATTCCCATCGAACAGCACGCCGGCCCCATGAGCGAAGTCGCCCCCGGCTGGAAGCTGCGCGTACTGTTGGCCCAGGCGCTGTTCTCCGACCCGGACGTACTGCTGCTCGACGAACCTACCAACCACCTGGATATCAACACCATCCGCTGGCTGGAAGAGATTCTGAAAGCGCGCAGCAGCACCATGGTGATCATTTCCCACGACCGCCACTTCCTGAACAGCGTCTGCACCCACATGGCCGACCTGGATTACGGCGAAATCACCCTGTTCCCCGGTAACTACGACGACTACATGACGGCGGCCACCGCTGCGCGTGAACGTCAGTATGCCGACAACGCCAAGAAGAAAGCACAAATTGCCGAACTGCAGCAGTTTGTCAGCCGCTTCTCGGCGAACGCATCGAAAGCGAAGCAGGCCACCTCCCGGGCGCGCCAGATCGACAAGATCAAGCTGGAAGACATCAAACCCTCCAGTCGCGTCAGCCCGTTCATCCGCTTCGAACAGAACAAGAAAATCCACCGCAACGCGGTGAACGTCGATGCCATTACCAAAGGCTACGACGGCGAGCCGCTGTTCAAGCGCTTCTCCATGACCGTGGAAGCGGGTGAGCGGATTGCCATTATCGGCCCCAACGGCATTGGTAAAACCACCCTGCTGAAAACCCTGGCCGGTGACCTGCGCCCTGATACTGGCGAAGTGAAGTGGACCGATGCTGCTGAGCTGGGCATCTTCGCCCAGGATCATGCCGACGACTTCGCCAATGACGCCACCCTGTTCGAGTGGATGGGCCAGTGGACCAAAGGGGGCGAGCAGGTGGTGCGCGGCGCGCTGGGGCGCATGCTGTTTTCCAGCGACGATATCGGCAAATCGGTGAAGGTGATTTCCGGAGGCGAGCAGGGGCGGATGCTGTTCGGTAAGTTAACGCTCACCAATCCCAACGTGTTGCTGATGGATGAACCCACCAACCATCTGGACATGGAGTCCATCGAAGCGCTCAACCTGGCGCTGGAAAACTACCCCGGCACGCTGCTGTTCGTCAGCCATGACCGCGAGTTCGTCTCCAGTCTCGCCACACGCATTATCGACATGCAGCCGGAAGGCATCGTCGATTTCAGCGGCAGCTACGACGACTACCTGCGTAGCCAAGGCGTGGTATGAGTTAACCGATGATCTGGGCGTAGGTGGATTCGCTGGCAGGTTCCCTGTCGGCATCCAGCATGTCGCCGCTGAAGGTCTCGTTCATCTCCTTGGCGAGTTCCACATACACGTGCATCTGCTGATTGCGGCGTTTATGCAGCGGCGGCTTCACCAGCAGGCTAACGCCGCGGATCGGCTCGTGGGTTTCCCCGCGTAATAGGTCAGGCATCTCTCCCGGCGGGAAGGCATTCGCCACGGTAATGGGGTTAGACGCTTGCTGGCCGTCGATCAAAAACACCTTCTTGATGGCGTCGTAATGGGCGCCTTTGCTCCGCAGCCACTCGGTCAAACGCGCGTCGGTGGTGTCATCCGGCTGATTAAAAATGACGAACAGCGAGTGCTGCTTGACCTTGCCCGTGCGCTTGGTGGGGGCGGGCGGTGGCTCGTCCGCAGGAGGCGGCGTGGGCGTTGCGACCGGTGCGGGAGCCTCAGTGGCCTTGGCCTTGGCCTTGGCACGGCGCCGTTTTGGCAGCACGACATAAGCAAAAATCACCACGGCCACCACGCCGAGTAGCAGCGAGGTAAAGGCCAGTAGAATGGGAAGTGACGTTGTATCCATGGGGTGAAACCTTTTCGTTATGTAACACCTAGGCGCGATTGAGCCGCAAAATGGTGGCGTTGAGTGCCAGCGCAAGGGCGACCCACAGCCAGTAAGGCACCATTAGCCACGCGGCGAAGGTATTCACCTGGGCAAACAGGCCAATGGCCAGTGTAATCAATCCCAACAACACCACGATATCCACCAGCGCCGCGCCGATCTGCTTGCGCCCAAAGAACAGCCAGGACCACGCTGCATTGGCCAGCAGCTGGGCGCCATAGACGGCCAAGCTCGCGCTGCGTAGCGGCGAGTCGTCCGCCATATAGATCCGCCATGCGGCGATCGCCATCAATAGATAGAGAATACCCCAGGCAATGGGAAAGGCCAGATCGGGCGGAGTCCAGCGGGGTTTGCGCAGTGTTCGATACCAGCCGTCGGGGCGAAAGCGCGCGCCCGTCATGGCGGCAGCTCCCACCAGCAGGAGCGAGACGAGCAGCGCCATCAAAGAACCGAACATGAGCGACCTCTCCAGCAGTAGGGTTATCGCGTTAAAACGATAGAATCAACAGATTAACAGCGTTTTACGCGTTCAAGGCATAAAAAAAGCACCACCTAAGTGATGCTTTTCAAGAATAAGGGTTCCCCCTGTGGGGAACCCTCGTCATGCCTTAGCAACGTCAGCAACGTCAGCAACGTCGCTTAGCTCATGCGGTCGTAACCGTTATCCATGAATGGGTAATCGGTATAGCCTTTCTCATCGCCGCCATAGAACGTTTCCTGGTTCGGTTCGGTCAGCGGGGCATTGACGCGGAAGCGTTCCGGCAAATCGGGGTTGGCGATGTAAGGACGGCCAAAGGCCACGGCATCGGTGGTGTTTTCCTTGATGCGTGCTTCAGCGTGCTCGGCGTCGTAGTTGCCGCAGTAGATCAGGCTGCCGCTAAAGCGCTCACGCATCTGCTCACGGAAACCGGCCGGGAAGGTGATATCGCCGCCCGCCCAGTTCGGCTCGTTCAGGTGTAGGTAGGCGAGGCCGCGCTTGGAGAGCTGCTCGGCCATGTAGAACGCCATCGCTTCCGGCTCGTCGTCGGTCAAACCGAACAGCTCGATGAACGGCGTCATGCGAATGCCAACACGCTCGGCACCAAACACTTCTACCACTGCATCGACGACTTCCAGAGGGAAGCGGGCACGGTTTTCCAGCGAACCGCCGTACTGGTCGGTGCGCTTATTGGTGCCGGTGGCCAGGAATTGGTTCAGCAAGTAAGCGTTGGCGGCGTGGACTTCGACCATATCGAACCCGGCGCGCTTGGCGCGGATGGCCGCTTGGCGATAGTCATCCACAATGCCGGGAATCTCGTCGGTTTCCAGCGCACGCGGCGTGCTGGTGGGGTGCTGACCAGCGGTACCATCTTCGAATTCGACGAAACACTGAGCGCCTTCGCCTTTCAGCGCGCTGGGAGCTACCGGCTGCTGTCCGTTGGGCTGCACCATTTCGTGGGAAACGCGCCCAACGTGCCACAGCTGCAGCGCCATGCGGCCACCTTTGGCATGAACGGCGTCCACGACGCCTTTCCACCCGGCTTCCTGCTCGTCGGTCCAGATGCCGGGTGTGTACACGTAGCCACGGGCAGTGGGAGAGATGTTGGTGGCTTCGCTGATGATCAGGCCTGCCCCTGCGCGCTGGCCGTAATACGCCTCTTGGATCTTGCCCGGGATGCTGTCCGGCGTGCGAGCACGTGTCAGTGGTGCCATGATGACGCGGTTAGGAAGTGTCAGGCTACCCAGCGTAATGGGGGTAAACAGCGTTTCATACGCCATAGAGCAAAACTCCTTTTGAAGTAGTGGGTATCATCGTGGCAAATAGAATAGACCAGTTTACTAGTAAGCGCCAACGACGATGCGATGGCTATGGTTAATGGGGACGGTCGCGTAAAACAAAACCCCGCCGAGCAAATGGGGCGGGGTTAAGGGGCGTCAATGAGCGTTCGTTTAGTGCCGTTGCCAAGGCCAGCGGCGCTTGGCAGGCGTATCGATTTGGCGAATGGCGCTGGCGAGCGGCAGCATGATTGCGCTGAGCTGACGGTGGCAAACGGCACTGCTGAGCACGCCGGGGCACTGTTTGAGCAGCAGGTCGCATTGCTGGGAGGCGATAAAGAGCTGCTCTACGACCGCAGGCGCGAACAACGGCTTGGCCTGCTGGCAGCAGCGGGTCAGCTCTCGGGAGAGCATGGAGAGCATGCTGGTGTCTAGCCAGCAGGGCAGCGGGTCTTCTAGCCGTCCGGCAATGGAGTGCTGAATGGCTTCAAACGAGGTGCGTAAAAACAGCAGAGTTTGACGAAGCTGGCGCTGTTCACTGGTCATGTGACGTCCCTTTACCTCAACGGCTCTTTATCTACCCGGTTGCTGGCTAAAAAGAGAGTGTTTCTCATTTACATTTCTGGTGAAGATAGCCTCCCTCAATCGCGGTGTCAATCTCAGGCTATGAGCGCACGGACGTATCGCTGGCCTGATAAAGCTGCCAGTCGTTGTTGGTGAGCGGTTTTGCCCCCTGCTCGGTGACCACCACGGTATCGCTCAGGCCAACGCCCCATTGGCCGGGTACCCGCAGGCAGAGCGGTAAATGAAACACCATGTTGGTTTCGAAGGAGCGGGCTTGGCCTTTGGCAATGTACCCCGTGCCCTCTACCCAACTGGGTGGAAACTGTGCCCCCACGGCGTAGCCAAACACCCCCGAAAAAAACAGCTCGTCGCGTCGAGGGGCCAGCAGCGCATCGGCAGCCAGGGCCGCGGCATCAAAGGAGTGGCCGGGACGCATGGCCTCGCAGAGGGTTTCAAAGATCGAGCGGCAGAGGTCTTGGGTGGCGGTGAGGGCGGCGTTAGGCGTGCCGGTCACGGCGGTGCGCATCATCGGTGCGGTGTAGCGTTGATACGCCGCGCCGAACTCTAAAAAGACCGGCTCGTTGGGCTGAATCACGCGGCGCTTATGGTTCACGTGAATCACCCCAATGCGGTGCCCGCTGGTCACAATAGGCTGTAGGCTCATGAACTCGCTGCCGTTTTCGAGCAGCGCCTTGGCGCCAATGGCGGCAATGTCGTTATCGGTCATGCCGGGGTGAATGGCGGCCATCGCCGTCTCTAAGCCAGCGGCGGTGATGCGCGCACTCTCTTTAAGCATCTCGAGCTCGGCACTGCTTTTGACGATCTTGATGGCATCCAGCAGGTCGCCCGCTTCAAAAAAGCGCTCTTGGCCCACTGCCTGGGCGAGGGCGTTCATCACGCCCACCCGCAGCCCACTGCTCCAGCCGTCGATGCCAATGCGCGGGCAGGGGGTTAACAGGTCGGCCAACGGGTCGATGATTTCATTCAGGTTTTCCCATCGGTAGCCAATGATCTCATCTACGCGGGCGGTGACCACCGCGGCACCCGTTTCAATCGAGGCCACCTGAAGAACGAGCTTTTCCTGTGTGCAGACCAAGCAGGCATGCACCGACACCTCAAAGGTGTGGTAACCGGTCAAATAATTGATATCCGCGGGATCGGTGAGAAGTAGCGCATCCAACTCGCGCTTCGCCATGGCGTGGCGCACCTTCTCAAGGCGCGCTTGATACTCAGCGGGGGAGAAGGGCAGCTCGCTTTGGGCAAGCGAGGTGGCAAGGGCTTCGCGGTAGTGGTGGTAATCCATGGCGACCTCCAGCGTTTGGTAAGGTCAGTATAGGTCGCCATCCAAAGCGCGCCGCTAAGGCCATCAACGGTCAACGGGTTAGCAGATACACCCCCTGCAGGAAGTAAAACACGCCAATGCCAGTCACGATCCAGCGGGTCCAGGTGCGGAAGTTGGCGTCGGTCAGGCGGTGCAGAATCCGTGTGCCGGTTTGCGTGCCCAGCATGGCAAACGGGGCGGCCAGTAGCACGATGCTCCACTCACCCGCGCTGAGCGCGAGGGCGGCACCTAAGTAGAAGAGGATTTTGATGGAGTGGGCGACCACTTGAATCATGGCCTTGGTCGCGACGACCTGGCGGCGGTCCATCTGAGAGCGCACGAAGAAGATATCGATCAGCGGGCCGGATACCCCGGCGGCAATCGTGAGGCCGCCTGAGGCGATGCCGCAGCAAAACGCGTGGCTGGCGCGATGGGCGTCTAGCTGGAACCAGTGCCTGGGCGTCCAGACCAAAATCGGCAGCAGCCCGATCAATAAGGAAACGGTGGCCGCATTGGGCGTGTAGTTAAACAGCAGCAGAAGCCCCGCCGCGCTGAGCACGCCCAAGGCCATCAGCGCCACAATGCGCCACACGATAAAGCGCCGCGACAGCCACGCCCGAGAGGCATTGGACGTTAGCTGAATGACCCCATGCACGGCCATGGCGGTGCTGGCAGGAAACATCACCAGCAGGAACCACAGCAATACCAGCCCGCCCGCCATGCCAAACACGCCGGAGAGCAAGGAGGTAAAAAACACCACGCCGACAAAGGCGACGCCCATCAACAGTGTCATGAACGACCCCCTCAGCTACGACAGAACGGCCACACCTGATAGAACTTGCGGCACTGGAACTCTGCCTGGCAGCTGTTGAGCTGGGCCTGGTAGCGGTTAGAGAGGCTCGCCACTTGGCGGCCCGCGTTGAGCACCTGGGGTTTGCTGCGATAGCTGCCCCGCTGATAGCCGCCTGCGCCCTCGTGGTAGGCGTAATAGAGGTGTTCAGGATTGTTGAGCGAGATGCCCGTTTGGGCGCGAGTGCGGGCGTTGTACCAGCCAATGAAATCGGTAGCGTGCTTCATGTGCGTGCGCCGGGCAAACAGGCTGCCCGCTTGGTCTTCGTACTCACCCCATACCGGGTCTTGAGCTTGGGCGTAGCCTTTGGCGGACGACGGGCGCGGGCCGGGGATGAAGCCCAGGTAGTATTTGCGGTCTGGGCGCACGTGGCTGCGAAACGAGGACTCCCGCTGAATGAACGCCATTTGGGTCGCGATGGGTGTTCCCCACTTCTCCTCCGACTCTTTCGCGTAGTCGTACCAGCTGGGCTGTTCGCGGAAAATCTCGCAGATGTTGGTCTGATCTTCTGGAGGGCTGGGCGCAAAGGTGGCGCACCCAGAGAGTAGCAGCATGGCCGCGACGGCCAGCCACCCGCTTAGCGAGGCGGTGGAAGAAGCAGCAGAGAAAGCAGAAACCCAAAAGCTATCAACAGGGCGATACATAGGACGGTCCTTGTGGATAAGTCGTGTTGCTCACGTTTTGTGTGTACCGACGAATAAAGCTCGTTGGCCGCTTAGCGCAGCAGCGGCTCCAGGCAGCGGCGCAGGCGCTGCGCCTCGCGCACCAGCGTTTCCCCTGACAGCATGCCCACCCCCATCACCAAGCCAGCGCGCGGGTCGTTCGGTGCACACACCGGGCTTAACGGCCGCACGATCAAGTGCTCTTTCAGCAGCGATTGCGCGATGGCCACATCGTTGATGCCCGGCTCGAACTCCACGCACAGGCTGATGGCACTGCTGGGCGGTGACACCGAGCGCACCTGGGGCAGCGAACGTAGCTGGTCGTGCAGCACCTGCTGGCGGCCTAAGTAGTCCCGCTGAATGCGCCGACACCAAGCATCCAAATCACCATCGAAAATGAACTGGGCGAGCACGGCCTGGTCCAGCATACGGCCCTCACGAAACAGCTCGCTGCGCAGGCGGTTCATGGGCCCTGCCAAATGGCGCGGCACCACCAAATAGCCCAGCCGCAGGCCGGGAAACATCATCTTGGAGAAAGAGCCTACCAGCAAATGGCGTTCGGAGTGGGCATCGAACAGCAGGTTAGGGTGGTCGTCGCGGTTAAATTCATAGTCATCTTCCACCACGTAGGTAGGCGATAACGCCTCACATAGCTGACGTTTATGCGCGGCGCGGGTCGGCACGCTGAGCGGGTAGTGGTGCGAGCCGGTGAGGTAAGCCAGCGCCACGGGGCCGGGGGAAGTAGGCAGTGCATGGCCCTGTTCCGGCCGCCACGGCAGCATGTCGATGTTCAGCCCGGCGGCGGTAAACACGTTGCGCGCCCCCCAGTAGCAGGGCGACTCCATCGCCACCGTATCGCCCACGTCTGCCAAGGCAACGGCGCACAGCTCGATGCCGTTATGGGTGCCATCGGTAATGATGATCTGCTCGGTATCGCAATGGATATCCCGCCAGCGGGCCAGAAAATCACGAATCGCCCGCTTTAGTGGGCCGTAGCCGCCGGTGGAGTAGGAGAGCAGCAGCGCATTTTGCGGCACGGTGACGCTGGCGTAGAGCTGGCGCCACTTGCGCATGGGGAACTGGGCGATATCCGGAATGCCGGGCACGAAGGCCCCGCTCTGAATCATGCTGGCCCCAGGGCCTTGCAGCACCCGCTGGGCCCGCTGGGAGAGCTGAACGTGGGTCGGCGCTGGGGGCGGTGGCGCGGTGGGTTTACACGTCCAGGTTCCCTGGCCGTGGGCGGTTTTCAGCAACTCCTCTTCCAGCAGTGTGCCTATTGCCAAGGCCAGGGTTTGGCGCGCGACGTTCACGGCATCGGCCAACACACGATGAGAGGGCAACCGCAGCCCGCTGGGCCACTGCTGCGTAATGGCCTGGCGCAGCGCTTGCTCGATGCGCACCTGCTTACTCAGCCGCTCCGGTTGGAGTGCATAAAGTTGCTTGAATTGGTGCAAGACCTGCTCGCGATCCATATCAGCGCCCCCTTTCCCGCGTGAAGCCCGCTACCATCAGGCGTTTAGACGAAAGCATGATGCCATGTATGCACTTATTTGGTGCGTTGAAGAAGTGGTCTAGTCGAACGCCAAAGTGGTGCATTCGCGTTCTGAGCGCCGCCTGCTAGCGTGTCACTATTCCGCCACCGGAATCAGGACACTGCGCCAAAGAGCGCCAACGACAACATCCAATAACCTGCAGGACATTGTGCGATGACCACTCCCTCTTCTGAACAGGACAAGCTCGTCCGGGTACTGGCCCGCGGCGACGTATTAGCCCTCGCCTTCGGCGCGATGATTGGCTGGGGCTGGATTGTATTGACCGGCACCGCGATTCAATCCGCTGGCAGCATCGGTGCCATTTTAGCGTTCATTATCGGCGGTTTAGCGATCGTCATGGTGGGCCTGACCTACGCCGAGCTGGCTTCCGCCATGCCCAAAGTAGGCGGCGAGCATGTCTACAGCTACCGCGCCCTGGGTCACTTACCCTCTTTCTTATGCACCTGGGCGATCATTCTAGGCTATTTAAGCGTGGTGGCCTTTGAAGCCGTGGCGCTGCCCACCGTCATTGAGCATCTGGCACCGAACTACGCGGTGGGCCACTTATGGACCATCGCGGGCTGGGAAGTAAAAGCGACCTGGGTGGCCGTCGGTGTCGGCGGCTCGCTCGCCATGATGATCATCAACTACTTCGGTGTGACCACCGCCGCGCTTCTCCAGAAAGTCGTGACCGGCTTGATTTTGCTGGTTGGCGTGCTGTTTGTCACGGGCGCGCTGTTCGAAGGCGAAACCATCAACATGATGCCGCTGTTCACCCAGGCCGATTCCGGCGTGGTGGCGGGCATTGTCGCGGTACTGGTCATGGTGCCGTTCCTGTTCGTGGGCTTTGACGTCATTCCCCAAGCCGCTGAAGAGATCAACCTGCCTTACAAAGCCATCGGCAAAGTGCTGATGATGTCGGTCATTCTGGCGGTGGTGTGGTACGCGCTGATCATTCTGGCCACCAGCCTGGCCCTGAACAGCTCCGAGCTGGCCGCCAGTTCCCTGAGCGTGCCGGATGCCATGGGCAGCCTGTTCAACGCCCCCTGGGCCAGCAACCTGATGGTATTGGCCGGTATTGCGGGCATCATCACCAGCTGGAACGCCTTCTACATTGGCGGCTCGCGGGCGATCTACGCCCTGGCGAAAGCGGGCATGCTGCCTGCACCGTTTGCCAAGCTGCACCCGCGCTATAAAACGCCCACCAACGCCATCTTCCTGATGGGCTTTCTCTCCTGTATCGCGCCGTTCTTCGGCCGCCCCGCGCTGGTGTGGATCGTCAACGCCGGTGGCCTGGGCATCGTGATTGCCTACCTGTTCGTGGCCATCTCCTTCGTGGTGCTGCGGGTTCGCGAGCCGGAGATGGAGCGCCCGTTCCGCATTCGCCACGGCAAGCTGTGCGGCACTTTGGCGGTCGTCCTCTCCTTCGGCATGGCCTGCCTCTACCTGCCCGGTAGCCCGGCGGCCCTGAGCGGTGCGGAGTGGTCGATCTTCGCGGGCTGGTCTTTGCTCGGTGTGGGGCTTTACATCCACGCCCTGCGCACCTACGGCCGCGCCTACAGCGACCAACACATGATGGCTGACCTGTAAGCCGTTCCAACCCCTTTAAAGGAGCACGCTATGAGCTTTATCGAACAGTGGTTGCACGATGCCGTACCGGCCCTGGTGGGCGGGCAGTGGCGCAAGGGCCAACAGACCTTTGCCGTCGATAACCCCGCCACCGGCGAGACCATTGCCAACGTGGCGGACTTGAGCGCCGACGACACCCGCGACGCCGTGGCTGCCGCGTATGAAGCCGGTGCCGCGTGGCGCGCCACCCCGGTCAAACAGCGCTCGGCCCTGCTGCGGCGCTGGTTCGAGCTGATCAATGAGCACGCCGACGACCTAGCCCGTCTGATGACCCTAGAGCAGGGCAAGCCGCTGGCGGAAGCCAAAGGCGAAGTGACCTACGGCGCATCGTTCATCGAGTTCTTCGCCGAAGAAGCCAAGCGCATGGCGGGGGAAACCCTGCCCAGCCACGGCGCGGACAAGCGCCTGCTGGTACTGCGCGAGCCGGTGGGCGTGGTCGCGGCGATTACCCCGTGGAACTTCCCGCTGGCGATGATTACCCGCAAGTGTGCCCCGGCCCTTGCCGCTGGCTGCACCGTGGTGATTAAACCCGCCGAAGCCACGCCACTGACCGCCCTGGCTGCTGCCTATTTAGCGCTGGAAGCGGGCCTGCCCGCAGGCACTATCAACGTGGTCACTGCCTCTAAACCCGCCGCTGTGGGCGAGGTGCTCACCACCGACCCTCGGGTGCGCAAGGTGTCGTTTACCGGCTCTACCCCGGTGGGCAAACACCTGCTCGCCCAGTGTGCCAGCACGGTGAAGAAAACCGCCATGGAGCTGGGCGGCAACGCGCCGTTCATCGTGTTTGACGACGCCGATGTCGACGCCGCCGTGAACGGGGCCATCGCCTCCAAGTTCCGCAACGCCGGGCAAACCTGCGTGTGCACCAACCGCTTCCTGGTGCAGGACGGCATTTACGATGCCTTCGTCGCCAAGCTCACCGAGCGTGTGAACGCGCTCAACGTGGGTGACGGCCTGGCCGAAGGCAGCATCATCGGCCCGCTGATCAACCAGGCCGCCGTGGATAAAGTGCAGCGCCACGTCGACGACGCGGTGAGCAAAGGCGCGCGCCTACTGTGCGGCGGCCAGCCCCACGCGGCGGGTGATCGCTTCTTTACTCCCACGGTACTGGCGGATGTGACCACTCAAATGGCCGTCGCCGATGAAGAGACCTTCGGCCCGGTCGCGCCGGTGTTCCGCTTCCAGCGCGATGAAGAAGCCATCGCCATGGCCAACGACACCCCGTTTGGCCTGGCCGCCTACTTCTACGCCACGGATTACCGCCGTATCTGGCGCACCATGGAGCAGCTGGAGTACGGCATGGTGGGCGTCAACGAAGGCTTGATCTCCACCGAGCTTGCGCCGTTTGGCGGCGTGAAAGAGTCCGGGCTGGGCCGCGAAGGTTCCCACCACGGCCTCGAAGAATTTACCGAACTGAAGTACGTCTGCGTAGGCGGCCTGTAAAGAGAACGATGATGACTAACCAAGAATTGAACGACCTGAAAAACCGCTTCGTGGCCAACGGTGCCGCTACGCCGACCACCCAGTTTGCCGAGCGTGCTGAAAACGCCGAACTGTGGGACGCCGACGGCAAACGCTGGATCGACTTCGCGGGCGGTATTGGTGTGCTCAACCTGGGCCACCGCCACCCGAAAATCGTCGCGGCGGTGGAAGCGCAGCTCAAGAAAGTCATGCACACCAGCGCGGCGGTGATCTCCTACGCGCCCTACGTGCAGCTGTGCCAAAAGCTCTGCGAACTCACTCCGGTGCGTGGCCCCGAGCGTAAAGCGATGCTGGTGAACACCGGTGCCGAGGCGCTAGAAAACGCCGTGAAGATCGCCCGCGCCGCCACTGGCCGCACTGGCATCATCACCTTCGATGGCGCCTTCCACGGCCGCACCATGATGACCCTGGCGATGACCGGCAAGGTACTGCCGTACAAGAACGACTTCGGCCCGATGCCGGGCGACGTGTTCCGCGCCCCGTTCCCCAACCCGCTGCACAGCATCAGCGAAGAAGCTTCGCTAAACGCCATTCGCACGCTGTTCAAAACCGATATCGCCCCGCACCGCACGGCGGCCATCGTGATTGAACCGGTACAAGGCGAAGGCGGTTTCTATATCGCCTCGCCGGATTACCTGAAAGCGCTGCGCGCCCTGTGCGACGAGCATGGCATTCTGCTGATCGCCGACGAAGTGCAGTCCGGCTTTGCCCGCACCGGCAAGCTGTTTGCGCTGGAACACAGTGGCATCGAAGCGGACATTCTCACCACTGCCAAGAGCCTTGCCAACGGCATGCCGCTTTCTGCTGTGGTCGGCACCGCCAAGGTGATGGACGCCTCCGGCCCCAACTCCCTAGGCGGCACCTACAGCGGCAACCCGCTCTCCTGCGCGGCGGCTCTGGCGGTGATCGAAGCCATCGAAGAAGAGAACATCCTGGCCCGCAGCGAGCAGATGGGCAAAATGTTGGCCGAACGCTTCGCGGTCTGGGAAGAGCGCTTCCCCGCCGTCGCCCACGGCCGCCAGCTCGGCGCCATGGCCGCGTTCGAACTGCTCAACAGCGACGGCAAGCCCGACCCGCAGATGACCGGAGCGCTCTGCGCCAAAGCCCGCGAGAAAGGCCTGATCCTTCTTTCCTGCGGCTTCTACGGCAACAGCATCCGCATTCTGGTACCGCTGACGGTCTCGTCTGCGGTGTTAGAGGAAGGGTTGAGCATTATTGAAGAATCGTTGGAAGCGCTTAGCTAATAGCGTTGAGGTAGGACTGGGCCCGCCCATCGTCAGGTAGCGTAAGCTGTTGGCGGTGGGTGGGTTCTTTATGGGCGCTTATTGAGAATCATCTTATCAATAGCAGCTTCTGCTGACCTGGCAACATCGGCGTTGAAAACCCACCCCTAAGATAAGCAGCCGTTCTGGGCACCATATGCTAAGCTGAATTCGGCAGAGTATCCGTCCAAGTCGGAGGTGCTGAGAAATGCAGCAGAACAAGGGTTTGGAAGAGTTTGGCAGACTGAATTTTACGGACAATCATTTCGGCACGTTTATCCAATCATAGGACGCACTGTCTAGTACTTGTTAGGGTGATCATATGAATTACTTGGACACGGCCTTTGGTCAGCTCGCATTTGCATGGAAGCTCTACAACTATGGCTTGGAAGGACGAATTGACCTTGCGGAGCTAGATAAATCGCTTACCTTTCAAGAGGGCGGCATGATTTTCGTACTTCCCGATAAGATCCTCGATTCATCTGACGACCTAGTTCTTGCTTTACAGAATAACTTAGGCATTGCTTTCGGTGCCGCTGCAATCACATTAAACCGATGCAGAGAGGAAGCGGGTGTCACGCTTGCGAACCCTATTCAATCGGAGGTAGACCAGTTCGCTGGCCTTGCATACCAAATCAGAAATGCGTTCGCACACGATATTTCTGAGCCCCGGTGGAATATTGACAAGCTGCGCTATGCACGAATATATGAATTTGGTGAAGTCAACGTTGACCTCACTAATATTGGAAAAAAGCACTTTGAGTACGAAGACATAGGCGGCCCAGATGTTCTGTTCCATATGCGAGATTTCGGAGCGAGATTTGTGTGGTCCTAACTATCGGCTGTGCAGCGACAATTTTTCCGTTGCTTTCTAGCTCCAAAGTTGCGTGTGAGCACTTACGTTATCTTCACTCTGAAAGGAGACAGCATGGTCTCATTTTTTAGGAAAAGGGTTTCAGGCACTGCCGTGAAGGCTCATTTGGAGCGAATCTCATTCCTTGTGAAATATTTAGAACAGTACGGAATGTGGAACAAGAAGGAAGTAGTGGAAGTTCTTAACAAAGAACTGCTTCTTGCAATCCCTAACCCGGATTTCTCACAGGGTATAAAAGAAAGCGGCTGAAAGTGCTATGATTTCAAGAACCTAACCAATCCATCAAGCACCAACAGCCGCTTCCAAAATGGTACCTGAAAAGCTGACCTTCTCGCCACT
>NZ_JAKRFL010000031.1:0-18533 GCF_022348105.1 Halomonas sp. MMH1-48
TCACGGCTTGGAGAGTAGAATTGCTCATGGCGTATCCGTCCTATGTTGGTTGTGATCTGGCGAGATCAATCAACAGGATACGCCACCCTCTCTACTGCCCTCCATACACAAGAACTGAGCTTAACTCTGCTGGATGTGCTCTACCCAGACGGCCCCCCAACTTTCAAAAACCTGGACGCGCTCCTGCCGCCCAACCAACGCAGCGCCCAAGGAGCCTCCGTCATCATTGGTCAGCAGCTCGACCCCTCCCTTAACTGGGAAGATATCGAATGGCTCCGCGACTTATGGCCTGGGAAGCTAATCATCAAAGGTATTTTGGATCCCGAAGAGGCTAGCAAAGCCGCTCAACTTGGTGCCGATGCGATTGTGCTATCCAACCACGGTGGTAGGCAGCTAAACCATGCCATCTCTCCAATGGATATACTGCCAGCTGTCAAAGCTGCCGTCGGGGGACGCTGCCAACTGTTTGTTGATAGTGGTTTTAGGCGGGGTACCGATATTGTAAAAGCATTGGCGCTTGGCGCCGACGCTGTATGGCTAGGCCGCGCCACTCTCTACGGGCTAGCAGCCGGAGGGCAAGCAGGCGCCGAACATGCGCTGGACATTCTGCGCGACGAGGTTGATCGTGCGTTTGGACTCTTGGGTTTCGACAGGCTCGATCAGTTAACAGACAGGTGCTTGGTTAAACTCGCGTAAACATCTCACATGCTAAGATAGGATTAAACGCCCTCAACGGCGTGTTGCACACTCTGCGCCAAAACGCCTAGAACAACACGCCGCTAAGGGGCACTTACTCAACGTGGACTAGAACTGCTCCCACTCACCCGCTGACGACTGCTTGGAGGGCAGCACTTTGGCGGCGGACTGATGGAGCCCAAGCGGCTGCGAGCGGCGTAGCGCTGGCAAAGGCTGCGCGCCTTGTGAGGTTCTGAAGGCGTTGACGCTGTTGGTCAGAGCGGCGGCTTCCCCACTGAGGGTATCTGCCACCCGCCGGTAGCTCTCCATATCCGAGGCGCTGGCTTGGGTCGTGCTGTCGATCTCGGCAATGGCTAGTCCTACTTGGGCAACGCCGTCGCTCTGCTCGCTGGCCGCTCGGCTAATCTCTGCCATCAGGTCGTTGACCCGCTGACTGGCATGTCGGATACGCTGGGTCGCCGCTTGCGTTTCTCGCGTATGAGACGCGCTTTCCAGCACGCTTTGATTGGTGTCCACGATCATGCGCTGCACTTCTTTGGCCGCTTCAGCGGTCTGATTGGAGAGCTTTCGCACCTCTTGGGCCACTACCGCAAAGCCACGTCCGTGTTCGCCAGCACGCGCCGCTTCCACCGACGCATTGAGAGCCAGAATATTGGTTTGAAACGCGATGGCATCGATGGCTTGCACCATGTGTTTCATCCGTTCGGACTGCTTGGTCAACGCGTCCATGGCCTGAGCCAACTCGTCTGTCAGGCGCGACGCGTTGCCCACTTCGGCGAGGTTGGTATCGGCCGCCTTGCTCGCAAGCTGCGCATTCGAGGCGCTTTGACGCACGGTGCTGGAAATCTCCTCCATGCTGGCAGCCGTCTCTTGTACCGCGGAGGCTTGCTGTTCCAGGCGATCCGCCATGTTGGCGTTATTGCTTAGAATTTGGCTCACCACCGGGCCAATGGTGTCCATATTGCGCTGAATATCACTGGCGGTAGAGAGCAGCGAGCGGCGCATGAGCTGAAGTGCCTCCAGCGTTTGACGAAGCGATTGGCGGCGAGTGGAAGGAATCACCGTGTTCAAGTTGCCCGCTGCCAGCTGCAGCGCAATGTCTTTCAGCGATGCGACCGAACGACTCAAGGAACCTAGCAGCAACGCGTTCACCGACCAGATCGCACTTGCCAGCACTAGGGCAAGCACAACCAAAGACCAGCTCTCGAGAGAAAAGCGTTGCGTGATCCACAAGCCACCCCCCAGTAGCGCTACGCTCGCCAAAGACGACAGAACGACGCGCGCCTTCACTCCCTCCCACTGAAACGATGGCAACTTGCCGCGCAACCCTTTGCGCTTGAGTTTGCCGCGCTTTAAATAGTAGGGGCAGTTGTTTTCACGCATTTGACGATACAGGTGATCGAAATAGCGCGCCTTCTCTTCCCCCGCATAAGAGCGAAGCGACGCGTAGCCTTGCAGCTCGCCTTTATCGACGACGGGCACGACATTGGCGTGCACCCAATAGTGGTCGCCGTTTTTACGGCGATTTTTGACGTATCCTTGCCAAGAGAGCCCTTCTCTCAGGGTTGCCCACATATCCCGGTACACCTCAGGCGGCATATCCGGATGCCGAACGACGTTGTGCGGTTCATTCATCAACTCTTCGATGGCGAAGCCGCTCACCTCGATAAAGCGCGGGTTGGCATACGTAATATAGCCGTTGATATCCGTGCGGGAGATTAAGAAGTCATCGGGTTCAATCGGATAATTCGTTTGTGATACATAGCCGTTATTACGCATTGCCACCCCCTTTGGGAGAATACTTTTTACACCTGCAAGCCCAGTAGGCGTACTATGGCTCAGGCGCTAAAAAAAGTAACGGTAGTTACCTAGCATGTCACATTATTTGACATTCCCCCTTAGGCTCAACATAAGCTATACAATGCTTAAAAAAACCTTATTGAAAAATTAAACAATATTAAAAATTAGAGGCATTGCAGGTACGTTGTCTCATCGTCGGCTAGCTTTAACTTTCGACCCATAAGGGAATACCTCCCATTCGTTGACTAGAGTGGCTACAGGAGCTGACGATGCATTTTGGAGCGTTCAAGGAAAAAATCGAGGCTTGTCATATCTGCGCCGCGTATTGTGACCAGTGCGCTACCCAGTGCCTTCAAGAGGATGAAGTACACAAAATGGCCGAGTGCATACGCATGGATATTCAGTGCGCTCAGATCTGTCGCTTGGCGGCGTCCTACATGGCCCAAAACAGCGAATACGCCAATGACATCTGCCAACTTTGCGCCGACATTTGCCAAAAGTGTGCCGACGAGTGTGCCAAACACGACGCTGATCACTGCCAAGCGTGTGCCCAAGCTTGCCAACAGTGTGCCAACGCCTGTGCGAGCATTGCCGCTTAATGTCCGCGCCTTTAACGACATTGTCTTTCAATGGCTCAGCCGTGCTGATAACAGCACGGCTGTTTCTACTGTGTTCGTTATATCATGCAGTAGTGAACGAAACATAAAAGTAGCCGCTTATTAGCCGCCCCTTTAATACTAAGATTTACATCAACGTGAGAAAAAAATCGTCACATAAAAGTTACGCACTATGCCTATGTATAGCGTTTTTTTTAACGCTTGTTGGCTGTCGCTATCCCCAAAATGTAGAACGCAAAATAAGCGATATCGAGGGCGGCACGCTCTTCATCGGTATCACGGAAAACCCACCTTGGGTCATCGCTACCGCTGCGGGCCCCAAAGGGGTGGACATCGGCCTTCTATCCCAGTTTGCCAATAGCCTCGATGCGTCCATCGAGTGGCACTGGGGCAGTGAAAACGAGCTACTGAAAGCGCTCAACCACCACCAGCTCGATATCGTGGCCGGCGGCTTTACTCACAATACGCGTCTTACTCAGCTAGCCGCCACGACACGCCCGTACTTCACCTCACATCATGTCATTGGTATCGCGCCTCATCACCCTAGCGCTCACGCAGCGGGCGACGCTGCCCTCGAGGGCCAAGACATCGCCGTGGCGCGTCTCAATAGCGTCACGCAGTCGATCCGTGCGCTGGGTGCGACTCCCGTGATCACCGAGCGCGTGCATGACGCGCCGGGCTGGGTAGCTGGCCCTCAATGGTGGTTAGAGGCCCATGGCTTTCGACCAACGGCTCATCGACTCACCAGCGAACACCATGTGATGGCGCTACCCAAAGGGGAAAACGCCCTCATGTTGGCGCTTCAACGCCATCTCAATGCCCAATCCTCTCTCTATGAGCAGCTAAAACGCGTCGAGGCCGCTGAATGAAAATACGCAAGCCCTACCGTATGCCTGCTGACAAACAGCGCCAGCTCGATTATTTGGTGGGACTGGAGTGGTGGAACTTGGGGTTTCGGGTCTCAATCATTCTGGTGCTTGGGTTGGTATTAGGCAGCAGCCAAGCCATGAAAGCGGCCTGGATAGAGGACATCCTATCGCTCATTCCTCCCGTGGCATTCTTGATCGCCATGCATTTTCGTAACCGCCCCCCTAACGATACCTTTCCCTACGGCTACCAACGCGCCACGGTGATTGCGTTTTTATGCGCGGCCACGGCACTGAGCCTGATGGGGAGCTTGCTGTTACTGGATTCGATCATGAAACTGATCAGTCAGGAGCACCCCTCAGTAGGCGCTATCTCGCTCTTTGGGCATACGTTTTGGATGGGCTGGTTAATGATCGGTGCCCTCATCTACAGCGTGATTCCTCCCATGGTGATTGGCCGCTTGCAGACCAAAGCCGCCATACAGGTGCATGAAAAAACCGTCTATGTCGATGGTAAGATGAGCAAAGCGGACTGGATGACCGGCCTGGCAGCGATCATCGGCATTTTGGGGATTGGTGCCGGTATCTGGTGGGCAGATGCGCTAGCGGCAGCGCTCATCGCCATCGATGTGACCAAGGACGGCGTAGTGAACCTGAAAGAGGCCGTGGGTGATTTATTGGATCGCCGCCCGCGAATTACGTCGAACACCCAACCCGAGCCGTTAGCCGAGTCGCTGGAAACGGCACTCAAACGATACGAGTGGGTCTTGGACGCTGCCGTTCGACTACGAGAAGAGGGACACGTGTTCAGCGGTGAAGCGTTCATTGTCCCGCGCGATACGCATCGACTGGCCGAGCGCGTTGCCTCGGCAGAGGCCATGCTGAATCATTATGATTGGCGTATTTATGAAGTGGTGGTGAGTGTCACCCCATCCGATTCTTCGAACTAGGAAGCGAGCATGATAGGACATCACTGGCTCGGTATCGTTGGCATTCTTCTAATAACCCTTGCCAATTATGATGCCATCAAGACGACGCTGTCTGCCTCTCACTCTGGCCCTTTGACCAACCGCTCCATTAGCACGGTATGGACCCTGTTACTGGCATTGCATCAACGTCATCGCTGCCACCGCGTACTGTCTGCAGCAGGCCCTTGGCTGACCGTAGGTTTGATGACCGTTTGGCTGCTGCTTGCCCTAGTCGGATGGTGGCTACTGTTTTGCAGCACCGAAGACGCCGTGGTGAACGCCACGACCAAAGCCCCTGCCAACGATGTCGAGCGCCTGTACTATGCGGGCTATACATTGACCACTCTGGGCTACGGCGACTTCGTTCCGGGCAGCGACACTTGGCGGCTTGCACCACCGCTGGCAGCTGCCAACGGCTTTTTTCTCTTTACGCTCACCATTACGTATATGTTGAGCATCATGGCCAATGTCACCGAAAAACGCCATGTCGCGCTGTCCATCCATGCGCTGGGCAATAGCCCCTTACAAATTCTCCGCGCGACCCATGATAATGGGAAGTACACAAGCTTGGTACAGCAGCTACAACCACTCCAACAGGCCATTAGCCGGTTGGGGCAGCAGCATCTGGCGTATCCCATTTTGCACTATTATCACGACCCTAACCGTCAAAAATCGCTACCGGTTGCTCTCGCGAAACTCTATCAAGCGCTGGTCATTGCACAAATTGCTTGCCCCGATATCGACCACGCGACGCGGCAACAGCTTAAAACGGGCATCGTCACGCTTGAAAACTTTCTCGCGACGTTAGACAGCGCGTTCATCGACCCTACCCCTACCCTCCCAGAGCTACCTTCGCTAGCAGAGTACCAACGATTGCCTGGCATCACCGCCGCTCACCAAGAGATACATCAACAGCTTGCCACCCGCCAACAGCGGTTACTGGCTGCCTACGTGCATAAAGATGGCTGGGCATGGCCAAACGTCTGGCAAAACGAGTCATCATAGCCGCTAGCTACTGCTCGCTGGACGACACGGCCCCTTCCCATACTTCACAACGGTCGCGGCCGTTATTCTTGGCTTTGTACAACGCTGTGTCGGCTAAGCGCAGTAGCCTTTTAGGGTCCATGGTGTGAGCCGGATACGTGGCGATTCCGCAAGAGAGCGTAATGCGTCCAAGCGGCTGATGAAGGTGACTCAACGCTTGGTTACGCTGTGCCTTCAGCAGTTTCTCGGCACGCGTTTGCGCCTCGGCCGTTCCGGTGCCCGGTAGGAGCGCGACGAACTCCTCGCCCCCCAACCGACACACCACGTCTGTACCGCGAAAATGCTTCTTTAACAGCGCCGCGACCTCGATCAAAACGGCATCGCCAGCGTCGTGGCCAAAGTTATCGTTCACTTTCTTGAAATGATCGATATCGATCATCAGCAGCGAAAGCAGGCTTCCCTTACGCTGCGCGAGCGCCATTTCCTGATGTAGCAAGGTGTCGAAATGGCGACGGTTATTGAGGCCGGTCAGGGCATCCTGAAGCGAGAGCCCCTTGAGCTGCTCGACCAAGGTATCTAGCTCTGCCGTTCGCGCCGTCACCTGTGCTTCTAGCGTCTGGTTGGCCGCAGCAAGCTGACGCTGCGTATGACGGTAGTGCCACAGCGAAATCCCCACGATAGCCAAAGAGAAGCCCAACGCCCCATAGCTCAGTGGCACATCGCGCCGAGGGATCAGCTCGTGCGCCACCAACATGTCCAGCAACAGAAGTGGCGCAAACAGCAGGAAACTAGTGACGAACAGCCGCTGCTCCAAATTCAAACGACGCACTCGCAGCAGCGCCAGCAGAAGCATGAGGGGGAGCGTGAGCAACAGCAGCACATCGAATATGGGGAACGTTAGTGCCAAGTTCACCACGCCAAGTGCGACCAGACCAATCGAAGCCACGAGGTACGCCAAATGGAGCTGCCATAAACGCCTCATCCAGCGCTTTGGTACACCATCCAACCAGTGGCTCAGCATCAAGCCTATGGCAATGGGCAGTGTAAAGTAGCTGGCGGCTCTTAAAATGTCCCAGGTAAGCGGCGCGTCTGCCAACAGCTGCCGAACGGGGGTCTCTGCCAACAGCATCAACCCTGACGAAAACGCAAACAGCGCGATGGCGAAAAAGCCCCGACGCTCAGGCCCAATCATGGCAAAAATCGCTGCCAACGTCGCCAGTAGCAGGCTGAAGGCACTCACCGCAAGGTCCTGTACCGAAGCGTGGAGCATCCCCTTTAGCGCATCGATACGATCGGTGATTTCTACATCGCCCCACAGCCCGATGCTGGTGTAATCGGAGTGGATACGCAGCGCCAGCGTCTTGCCCGCCGAATTCTCCGGCAGCGGAACCAAATGCCACGGCCAACCGATGAAACGAGGCGCTTCCATATCGCCATGCTGATAAATCAGCGTGCCATCGAGGTAGATCTGCCCCACCAAGTTAATGCTGGTAATGTGCAACACCGGGTCACGCCACTCTCCCTCTGGCAAGACCGTTTTAAACCACACGGACTTCTGGCCGTTGCGCTCCGGGGGGTTAGAAGGAAAATCTATGGGGCTCCAAGGCGCGTCATCCTCTAAAGAAGCATCTCCCCAGCGATACTCCCAATCGGTCAGCGGTGCAGGCGCGCTAGCGTAGGCCGAAGAACCGGACAGCAACAGCAAGCCAGCCATTATTCCTACGCAAAAAAAGCGCAACAAGACGTTGAACGTACCCATCCGATCCCCTAGCTGGCGTGACCCACCAGCTCACCCTATTTTTTATTAACGCTAACCTTATACGCTCAAAATTGCGTTGATAGCACGTTTGATGCGTTTCAAACGCCTATTCGTTGGTGGCGTTAATCATTATCCAATCGCTCTGTTCGATATAAGTGCCACTCGTTTTCGACCCGACCATCCGGCAGTCGACAGTAACGTCCCGTTCCCAAAGCGCTTTCGCGGGTGAGGCGCTCGCCGCCCAGGCTGACGCAATACGCCGCAGCCGCCGTCTGCATATCAGCGCCTTCTCCTCCCGCACAGCCTACTAACGCCACCATCATTATTAAGATGCTATGTTTCATTCGTGGTACTCCTCACTCTACTTCGCCGCATCAGGCCCGCCAAACGGCGCTCCACAATTTTTCACATCTCAACGACGCTCAAGCCACGTCTCTCTCTACACCCCACCACCATAAGCCATTATGCTGTGAAGGCAGCTTGACGGACCAATATAAATTTAAACGCAGCGGCTAGTGCGTCGTCACCCTTGCACACTTTCAGTAGGTCACTCGATGGTCACGCCATGAAAACACCCCAGGGCTCCATAAGCCGCGCTGCACCTGCGTTAGAAGCGAATGTTGACCACGGTTTGAACGATGGCAAGCTCCCTCGTTTCGAGCGTGTGGCGCGCCTCGCGCAACAGGTGTTCGGCGTGCCCATCGTGCAAGTCTATCTACGTCAACATGACCGCTTGGAGCTCGCGACGAGCCAGGGCCTGTCGGAAACCAGCGCAGCCGCGTTAGCACACGCATTTCGTCGCCATGCGCTCTTTCCAAGCGATTGTTTGATCGTCGAGGACGCCCAGGCGGATATCCGCTTCGCCGATCACCCCATGGTTCAGGCCGCCCCCTTCGTCCGCTTCTTTGCCGGGATACAGTTGGCTACGTCTTCGGATCGCTCGGCAGGCTGTCTCTGCCTGTTCGACACGGTTCCAAGAGCCTTCACGAAAGAACAGATTGCGCTGCTTCACGACATCGCCGCAACGATAGAGGCACTGATCCAGGACGATATCGGTCACCACGCCTCTCACTCTGCGCTGTCGCTGGCACTGCAAAAAAGCGAGCGCCGTGCCCGATTGGTCATCGAAGGCACTGGCGTCGGCACCTGGCAGTGGAACGTACAAACGGGAGAGACCGTTTTCAACGAGCGGTGGGCACAGATCGTTGGCTATACGCTGGAAGAGCTCAGCCCCATCACCATCAATACGTGGTTGGACCTTGCACACCCCGACGACTTGGCTCACTCTGCCGCCCTACTCGATGCGCATTTTCGAGGAGAAACGGAAAGCTATAGCTGCAAAGCAAGAATGCGTCACAAGCAGGGCCACTGGGTGTGGGTGCACGACCGCGGGCAGGTGTTCGACTGGACCTCAGAGGGTCAGCCGCTGTTGATGTATGGCACCCATACCGACATCACCCACGAGATCGAGGCGCAGCAGGCCTTGCAAGCCAGCCGGGATGAGTTTGCGTCACTGTTGAGCAACATGCCCGGGGTGACCTATCGCTGCTTACCGGATGAGAACTGGACCATGCTCTACATCAGCGGGCAAATCGACCAGGTCAGCGGCCATACCGCGAAAGAACTCATCAATAACGCGTGCCTCAGCTATGCCGACATCATTCATCCCGACGATGCCGCCGCCGTGGGCGACGCGATCGAAACCGCCCGCGCCGCCAGCGAAGGTTGGCATATCGAGTACCAGATACGCCACCGCGATGGCCGTTGGCGCTGGGTCGAAGAGCGCGGCAACTGGGTGACAGGCGATGCCCAACACCCCTTGATCATGGAAGGGTTCATCGTCGACATTACCCGTGAGCACGAAGCCCGCGTGCAGCTTCGCAAACACCACGATGCGCTGCTGCTGCTCAACGATATCGCGTTCAATACGCTCGACACCCTCGATGCCAAAATTCAGTATGCACTGCATACGACGCGTCACTATCTCGGTTTGGACCTAGCGATCCTCAGCCAGATCGAGGGCGAGGTATACACCGCTCGATGGGTAGAGTGCTCCCCCGGCATGCCACTGGCGGCCGGTGAGCGCTTCGATTTAGGCAGCACTTGGTGCCAACTACTCTTCACCGGACAGAAAAAAGAGCTGTTTATCGCCAATGTCGCCAACAGTGAGTTTCATGCTCACCCCTGTTATCAAGCCTTTCCTCTTGGCGCCTATGCCGCCATCGTCATCGAAGTGGAGGGCCAAGTGTTCGGTACGCTCAACTTCTCCTCAGCCTCACCCCGGGGCAGCGAGTTTGATGAAAGCGAAACCTTGTTTCTAAGACTACTCGCCCGCTGGCTGGCTGATACCTTGACCAACAGTTTGAGCAACGAGCGGATTACCAAGCTCATGGCGCAACTGCCTGGCGTCATTTATCAGTACCGACAGTTTCCCGACGGACGGCCCACGTTCCCGTTCAGCTCGCCGCAAATTCAATCCCTTTACGGCATGACGCCCAAACAGGCGGCCCAAGACGCCACTCCCGCCTTCGAGCGCATTCATCCAGACGACCTGGCATCCGTGGCGTCCGCCATACAGCACTCTGCCCATACGCTCGGGGACTGGCATGCCACGTATCGCGTACGAAACGATCAGGGCGTGTACCGCTGGACAGCCGGTCAGGCGCGGCCAGAGCGGCTCGCCGATGGCAGCGTGCTATGGCATGGCTACCTGCACGACATCCATGAACAAGAATTGGCACGAAAAGCTCTGGAGCGCAACGAGAGTCGTCTTAGAGGCCTTTTTGAGTTTGCCCCCATTGGCATTGCGCTCAACGATTTCGAGACCGGGCAGTTCATCGATCTCAACGACGCCTTGACGCTGCCCTCTGGCTATACCCGTGACGAGTTCGTCCAGCTCAGCTACTGGGACCTTACGCCCCGAGAGTACCAAGCCATGGAAGAGCAAGTGCTCATGAGCCTCAAAAACGAGGGCCGCTACGGGCCTTTCGAAAAAGAGTACATCCGCAAGGATGGCAGCCGCTACCCGGTTCGTTTGCAGGGCATGCTGAGCCATGACCCCGACGGGCGCCCCGTCATCTGGTCACTGATCGAAGACATTACCGAGCGCCGACGGCTGGATAAGATGAAGAATCAGTTCATCGCTACCGTGAGCCACGAACTGCGCACCCCGCTCACCTCCATCAATGGCTCGTTAGGGCTTCTGGCAGGCGGCGTCGTGGGCGAACTGCCTGCCCCCGCCAATGCGCTGTTGGAAACCGCCCAACGTAACGTGCAGCGGCTTGCCACGCTCATCAACGACCTGCTGGATATGGAGAAATTGGTGGCAGGCAAAATGCCCATGAACCTGGCCGCGCAGCCATTGACCCCGCTGGTGGTAGAGGCGATCGACTCCATGGCCGGGTACGGCGAGCAGCACGGGGTCCGTATTGAAGCCACGCCACAGTGGCCAGAGGTGCGCGTCAACGTCGATGGTCAACGGCTGATTCAAGCGCTAACCAACTTGATGTCGAATGCCGTCAAATTCACGCCGAAAGATCGTCCGGTCGAGATCTCCGTTACGCACCAACAGTCAACCGTCAACATTAGCGTCCGCGATCACGGACCAGGTGTCGACCCCGACTTTCAACCCCACCTCTTCAAGCGTTTTTCCCAAGCGGACGCTAGTGACACGCGCAAGCTCCCCGGTACCGGCTTGGGGCTCGCCATTACCCGAGAAATTGCCCAGCAGCTGGGGGGCGAGGTGTACTACCGAGATGCCAACGGCGGCGGTGGCGAATTCACTATCGAACTCCCCGGAGAGCTGATTTGCTGATCTCCTCAATGGCAGCTAGGCTAATGAAAGGATTTGTACAACACCGCACGAATCCTATTAGCTTTTGCATAAGCATTGCCCCAGAAAGAGGCGATTGGCAATCGCCCACTGCTAGCCATTCATAAGGAGAGTGACGCCATGTCTAGCCCAGAGCATAAGCAAAAAATCTGGAAAATGATCAAGGATATCAAAGTCGGCATGCTGGTGACGTTAGACCATGACATGCCTCGCGCCCGCCCCATGCACCTCGTGCAAGACGACTACGACGGCACGCTTTGGTTCTATACTCGTCGTAGTGCTGAAAAAGTACTGGAAACCAAAAGCGATCACGATGTCTGTCTTAGCTTTTCGGACCAAGACGACGGTGTCTACGTCTCCTTATCCGGTAAGGCCAACGTCATCGACGACCGTGAGCTGATCGACAAGTACTGGAACCCCTTCGTCGCGGCCTGGTTCCCTGAAGGCAAAGACGACCCTGATGTCGCCCTACTGGAAGTGAAAGTAGAAATGGGTGAGCACTGGAAAGCCAAAGAGAGCAAAACGTTCCAGCTGTACGAAATCGCCAAAGCCAATCTCAAAAAAGACGCCACACCCAACTTGGGCGAAAATGAGAAGTTCGGTGGATAAGCCGTTCATGAAGCGCCCGGCTGCCCGGGCGCTTTGTTCGATCGCGTGGATGGCAACGGTCTGGATAACGCATGCGCCCGCCTCATCCGCCAATAAGGCATCCCCCGCGTCCGAAGCGTGCGCTCCCACCGAACGGCAGCAAACGATGCTTGACCGCGTCAACCAAGCTCGAGGCCAAGCCCGCCAATGCGGCGAACGTTCTTTCGATGCCGCTAGCCCCCTTACTTGGAGCTGCTCGCTCACCACCGCCGCCCAAGCTCACGCCGACGACATGGCCACGAACGACTACTTCAGCCATACCGGGCAAGGCGGCAGCAGCATGAGTGATCGCGCTACTCAGCACGGCTATACGTGGCGAAGGATGGGCGAAAACATCGCCGCTGGCCACACCACCGCCGACGCAGCCATCGAAAGCTGGATCGAAAGCCCGGGGCACTGCCGCAACCTCATGAACGATGCCTTTACCGACATGGGCATGGCGCACGCAGAAGATAGTGACTCTCGATTTACGCACTACTGGGTGCAAACGCTAGGCGCGCCGCGCTAGTCGTTAGAAATGAAGAAGACACGGGGGCGTTTGGCGTCCCTGGCAGGAGTCGAACCTGCGACCTGCCGCTTAGGAGCGGGATTTAAGCCTGTTTTTTGCATTATCTAGCATTCCTTTAACCACCCACTAAAACATATAAAATCAATGACTTAATAACCAATATCATCCTTTTGTGTCTTATGCTTTCCCACGCTATACTGCACTTTCTGTGGGGGCGCCTGTGGGGGCGAAAATTCCCCATATAGGAGACACAATGCTAAGCACTGAAAAACAGGTCATTGCCTTCAAGCCCGCTGATGACAAAGCCAAGGTAAGGGAAGGCGTTACTAATCGTGGTTTTGGGGGGCTGGCACTGGAAGCCCGTAGCGACCGTGAAGCCAAGGCGTGGCTTTATCGTTACCGCATTAACGGGAAACAATGCGAGCTACAGCTAGGCACTTACCCGGCCATGAAATTAACCGAGGCTCGCCAAGCCCACCGGGAAGCGGTAAAGGTCGTAGAGCAAGGCTTAGACCCACGAAAACAACGCGCGTCTGAAAAGGCCACCAATTTAGCCGCATGGACAATGAGGGATGCTTTCAACCGCTGGATAGAGCACTACCAACAGCAACCGGGCCGCAACAAGCAGCCACCTACCGCCAAGACGGTAGCCCAACAGCGTGGCCGTTGGCGCCGTCACCTTGCCCCCCGGCTGGCTGATTTTTACGTTCGTGACGTATCCCGGCGCTTGCTTATCGATGTACTAGAACAGGCATCCAAAAGTGCCAAGGTAGAAGCCCGCCATAGTCTGAACCTACTGCGTCAACTGCTACGCTACTGCCAAAAGCGTGAACAAATCGACGTGAACCCCACTGATGGCCTGACCCCTGCCGATATTGCCGCGTCTGCGTCTGCCCCGCGTCAACGTCACCTGCCCCTGCCTGAGTTGCGCCAGCTATGGCAAGCCATAGACGACGCCCGCGCGGATAGTGAAGGCAAAGCCACTACCGCCGTGCTGAGCGTTCCGGTAGCCAATGCGCTGAAGCTTCTGGTACTGACCGGCTGCCGTCGTGGCGAGGTGGCCTTTATGCGCTGGGATGAAATCAACAAAACAGAATGGACAATACCGGCTGAGCGCACCAAGTCACGGCGCCAGCATAAAGTTCACCTTTGCCCACTGGCGCTTGAGCTACTGGCAGAACAGCGCCAGCTAGCCGCCGGGGAGTTCGTTTTTACGTCTACCCAAGGCACTGGCAGGCCGCTACACCCAGACAGCCTCAGCACCACCATAGCGCGCTTACAGGGCCGCGCTAGAAAGGAGCATGACGAAACCGCCCCGCTCTATCACCTGGAGCACTTCACTACCCACGACTTGCGCCGCTCGTTTGCGACCCAGGCCACTGAAACACTGATGGCTGACCCGCTGCTAGTCGAAATGATGCTAGCCCATGCGCCGCCCAAACTGATGGGCACCTACAACCGCGCCGCGCGCTGGAAGTCTCAAGTAGACGTATGGCAGCGCTGGGGGGAAACGGTCGCCAACATGGTAGCGAGGGATCCCGGCTCAAACGTGGTGACATTGCGGGGAGGTGTGGCGTGATGACGCCAGAGCAAGAGAATGTAATTAATGAGCTACGTGAACAACTCAAGGAAGAACTCACAACAACAATTCGACAAAGAAGGGAAGAACAACGCGCAGCATATGAATATTTTTTCGCTACTTCCCCACGAATAAGCTTGGGTGAACACTTTGAACCCGCTGACCATGTCGCCAGTTTTGCAGCGTTTGACCCTGGTTCATATGACGCGGCCAAAGTCATTGCTGCCGAACTCTTGGAAAACGGCCAACCGCTGCCGGAAAGGCTTGCAGGCTTTGTTGCGCAAGTCCTTAGAGGTTTGGAAAGACCAAAAACAAATCAAGGAAAACGTGGCAACACTGACCTGAGAAATGAAACCTTAGCCTTTGCCGTATGGCGCTTAGAAATTGAGGGAATTCATCCTACTAAGGCTAATGAAAGCGTAAAGCTTTGTGGTTGCGACATTGTGGCAGATTTATACGACGAATTATTAGCCAATGATATTGAAGGTACGATTCTAAAACCAAAGGGGGGCGAGTTTTCCCGCGCAACTATGCGAGAAATCTGGCTTAAAGATCCCGACATAAAAATCTGGAAACAATGGCAATCCTGTCTACCTGAGTAGACTTCCACGTGGTGATAAGCCAATCCTTTATCACCACGTAACAAGCCCGCCCGCTGCCCTTAGTCTGAAATAGTCCATTTCATACCGAGGGTACACCATGCAAGACCAAGCAGCTTTTCTTAAAGACACCGAAGCCTGCAACCGTTATGGCGTTGCCCGCTCTACCTGGTGGCGCTGGCTTTCTGAAGGAGTCATTCCCACCCCTGTAAAAATTGGCCCGCGTGCTACCCGCTGGCGCTTATCTGACCTTGAAGCATGGGAAGCCAAACGCGGGGAGGTGGTGTCATGAGCCGCCGCTTAATTCGACTAGCCGCCGCCTTGGCTAAAGGCCCCGTTACCCGTGAACAGGCTGACCGGATAGCGCCAGCCAGTAATGGCCCCCACTTTATTGGAGTGTTGCGCCGCAAGCTGGAAATTGACCTTGATTGTGACCGCGTACCGTTCACGACAAAAGACGGGGAACCGTCATGGTATGGCCGCTATACGCCCACCCCAGAGGAACGCGCCAAGCTGATGACGTTTGTGGTTGAACAAGGAGGGTGCCTTGATGACTAGCGCAGAAAATAGCCCCGCTGTGGCTGCAACCACTGGCGAGGCTCAAAGTATTACTTCACACGAAAAGAATAGCACCGTTACCGCCGCCCTGACCATTATCACGTCAACGAAACCGGCACGGCTGGCCAAGTGTTACCGGCTGGCTGATGGCGAGCTGGTGAAGGATCCCGGCGGGGATATGTCGCAAGGTAGCGCCGCCGTTGAAAGCGTGGATAGTCTGGCGACTTTTGCCCGCTTGCTGCAATCACTCAAGACGAACCAAGCACTGGCCTATGGCCGTCCTGAGCGCATGAATACCGGGCTGGTATCTAAGCGCCGCTGGCTGGAAGCGGGCCGTCCTGATGACCATATTCCCCGCAGTAAGGAACATTTTTCATGGCCTGCTGGCGCTGGTGTCATGATGGCCGATTATGACCCCGGCGCTGGTGCGAACACGCTTTCCCGTGATGACCTGCTGGCTTGCCTTCATGAAGCCGTGCCCGCATTGGCTGACGTTGCCGCGCTGTGGTGGCCTTCATCGTCTAGCCATATTGTGAACACGGAAACCGGCGATGATTTAACCGGGCTGCATGGTCAGCGGTTGTACTGGCTGGCGCTGGATGCCCGAGATATTGAGCGGGCTGGTAAGGCGCTACAAACCTATCTTTGGGCTGCTGGCCATGGTTGGGTAGAAGTGGGCGCTGCTGGTCAACGGCTGAAGCGTACCCTGCTGGATGCCAGTGTTTACCAAGCCAACCGGCTGGACTTTGCCGCCGGTGCCGAATGCATCCCGCCGCTAGCACAACAGCGAGGCGAGCCGGTGCCCGTTGGTGGTGTGGTGGCTGTGCTGGATACCCAAGCGGTAATTCCCGACCCGGATCCCGCTACCTTGGCCGCTGCTGAAAAGAATAGGGTAGCGGCAATGCTTGCCGCCAAGCCCGAGGCCGATATGGTGCAGGCTGACTATATTGAAACCCGCGCCAGCGAAATGGCAGGCAGTGAGGCCAGCGACGAAACGCTAGAGCAGAACCGGGAAACCGTAAAGCGCGCACTAAATAACGGCGTATTGGCTGGAGACTTCCCCATCATGCTGGTGGCTGACAATGGCAGCCAACAAGCGCTAACCGTTGGGGATGTGCTGGATAACCCCGAGCGCTATCACAATAGCCTGACGCTCGACCCCATCGAACCTGAATACCAAGGTGGTAAGACGGTAGGTAAGTTGTACCTGATGGGTGCCCGCCCGCGTCTGTATTCGTTTGCCCATGGTGGTAAAACGTACAAGCTGAGCAGGCCACCCGCGCGCGTGGAGCTAGTCAAAGGGCGTACTGTGGAAGCGGTGGAGCAAGTGCTTGGCATTATGCGCCGTGCCCCTGATGTGTTTGATTTTGGCGGGCCGTTGGTGACTGCTACGGATGGCCGCGTTTACCCGCTGGATGAACACGCCCTGAAGCACTGGCTTGGCGGTGCTACGCAATTCTGGCGCTGGCATAAGCTGAATAACGGGGATCACGTGGAAGTGCTAGAGGATCCCCCGGTAAGCGTGGCCAAGGCCCTGCTATCCCTTGGTGAGCGCCGCGCGTTGAAGCCGCTGAACGCTATTATCACCGCGCCTACTTTGCGCCTTGATGGCTCGCTGCTGAACCGTCCCGGCTTTGATGAAGCTACCGGCCTGCTGTTGGAGGCAGAAGGCGACGACATCCATCCGGTGCCCATGCACCCGACCGGGGAGCAGGTCGAAACAGCGCTAGAACGCCTGATGCTGCCGTTTGCTGACTTCCCGCTAGTAGGCCCCGTAGATAAGGGCGTTTTGCTTGCTGCGCTGCTGACAGCCGCTGTTCGCCCCATTCTACCCACCGCGCCAGCCGTTGGCTTTGATGCACCCACCCAAGGCAGCGGTAAGACCCTGCTAGCCAAGTGCGTGGCTGTGCTGGCGCTGGGGGAAGTGCCCACGATATGGCCGCATACCCACGCCCGCGATGATGAAGAAATCCGCAAGCGTATCATGACCATCCTGATGACCGGCACCCGTGCGGTGATATGGGATAACGTCATTGGCGTATTTGATAGCGCCGCCCTGGCTGGCGCGCTGACTTCCCAGCATTACAGCGACCGCATACTAGGCAAAACTGGCCATGCTAACGTGCCCAATAAAGCGCTTTGGCTGCTGACCGGGAATAACCTGACGTTGGCCGGGGATTTACCGCGCCGCGTTCTCAAGTGCCGGATAGACCCCGAAACGGATAGGCCCTTTGCCCGTCAATTCGACTTGGATCCCGAGGCGTATTGCCAACGGCACCGCCAGCGCATGGTAGCCGATGCCCTAACCGTGATTTGTGGCTGGCTGGCGTCTGGTGATGCGCCAGCACCGGGAAACATGGCGAGCTTTGAAGCATGGGACTTGATGGTAAGGCAGCCAGTGGCGTGGGTAGCCCGCCGTTTTGACCTGCTGGGGGAGTATGCCGACCCGATGGAAGCGGTGGATGCTGCCCAAGCGGCTGACCCTGAGCAGGAACAGTTAGACGCGCTACTGTGCGCGCTGGCTGATGTGTTCGGTGCCGATCCCTTCACCGCTAAGGAGGTGAAGAAGATCCACGACAACTATCACGACCCCCAGCTAAAAGACTTTGCCTTGCCTGATGCTGAGCAAGCATTGGCGGAAACTATAAGCGAGTTCAGGACTGGAAGGCAGCTAACGACCCGCGCCGTGGGGAACGTGCTCAAGTTCCGGGCTGACCGCGTGGTAAACGGTAGGCGCTTGCGGCGTCGCAATGGCCGGGGAGGCATTGCCGCGTGGGTAATTGAGAACGTCTAACATCCATTGCCTGAAATGGTTGCTTTGGTTGGTCTGGTGAGTCTGTTTTCTACCGTCATGAAATAGGCATACCAGAATCTTTATAGATACCCATAGCGAAACAGGGGAAATCTAACCAACCAGAGCAACCAAACCCACCATAAGGCGGAATTTCCCGACTATAAAAGGAGCCAACGTCATGGGAGGGTGTACAGCTACCCTAGCCCGGATTTCTCACAGGGTATAAAAGAAAGCGGCTGAAAGTGCTATGATTTCAAGAACCTAACCAATCCATCAAGCACCAACAGCCGCTTCCAAAATGGTACCTGAAAAGCTGACCTTCTCG